>JAJZJC010000037.1 GCA_021810205.1 Actinomycetes bacterium
ACCCTCGCCGCCCTCGACGGCCCCGCCGCGGCGACGTGCCTGGCCAGTGCCCTCGACCCGGCCGGCGAGCTGCGACCCGTCGGACTCGGCGGGAGCGCCCTCTATGGCGCTGGTCTCTCTGGCACCGGTCTCTCTGGCGCTGAGCAACCCGTCACCCTTGCCCGCCGCCCGAAAGGAACCGCACCCGTGAAACGTGTGAACCCGTGACCGGCCTGCTGTCACGCATCCCCCGACCGTCCACCTGGCCGGCCACCCGGCCGGCGTCGCCGTTCGGCCCCGACGCCATCGAGGTCCGCCCCCGGGCGCTGCGGGTCGGGGACGGCTGGTGCGCCAGCTTCGCCGTCACCGGCTACCCCCGCGAGGTGGCCCGGGGCTGGCTGGAGCCGCTCACCGCCCACCCCGGTCGCCTCGACGTCGCCGTCCACGTCGCGCCGGTCCCGGCCACCATCGCCGCCGAACGCCTCCGCCGCCAGCTGGCCCGCCTCGAATCGGGACGCCGGGCCGACGCCGCCAAGGGCCGCCTCGCCGACCCCGACGTGGAGGTCGCCGCGGAGGACGCCCGGGACCTCGCCGACGGCCTGGCCCGCGGGGAGCAGAAGCTGTTCCGGGTCGGGCTCTACCTCACCGTCCACGCCAGAGACGAGAAGGCGCTCGAGGCCGAATGCGCCCGGGTCAAGTCCCTCTGCGCCTCGATGCTCCTCGACGCCCAACCGGCCACCTGGCGCACCCTGCAAGGCTGGACCTCCACCCTGCCGGTCGGGGTCGACGCGCTCGCCCAGCGGCGCAGCTTCGACACCGACGCCCTCGCCGCCGCCTTCCCGTTCGCGTCGGCCGAGCTGTCGGCCACCTCCGGCGTCCTCTACGGCACCACCACCAACGGGTCCGGTCTGGTGCTGTGGGACCGCTTCGCCCAGGACAACCACAACTCGGTCATCCTCGCCCGCTCCGGGGCGGGGAAGTCCTACCTGGCCAAGCTCGAAGCGCTGCGGTCGCTCTACGCGGGGATCGAGATTGCGGTGGTCGACCCCGAGGACGAGTACCGCCGCCTGGCCGAGACCGTCGGGGGTGCCTACGTGCACCTCGGCGCCCCCGGGGTGCGGGTCAACCCCTTCGACCTCGCCCCGGGCCCCGACGCCGCTGCTCCTGATGCGATGGTCCGCCGGGCGTTGTTCGTGCACACGCTGATCGCGGTGCTGCTCGGCGCCAAGCCCGACCCGGCCGCCACCGCCGCGCTCGATCGGGGGATCGTCGCCGCCTATGAGTCGGTCGGGATCACCGCCGATGTGCGCAGCCACGCCCGTCCGGCGCCCCTGCTCCGCGACCTGGCCGCCGCGCTCGACGCCGACGACGACCCCGCCGCCCGGACGCTCGCCGCCCGGCTGGCCCCCTTCACCACCGGCACCCACCGCGGCCTGTTCGACGGGCCGACCACCACGCAGCCACATGGCCACCTCGTCGTCTTCAGCCTCCGCGACCTCCCCAGCGAGCTCAAAGCGGTCGGCACCCTGCTCACCTTGGACTCGATCTGGCGGCGGGTCAGCGACCCAGCCAACCGGAAGAAACGGTTGGTGATCGTCGACGAGGCGTGGCTGCTCATGTCCGAGCCGTCCGGCGCCGAGTTCCTCTTCCGCATGGCCAAGTCGGCCCGCAAGCACTGGGCCGGCCTGACCGTGGTCACTCAAGACGCCGGCGACCTCCTCGGCAGCCCGCTCGGCCAGGCCGTCGTCGCCAATGCCGCCACCCAGATCCTGCTCCGCCAAGCGCCCCAATCCATCGACACCCTGGCCGAAGCGTTCGGCCTGTCGGCTGGCGAGCGGGCCTACCTGCTCGGCGCGGCACGCGGCCAGGGCCTCCTCGCGGCCGGGGTCGACCGGGTGGCGTTCACCGCCCTCGCCAGCGCCGATGAGGACCTTCTCGCTCGGACGGGTATCGAGCAAACCCTCGACGACACCCCCGACCTGTGACGACCTCGAAAAGGAGCATCCCCGCGTGACCGTGCCCGCACCCCAACCGACCGCCATCACTCCAATACCAGGCCTGCCGCCATCTCCAACTGTGACGGGGCCGCTGGCCCGCTACCTGGCCCACCCCGGCGCCGAGACCGCCCGGCTGCTCCACCATCTCGATCATCTGCTCGGCCATCTCGGCGTCACCGTCGGCCCGGCCCTCGCCGCAGGCGGACTCGTCCTGGCCGTGACCGTCGCCCTCGTCCGGCGCGGCCAGGCCCGCCGGCTGGCTGAGGGTGCTCGCCTCGTCCAGGTGCTCGCCCCGCCCGACGTCGACCCCCAGGGGGCGGCCACCTTGTGGACCAACCTGGTCGCCTTGCTGCGCCCGGCCTGGCGGCGGGCCCTCGGCGGCCAGCCCCATCTCGGCTTCGAGCTCACCGCCACCGATGCCGGCCTGACGATCGCCTGGTGGGTGCCCGGCAGCATCCCGCCCGGCCTGGTCGAGCGGGCCGTAGAGGCGGCCTGGCCCGGGGCGCGCACGGAGACCATCCCGGCCCGCCCGCCACTCGTCGGCGACGGCGTGGCGACCGGCGGCACCCTCCGCCTCGCCCTCCCCGAGCACTACCCGCTGCGCGCCGAGCACAAGGTCGACCCCCTCCGCCCGCTCCTCGGCGCCCTCGACGCGATCGGGGAGGCCGAGTCAGCCTGCGTGCAGATCCTGGCCCGCCCGGTCACCGGAAGGCGCCTCGCCCGCCTGCACCAGGCCGCCGCGGCACGGCGGTCCGGGCGACCGGCCACCCGAGCGGCCCGCCTGATCGACCTGGTCACCCCCGGGCCCAGCACCCAGTCGGCCAACACCGACCCGTCCCGGGCCGGGGACGTGGCCGACATCTTGGACAAGGCCGCCCAGCCGTGCTGGGCCATCTGTGTCCGCTACGCCGTGGCCACCACCGCCATCGACCGCCAAGCCGGCCTACGGCTGCGGGGCCGAGCCCACGCCGTCGCCTCGGCGTTCTCGCTGTTCGCCGGCCGGAACCGCCTCGACCGCCACCGGCTCCGCCATCCCGCCCAGGTCCTCGCGGAGCGCCGCTTCGGGCGCGGCGACCTGGTGTCGGTCGCCGAGCTGGCCGCTCTCGCGCACCTGCCCACCGACCAGACCGTCCCCGGTCTGGCCCGGGCCGGGGCCAAGGCCGTCGCCCCGCCACCAGCCCTCGCCCGTTCCGCCACGCTGGCACCAGCGGCCACGCGCGTGCAGAGCCCGAAGGTGCTCGGCGACGCCCAGGCCGGTGCCCGCCGGTCGGTCGCCCTCGCCGTGGCCGACGCCCGCTACCACCTCCACGTCATGGGCGCCACCGGTTCGGGCAAGTCGACGCTGCTCACCAACCTCGTCCTCTCCGACATCGAGGCCGGCCGGGGGGTCGTCGTCATCGACCCGAAGGGCGACCTGATCACCGACCTGTGCGACCGGCTCCCCGACGGTGCCGAGTCCCGCACCGTGCTCATCGACCCCGAAGACCCCGACGCCGCGCCCATCCTCAACGTGCTCGCCGGCCCGGACCCCGATCTGGTCGTCGACAACCTGGTCGGGATCTTCCGCTCCATCTTCGCTGCGTTCTGGGGACCTCGCACCGACGACGTGTTGCGCGCCGCGTGCCTGACCTTGCTCCGCTACGCGGCGGCCACCGGAGGGTCGACCAGCCTGGCCGACGTCCCCCGCCTCCTGGCCGACGAGGAGTTCCGCGCCCCCATGGTCGCCACTGTGGCCGACGACACGGTCGGCCTCGGCGGGTTCTGGACCTCGTACGACGCCATGAGTGAAGCCAACCGGGCGCAAGTGATCGGGCCGCTCATGAACAAGCTGCGGGCGTTTCTCTTGCGTGACTTCGTCCGCCAGGTCGTCGGCCGCCCCGACTCCAGCTTCGACATGGGCCAGGTCCTCGACGGCGGCGTCTGCCTGGTCCGGGTACCCAAAGGCATCCTCGGCGAGGACACGGCCCGCCTGCTCGGCAGCTTCGTCGTGGCCAAGGTATGGCAGACCGCCACGCACCGGGCCCGGCTCGGCCAGACCGCCCGGGTCGACGCCTCCCTGGTCGTCGACGAGTGCCAGAACTTCTTGCACCTGCCGCGCAGCTTCGACGAGATGCTGGCCGAGGCCCGCGGCTACCGGCTGTCGATGGTCCTCGCCCACCAACACCTCGGCCAGCTCCCTAAGGAGCTGCGCGAGACGGTGTCGGCCAACGCCCGCACCAAGGTGTGGTTCACCATGTCCCCCGAGGACGCCCGCGCCCTCGAACGCCACGTCGCCCCCAACGTCGGTGAGCACGACCTCGCCCACCTCGGCGCGTATGTCGCGGCGGCCCGCCTCGTCGTCGACGGCGAGGAGACCCCCGCCTTCACCCTCACCACCCGGCCCGCACCCCCGGCCATCGCCGGCCGGGCCGACGCGGTGCGGGCCGCCAACCGGGCCGTGCACACCCGGGCCGCCAGTGCTCCCCAGCCGCGTTCGCCGCTGGAGGGGCGGAACCTGCCCGCCCCCTCCGCCGCGGCGCAGGATCATGGCGGGACCCGAGTCCCCGGCCAGGTCCCCCGCGATGACCCCCACCAGTTCCCCCGCGACGACCACAGTGGGCTCCGTCCAGACGTCCACGGAGCACTCCACCATGGGCTCCGACCTGGATTGGAGCCCTCGGGTTCCGCCGAACCGCCACGTCAGGGCGACGAAGGGGGCTCCGTGGCGTCGGCGGACTCAAGGGGTAAGGGGTCGTGAGTCCGCAGGATCAATCCGGCCAAGGGCCGCATCGTCACCGGTCGCCGGCCGACGGTCGGTCCGTTCCACGATCGCCCAACAGGAATTCAGCGCCGGTAGGCACCGTATCGGCCTCTGCTGGTCGTCGGGGCTGGCGTGACCTCGAGGCTCGGCTGCTGGCGGTGATGGGTCGCCTGACCGAGCGGGACCGTCAGCTCTGCCGTCTCCTCGACGACCATCGGGTGCTCACCACCGCCCAGGTGGCCGACGTCGGCTTCACCGGCGAGCGGCGTGCCCGGATGCGCCTCTCCGAGCTGTACGCCCTCGACGTCCTCGACCGCTTCCGACCCCAAGCGTGGGGGAACCCCTCCCCCTACCACTGGGTCCTCGGGCCGCTCGGCGCCGCCCTCGTCGCCGCCGAGCACGGCACCGACCTGGCGGATGTGTCCTGGCGGCGCAGCCTCGCCCACGACCTCGCCGCCAGCCAACGCCTCGCCCACCTCGTCGGGTGCAACGGCTTCTTCACCAGCCTGCTCCGCACCGCTCGGGTCCGGCCCGGCTGTGCCCTCACCGAGTGGTGGTCGGAGCGGCGCTGCGCTCGCGAATGGGGCGAGGTCGTCCGCCCCGACGGCTACGGCATCTGGACCGAGAACGCCACCAGCCTCCCGTTCCTACTCGAGCACGACAACGGAACCGAACGCCTCGACCGTCTCGCCGGAAAGCTCGACGGCTACGCCCGCCTCGCTGCCGAAGCCGGCCATCCCAACTGGGTCCTCTTCGGCTTCGCCGGTCCCCGCCGCGAGGGCGAAGCCCGCCGGGTCCTGGCCCATCCCGTCGTGCCGGTTGCCACCTCGGCACGGCCGTCGCGCCGGGCGCCCTGGGCTCCGGACGCGGCCGTCTGGCTCCCCGTGACGAGCGCCGGTCCGCGCCTCCGTCTCGCTCAGCTCGCCACCCTCCCGCTCGGCCAGTGACGATCGGGCTCGACGCCGCGCCCGCTGGGCTCGGCACCAAGATCGCGGCCGGTGCAGGCGGGCTCGTCCTTCTCGTCGCTGTCCTGGCCGCCGGGGCCGGGGCGGGGATCGCCTCGCTCCTCGGCGGCGGATCGGCCGCACCGTCGGCGACGGCTACGACCAACATCCCGCCGGCCATGCTTGCCCTCTACCAAGAGGCCGCCACGACGTGCCCCGGACTGCCCTGGACGGTGCTCGCGGCCATCGGCACCGTCGAGTCGGCCAACGGCACCTCCACCCTGCCCGGCGTGAAATCGGGCCAAAACGCCGCCGGGGCGATGGGGCCCCTACAGATGCTCGGCCCCACGTTCGCCGCCTACGACACCCCGGTCCCGCCCGGCGGCGCTGACCCGCCGTCGCCCTACGACCCCGTCGACGCCGTCTACGCCGCCGCCCGGGACCTGTGCGCCAACGGGGCGGCCAACGGCGCCAACCTCCCGGCGTCGGTCTATGCGTATAACCACTCCACCCAATACGTCGTCGAGGTCCTCGCCCTCGCCAGTTCCTACGGTCAGACCCAGGCCCAAACTGTGGCCGCCGGGACGGCCGGCGGAATCGCCGTCGACTGGGCCCTCGCCCAAGTCGGCACTCCATACATATGGGGTGGCGAGACCCCCGGCGTCGGCTTCGACTGCTCGGGACTCGTCCAGGCTGCCTACAAGGTCGCCGGCATCACCCTGCCCCGCGTCGCCCAGGACCAGTACGACGCGACCATCAAGCTCGCGCCGGGCGACCCGCTTCAACCCGGCGACCTCATGTTCTTCGGTCAGTCAACCTCGGACGTCACCCACGTCGGGATCTACATCGGAGGTGGCCAGATGGTCGACGCGCCCCACACCGGCGCCGACGTGCGGGTAGAGGCGACGCCGACGACGCCGGGAGCACCGTGGGGAACGGACGTTCTCGTCGGAATGAGCAACCCAGCCGCCTAATCCGGTGGGTGGACGAGAGGGACGGCGTCGCGGGCGGGATCCCTCTGGCCGTCAACCTCGTTGACGAAGACGCACCACCGGCCAGCCGCAGGGCCCTACCCTCCTCTCGCGATCGTCGCTACCGCGATCACACTGACGCTTTGCTTTAGCGCAGCTACGACGTCGAGTGCTCAGCAAGGATGCGCGCGACGGTATCGGGGTCATCTGGCGTGATCGTGGGGAGCACCCGTCGACCAGCATTGATCACCAGCGCGACCTCCTTCTTCGGGCGCCCCGGGTCAAGGTTCCACCAGTGCACGAAGTCACTCGATCCCCAGATCCGCCACTTGCCGGTGAGCCCGGTGAGCTGACTCCTCGTCACCGACCGGATCGAGGCATAAGGAATCGACTTTGAGCCCCCAGGGGTAGTAGCGCCGGACAACGAGGCGGGAGTCGCCGCAGGCGATTCTGCCGTCGTAGTAGAGCACGTGGCGATTCTCTCACCGCTCGCGCTCGGCCGCAGACACCCCACCGGCCATCTGACGCGGTGCTCGTGGGCCCGAAGACGCCGCGCAGCGCTCGGGCGGCGCCACGACGTCGATGGCGGCCAAACCTGCGATCCACGGGCGGTCCAGTGCGTGGACGAGAGCACCTTGGGGTGCGGCGCGCCGCCAGCCCCATCCAATCCCTCGACGATCCATCGGCGAACGCGGCGCGGAGGAGGGTGGTGCGCACCGATGCGGCCGTGCTCTACCTGACCGGTCGCTCGACGGCGCTCGAAGCTTTCGGCACGTCGAGGTTGCCACCGACGAGGTTGCTGGTGGGCTCGTAGAGACGCGACGGCCAAGGACTCCGAATCGCGTGCCCGACGAGGTGTCACGAGGTGCGCCACAAACACAGTGGTCTCGCTCCCCGCCTTGCTTTTTCGACCGTTCGGAGGTCTCCTCGCCCACAACACCGTGTGAGGGAAGACGCCATGTGGCGAGTTGCCATCTATGCCCGAGAAGCTCCCGGTCGTTCCGGCCGGGCCAGGCTGGACCACCAGGTGGGCCGGCTTGTTGCCCAAGCCGCCCGCCAGCCGGGTTGGCACCACGTCGCCACCTACGCCGACCAGTCAAGTGGCGCCTGGTGGGAGCGGCCGGGGTTGTCCCGCCTGCTCGCTGACGCCCCGGTCTACGTCGACGTGGTCGTCGTCGACGCCTACGGCCGCCTCACGCCCAACCGGCGCGAGCTGAGCGTGATCCTCGATCACCTGAGGGCGGCTGGCGTGACGACGATCGTCCCGCGCCCGACAGCGGGACGTCGGTTCACCAAGGCGGTGGCGAACTTCGCCCTCGCGGACTTGCTGGGCGAGGCTCTGAGCTGAACGCCTGGACGACCGCCACCACGGCATCAGCCCGCCGCTGAGCCGCTCGATTCCGGTCGTCTCATCACCTCACCGCATGGCGAGCATGGCGACCAGCGCGCCGCCGGTCATGAACGGCGCCATCGGCAGGGCCGCCTCGTGGATCTGCGAAATGGCGACGCGCCGACCGATCACGAGGAGCGCAGCAGCGAGGAAGGCCAGGAGCGTGCCGGTGAACACGGCAGACCACCCGAGCCACCCGAGGTAAAGACCCACGACTCCTGCCCACTTGACGTCCCCGAATCCAATACCTCCCGGGAAACCCAGCCCGAGGGTGAGGTAGAAACCGACGAGCAACACCGTGGCGATCCCAGCCCGGGCAAAGGGCCACCACGAGCCGGAAGCCGCCGACGCGAGCGCGAGCAGTGCCGGACCGATGAGGTAGGCGGGAAGAACGGCACGATTGGGGATGCGCCGGGAAGCCACGTCGCTCGCGCTGGTGACGGCGGCGACCGCCCCGAAGTAGCAGTAGGCGGGCAACGGCGCCGACCACCCGAACCGCCAGACGATCGCCGACTCGACACCGGCACCGAGCACGCAGGTGGCACGAATGCGAGCCGGCGTGTCGAGACCAGGGAATACCGTCGGCCAGCTCACGACCACAGCCGGATCGGCCGGGGTCGCCCCGGGCTGGTGGCGTCGGGGGCGGTGAGGGAGCGGTAGAGGCGGGCGGTGGCGTCGTCACCGTCGACGTCGAGGTCGGCGAGGCGGCGCTGGAGGAGCTGCCAAGTGGCAGTGACGGCGTCGAGGCGGTTATGCCCGGCGTGGAGGGTCATGAGCCGGCGGTAGGGCTCCTCGGCGTAGCGGTCGAGGTCGATGACTCGCTCCAACGTGTCGACGGCGGCGTCGGGATGGCCGGCGCGCTCTTCGAGATCGGCCAGGCGCAGGTGAGCATCGAGGGCCCGACGATGCAGGTCTTGGCGGACCGGCTCGACCCAGGGATAGTCGCTGCCCGCCAACAGGTCGCCGCGGTAGGCGTCGACGGCTCGGCGCAGCGCCTGGCGAGCCGACTCGTCGTCGGTGGCCCGGGCGGCCTCGGCGAGGCCGGTTTGGAAGCCCCACAGGTCGCAGGTGATCTCCGCCGCGTTCGGCCGGTAGTGCTCACCGACCTTCTCCAACACGTCGAGGGTCTCGCCGGCCGGACCCCGGAAGTAGGCGCGCAGATCGCCGAGGGGGTGCCAGAACTGGTTGAGCACCCGGTCTGGCGGGGTGTCGGGCCACAGGGCGTCGACGACCTCGCCGATGGTGGCGCCCTCGGGGCGGAGCAGGCACCAGGCGAGGAGCGTCTTCGCCCGGCCACGTAGGCCGGTGGTGACCGGCTGGCCGAAGGCGGCGATGCGGTAGGGGCCGAGCACCTCGACGACGAGAGGCCGGTCGATTCCCTGCCCGCCAAGGCCGGGTTCGGGCCAGCGCACCGCAGCGGGCGCAGCCGGCGACGAGGACCCATCGACGTTGCCGTTGCGGTGCAAGAAGGTGCTCGGCTCGGCCGTCTGGATGTTGGTCTCGTCCTCGTCGTCGGCCGCTCGGTTGGCGTCGGTGACCGACCTGAGCAGCTCGACGGCCTCGTCGGCTCGCAGACCGAACAGCTGGACACCGCCGAGGCGCTCGGCGAGCGGAGGCGGCTCCGCGTCGGTGACCGTGCGGCTGGCATCGACGGCGAGGCGGCCGATGGCGACTGGGCTGTCGTCGAGGAACACCACGGCGATCCCGAGTCGCTCCGCCCCGGCGAGCAGCGCCGACCATCGCCCGCGCGACTCGTCGGCGACGTCGTCGAGGAGCACGACCAGCAGGGGCAGGGGGTTCTCGGGGTTCTCCTCCCGGAAGCTGGCGGCGTCGGGAGCGTCGACGGCAAAGAGGCGTCGGGTCCGGGCGATCGTCTCGGCCTCGACGGCGCGCGCCACGTCGTCGAGGGTCTTCGCTCGTCGGATCGCCCGGTCAGGACCGAGACCGGGAAGGAGCCGGTCGGCGAGCGCCGTGGTGAGGAGGACTTCGACCGCACCCGGCTCGGCCCGGACCAGCAGACCGGCGACGACCGCCCGGACGATGTCGTCGGTCGACGGTCCGCACAGGGCGATACCCGACAGGTCGGTGAGCTCGACCGTGATGGTTTCCCCGTTGCGGGCACCCACCTCCAAGCGGCCGGGCTCCTGGCGGCGCTCGGTGTCGTCGAACGGGAACGCCGGGGTTGCCCCGGGGTCGTCGACCTCCCTCTCCCAGGGGGTGCCCGCGACGCGGGCGAGGTGGCGCAGGGTAGGGCGCAACGGCTCGCGGGTGAGGTCCCGGCCGGGCTCGGGCGGCCGGTAGCGGTAGGCATGGCGGCGGCGGAGCCGCCCGAGTGCCACGGCAGAGAGGACCCCGGCAGCGAACGAGCTGGCGACGACCGAACCCGACGGTAGCCGGACGGGCTCGCTTCCGTGGCTGGCCCGGAACGGGTCGGTGCCGGTCGCCGGGGTCGGCGTCGTCGGGATTGTGCGGTTGGCCGGACCGGGTGTCGTGGCCCGAGGGAGCGTGGCCCGAGGGAGCGTGGTCGCAGGCGGCTCGTTGGTGGGACTCGTCGGTGTGGTGAGCGGCGGGGGTGACACTGGCGCGGCTGGCGGCGGCGAGGATGTGGCTGGCAGGAGGAGGGTCCAGCCGGGGTCGATCCAGTGGGGGTCGGTGAGGGTGGTCCCGTCAGGCTGGGGTCGGCCCTCGTTGAGGTGGTAGATCGCTTGCCATTCCAGCGGGTCGCCGAGCTGACGCTCGGCGATGCCCCAGAGGGTGTCGCCGCGTTGGACCACGTAGGTGCTCGGCGAGCCGGTTGGCTGGGCCGCCACCGGAGCGCCCGATGGAGTCGCACCCGACGGAGTGGCGATTGCTTCGGGCGATGACGGCCGGGTCGAGAGGGTGTGGGTGGCCCCGGTGAGCACCGCGTCGACGGGCACTGGGTCATCGAGTGCCGCGTCTTTGAGGACCAAAGCGGCAACCGGCCGGCGCACGGTGGCGGACGACGGATTGCCGCTGAGTGATCCCGATGGGTTTCCGTGGCTCGGTCGGGGGGCAAGAGTGAGGGCTGCGACGAATACGGCGGCGACGAGGCGGCCGGTGACGGGCTGGAACATGCCGGCGAGCGGGAGCCGGGGTGCGTGGCGTCCGGATAGGGCGGCGGGGATCTCGACTGCGATGGAAGCGACGAGCACCGCCCAGGTGATCCACACCACCACGGCCAGGGCGTCGATGAGGGCCTGGTCGGGGATGCCCTGTCGGTTGAGGGCGCGACCGACCTGGCTGACGGAGGGGACGTGGTGTGGGAGGGGCCAGCCGACGAAGTGCCACAGCGCCCAAGGGACACCGGCGACCAGGGCGGCCAGGAGCACGAGCGCGACGAGACCTCTCGCGACGCGTCCGACACGGGCCATCACGAATCCCGAGCTCATGGCCTTTCTAGCCGTTTCCTTGTTCGGCGGTGGCGGTCCCGGTGCCG
Source organism: Actinomycetes bacterium (assembly GCA_021810205.1). GTDB lineage: Bacteria > Actinomycetota > Acidimicrobiia > Acidimicrobiales > RAAP-2 > JAJYVT01. Next base: position 11,479 of record JAJZJC010000037.1, read on the forward strand.
GTCTCGGTGAGATGGTCGATGCCGGCCAGGTCGAGGATCTGGGTGGGTTGGCTGATGGTGACCGTCACCGTCACCTGCTCACCGTTCACCGAAACGGTGCCGGTGTGCCCGGCGGCGGCGAGGTAGTGCTGGGCATCGGCGGTGGCCTGGGCGGGGTCGAGGGTGATCTGGCCGGTGGCCCGGTAGGTGGGGATGTCGATGGCCTGGGCGCCGGCCCGGGCGGCGGCTTGGGCGTCGTCGATGGCTTGGACCTTGGCGGCGAGCGCAAGCCCGCCGTCGACGACGAGGCCGGCCATCAGCAACAGCGCCAGGGTGAAGATGACCACGAACGCGGTGACCATCCCCGACTCAGCGTCGCCGAGCCTGGCGCGCAGCCGACCGAGGGTGGCGGTCATTGGGAGGTCCGAAACGTGTCGATGACCGCGGTGACCCGCGACGTGACCGACTCGGACGCGGGGAGGCGCAGCCCGGTGAGGGCGGAGAGGGCAACATGACACGTCACGGTGACCGCCACCGAGCCGCCGGGGACGAACTGGGCGGTGTCGGTGACGACGGTCAGTTGACCGCAGGTGACGTGATCCGAGCCGAGCGCGGCCGTAGCGGTCTGGGTGGCCATGGCGGTGGCGGTGGCAGGGTCGCGGGCGATCGACGCGGCCCGGGCCGCTTGGGCGGCCGCCCCGTCGACCTCGAGACGGGCGCCGGAGAGGCGGCCGAGGGCGACGACGAAGAGCAGCATGAGGATCAGCAGCGGGGTGAGCAGGACCAGCTCGGCGGTGACGCTGCCGGACTCGTCGCGGCCCAACTCTCCACGCCACCGGCAGCGGACGGCGGTCATGGAATGGTGCCCACGGCCGGCTCGGTCGGCCCGGTGGCGATCGCCTTGACCGGCAAGGAGAACAGCCCGACGATGCTCTCGGCGTGGCCGGTCACCGTGACGGTGGTCGTGACGTTGGTGCGCGTCGCGGTGATGTTCGAGCCGACAAGCACGGTCGAACCCAGCTGGTTGAGCACACTTTGCGCTTCGCTCTGGCCGGCCGTGGCGGTCTCGCCTTGGAGGCGGCCGACGGCGACACCTTGTTGGGCGACAGCGGAGGCGATGTGCTCGGCGTGCTGCCACAGGGCGAACTGGATCACCCCCATGATCAACAGCAGCAGCAACGGGGTCGCGATGACCAGTTCGGCCGCCACCGCGCCGCGCTCGTCCCGTCGCAGGGCACCGAGCCGGCGACGTCGCACCGACGCTGCGATCTCCGGGGACTGGCAGCTGGTCATCATCATCATCATCATGGAGAGCTGCTCGTCAGGGTCCAGTCGAGATGTTCCCCGCCGCGGAGACCACCTTCGCCACGATGATCCCCACCGCAGTCAGCGCCAGCGCGGCGAGGAGGGCGGTGACGATGACGGCTTCGGTGGAGTAGCCGGCCTCGGGGTCGGCCCGCAGGGATTGCCATCGGTCATGGAACAGGGTGAGGAGGTGGCGCAGGATGGTCAGTTCGGGGAGCACGGCGGTCCTTTCATTTCGTTGGTCTTTCCTTTCTGTTGCTGTTGGCGGGAACCCACGGCCTTATCCAAGACCAGTTAGCACTTTCTCGACGGCCGGGTACCCCAAGAAGAGGAGGAACCCGGCGAAGAGCAGGACGACGGGGAGGCTCATGCGTTCGGTGGCGGCCTGGTCGGCGGTCTCGGCCTCGGCCAGCTCGTGGGTGCGCAACGACGCCGCCTTGGCCGCCAGGCTGGCCCGGACCTTGGCGCCCTCGGTCCCGGCCAGGGACACGCTGGCGGCCAGCTCGGTCAGCTCGCCCACCCCCAGCTCTTGGCCTAACCGGCCGAGCGCGGCCCAGGGAGTCTGGCGGGCGAGGCGCGCCTGGTCGAGGGCTCGGCGCAGGTAGGCGAACGGCCAGCCCGCCCCGACGCTCGCCGCGTCGGAGAGGGCGGTCTCCACCCCGCCGCCGCCCGCCAGGGCGACCACGACCAGGTCCAAGAAGCTGGACAGTGCGTGGCGGAAGTCCCGTCGCCGCCGCCCGGCGTCGGCGTGGATGCCGAGGTCGGGCAGCACGAACCCGGCCACCGCGAAGATCAGCGACGCCCACAGCGGCACCACGAGGGGAAGGTGGGCGCCGCCCAGGAGGAGCAGCGCGGCGACGGCGGGGACGAAGACCAGGCCGACGAGGGCGAGGGTGACCTTCTCGGCCAGGTGGCGCTCGGGGCTGCGGCCGAGCACCGCGAGGTCGCGGCGCACGGTGGCCGGGATGAGCCAGCCTGCCCCGGAGCGGGCGAGGGCACGGGCGGCGGGGCGGCCCAGCCGGGCGGCGTAACCGCCTTCTGCCTCGGGGGTGAGGACGGGGGTGGGGTCGGGCAGGCGGCGGAGCTGGGCGAGGGCGTGGGCGAGGGAGGGCCGCGGCGGGTAGAGGCCCCGGGCGACGAGGAACAGGCCGCCGCCGACCCCGGCGCCGCAGACAAGGGCGAAGATCACGTCGGGATCTCCGAGGTTCGCTCGGCAATCGCGAACTGCGGCCTTGCTTCAGTCAAGAACCGTTCGGTGACAGACGGCCGGGTCATTTTGGCGAGCCACAGGAACGACACCGTGAACACCGCGCCCACGAGCAGGAGGACGAGCTGGCCGACGGCTGAGTCGTAGGGGGCGAGGTAGCCGCGGTTGAGAATCGCCAGGCCGAGGACGAGGCCGCCGGTAGCCCCGACGATGACCTTGACCGACGTTCTCGTCCGTGCCCGGCCGGCCTCGACCCGCAGGCGCATGGTGGCCTGGTCCCGGGCGGCCTGGGCGAGGGAGCCCAACAGCTCACCGAGGCGTTGGGCCTGGTGCTCGGCAGCCAGGATCAGCGCGGCGACGACCAGGTCGCAGGTGGGATCGGCCACCTCGTCGGCGAAGGCCCGCAGTGCCGGGGCCAGCCGCTCGCCGTCCAGGCGGAGCGCCAGGGTGGCGACCTCGGCCCGGATGGGCAGTGGGGCGACGGGGGCGGTGGCGACGATGGCCTGCTCGAGGCCGGCGGCGCCGGCCATGGTGTCGCGCAGCATCTCCGCCCAGCCGGCGATCGCCTCGATCCGCCCCACGGCCGCCTGCGCGCCCCTGGTGCCGCCGAGCAGCCCCGGGGCGCCCCAGCCGGCCAGGGCGGCCAACAGGGCGCCGACAGGCCAACCGGTGGCCGCACCCACGATCACGGCGGCGCCGACCGCCAGGCCGATACGCAGGTTGGCCCGCTCGACCTTCGGGCGGGCCGACGCCCGGGTGGGGCGGGCCAGGTCGATCCCGCGCAGCCCCGCCCAGATGACGACCAGGCCGAGCCCGACCCCGGCCCCGCAAAGGGTGGCGAGGGCGGTCACTGCTCCCACCACCCTTGCGGCCGGTCGAGGAGCCCCGGGTCGAAGCCGACCGCGGCCAGCTGGTCGAGGGTCTCGTTGCGCAACGGGACGCCGGGGACGGCCCGGCCGTCGGGTCCGGGCCGGAAGATCTCGTTGGAGACAACCATCGGCCCCTCGGCGTCGACCACCTCCCTGATCGAGGACACGTATCGCCGATCGCCGTCCTGGGCCAGGTAGACGACGAAGTGCACGGCGTTGGCGACGAGCAGGTTGGTCGCTTCCAACGGCAGGCGTTCGGGGGCCTGGATGGCGTAGGTGGCGAGCTTGGAGAACGCGCCCTTCGAGCTCGACGCGTGAAGGGTGGCCATCGAGCCGTCGGTGCCCTGGGACATGGCGTTCAACAGGGCGAGGACCTCCTCCCCTCTGGCCTCGCCGACGATCACCCGATCGGGGCTCATGCGCAGCGCCCAGCGGACCAGCTCGGCCAGGGTGACCCCGCCCTCGCCTTCGAGGTTGGGCTCGCGGGCTTCGAGGGCGACGACATCGGGGTGCAGGTCGCCGAAGCGGTCCAGGCCCAGCTCGAGGGAGTCCTCGATGGTGATGAGCCGCTCGGACGGCGCGATGTCGGCCGCCATGGCGCGGAGCAGCGTGGTCTTGCCCGCTCCGGTGCCCCCGCAGATGATGCACGACTTTCTTGCCAGCATCACGGCCCGCACGAACTCGCGCAACGCCAGGTCCAAGGTGCCCATGGCGATCAGCTCGTCGGGGGTGATGCGCAGGTAGCGGTGCCGGCGGATCGACAGGCAAGGCCGGGCCGCGACCGCCATCAGCGCGAACAGCCGAGACCCGTCGGGGAGTTGCAGGGACAGGCGCGGCGAGCCGCGGTCGAAACGGCGCTCGCCGATCCCGGTGCGGGCCGCCGCGGTACGCAGCATCTCCTCCAGCTCCTCGTCGGAGCCGGCGATCGGTGCCACCTGCTCGCTGCGCCCGTCGGAGTAGCGGACCCATACCTGGTCGCAGCCGTTCGCGTTGATGTTCTCGATCCCCGGGTCGTCGAGCAGCCGCTGGAGGCGGTTGAGGCGGAACAGGGCGTCGAAGACCGCCCGGGACAGCTCGTCCTCCTCCGGTGCCGCCATGACCGCGGTCCGCTCCCGCAACGCCTGGCTGGCCCGGCGTTCCAACGCCTCGGCGATCAGCTGGCGACCGAGCGCCTGCTCGTCCGCGGTGCCGAGCGGCGGGCGACCGGCCAGGGCCAGGTCACGCTCGCGACCGGACAGGGCGGCGAGCACCTCGGCCCGCACGTCCCCGACGAGCGCGTTGTCCGCGCTCACCGTGGCCTCCCCAACCGCGCAACGCTCACTGCGATACCTCCTCGGGCGTGCTGCCGTTGGTCGATCGGGGCACGGGCTCGACCCGCCAGGCTCCGAGCACCCGGGTCCGCCACAATCCAGTCCGCAACACGCCAGTTCGCGACGGTCGCGTCGACGCCGCCAGCACCTCGCCGGAGCCGCACCCGGCGGCCTGAGGAGCGCCTGCCATCTCCTTGGCGAGGCGGTCGGCCAGCGACCGGGCGGCCCGCACCAGCGGCGAGAGGCGCAGCTCCCGGGCCGACGCCGGGACCGACACGAGCGCCCCGGCGGCTTCGGGATCCCACGGCAGACGGACGAGGACCTCGACGCCGAGGACCTCGGCGATCTCCGCGTCGGGATAGGGGCCGTCGCCCACCAGCACCAATGCGGCACGCCCCGTGTCGAAGTGGTTGGCCTCGCTCCAGGTCGCCAAAGCGTGCAGGTCGGCCAGGCGCGGCCGGGCGGCGAGCACCACCCGGTCCGCTCCCTCCAACACCCCAGCCCCAGGCGCAAGGGGATCGAGCCGGCCGCAGTCCACCAGCACATCGGCGTCGAGCATCCCGAGATGCTTCGACAGGCCGGCCAGCATCCCCAGCGCGCTTCGGGCCTGGTCGCCCGACGCCGGGCCGGCCAGCACCGCCGCCCCGCCCGGCAATTCCTGGCAGTGCTCCCAGACGAGGTCGGGGTCGAAGCTGCGCCGGGCCGCCGCCGCCAGGGAGACCAGGCTCGGCTCGGGCGGCCACCCCGACGACGCCGCCAGGGTCCCGCCGGCAGGGTCGAGCTCGACGAGCAGGACCCGGCACTCCTTGGGCCAGGTGGCGGCCAACGCCAGCGCCAGGGTGGTCACCGCGCACGAGCGGACCGAGCCGAGCGCCACCACCCCCACCGTCAGGCCCCCGACCCGACCTCGACGAGGCTTGCCTGGCCCGCAGCGGCCAGCGCGGCGACCTCGTCGGCGTCGCCACGGGACACTTGGAGGGAGAACACCGTCGGGCTGCCCGACCCGGGCGGCGCCGCGTCGACCGCCAGCACCGTCGCCGCCACCGGGCTCCCGCTCGTGACGCTGCCGGCGCCGCTCCCCGACGACGCCGAGGTGACCGGCACCACCTGCACCCGGTCCCCCGGCGCGAGGTCCGGCGGGTACCAGCCGGGCTTGAGTCCGACCGCGACGACGTCGGATCCCGACCCCACCGGCGGCGCGGCCCCGACCTCGGCGCTGGTCAGCAGCGCCCCTGCCACCAGCGGGACCGCCACGTGGCGGCCCACCACGCTCGACTCGTCGGCGACCGGGACCACCTGCAAGCCGCTTCCGGTCGACACCCGTGCCGCTCGCAGGTCGCCGCTCGTGAGCACCTGGCCGGCGGCGAGAGGCTGGGCGACCACCAGGACCTGCTCCCTGCTACCGAGGTGCAAGGAGGCGTCGGCGAACGCCAGGGCGAAGCCGATCACCAAAAGCACCCCCACCACGACGAGCGGCAGCTGGCGGTGGCGACGCGCCGTCGGGCCGCGCCCGCCCGCCGCCCGGGCGCCCTCTGATGCCCGCTGGCCGTTGGTCCGGGTTGGTGCAGCAGTGCTCGCCATCGCGTCGCCTCCTTTCAGTTGCCTCCCCCGGTCGGGGTGTTGATCGCCTGCGACTCGGTCACGGTCACGGAGACCTGGGCAGCCGGTCCGGCCTGGAGGCCGAGGTTCCCGCCTCCCGGCGCGCCTATAGCGGTCCAGGTGACCGACCAGTAGAGGGTGGCGGTCACGTGGTAGGTGCCGGCCTGTCCCCAGGTGTACGAGCAGTTCGTCGTCGCGTTCGGGGCGGACGGGCTGTAGGGGGTGCCGGGGCCGTCACAGGTCACGCTCTGGCCGTCGCCCATGTCCCAGACGACCTTGGTCGGCGTCGCCGTTGCCGTCGTCGTCACCGGTCCCGCCGAGGCCGACGCGCTGAGCGTCTGCCAGGCGCCCGGGTTGACCCACATCCACGTCGCCACCCCGACCAGCTGTGGGCTGCCCGACGGCGGGGCCATCTCGATGGTCGGCGAGGCGAGCGCCAGCTGCTTGACCGCCTGCTCCGCCACCACCACCGGGTTCACCTGCACCACGGCGGAGGCCGGCTGGGCGCCCGTCACCCAGATCGGCGGCATCGGATCGATCACCCCGGGGCCGGCACAGACCGGGAACACCCACTGGCCCGGCTGCGCGCCCCCGACCCCGATCGACGCCGTGGCCGAGGCGCCGCCGGCCATATAGGTGCAGCCGTAGGGCTGGTTCGGGTTCACCTTGCCCGGCGGCGGGTCGCTGCCCCCCGCCGTGGCCCACGACGACCCGGCCGGCGGGGTCCAATGCGTCTCGCCGGCCTGGACCGTGAGCTGGCCGCCCGACGCCTGGGCGCTCGAATAGTTATTCTGCCCGTAGCCGTCGCCAGCCCATGCCGGCTCGATGCCGACGACCAAGGTGATCGCGGCGGCTACGAACGTGGCGGGGATCACGAACCAGGCGCGCATGACCCCTCGGTCACCATCTGCTTTGCAAGCTTCCATGCGCCACGGGTCAGTTCGAGCGTCGCCCGGATGCCGTCGTTCTCCGGCGGGGTGGCTGGCGGCACCGGCTTGCCCGTTGCTTGGTAAACGAGCTCGGTCGTGCTGTAGGCGCAGTCCACGACCGTCGCCGTCGAACCTGAGATCGCGACGACCTTTGGATGCAGCGTCACTGTTCCGCGCCCGACGATCCCCTGGCGTTGGTCGGCGAGCAGGTTGGCCTTCACGGATTGGAGCTGCGGGTCGATCATGGTCGCCGCCAACGCCGGATCCGCGGCGTTGGCTGTGGTAAGGGCCTGTTCGAAGGCTGCCGACGAGGCGCGGTACGCGGCGAGAACCGCCGCTTTGGTCCCACCGTCAGAGATCGAGCTGGCCTTGGTGGTGCTGGTGTGCCGAGGAGCGGTGCTCGAGGAGTGCGACGCGTGGGAGCTGCTGGCGCCGCAGGCGGCCAACAACAATGAGCCGGCAGCTACGATCACGAGCAAGCGCGACGGGCGGAGGCGACGGCGCACGCTGCCTTCGCTCACCGCTCTGCGACCAGTCTCATCCATGGCCACACCACCAGACGCTGAACGCCTCCGGTGTCACCTCCTCGTGCCTCGGTTCGCCGACTCGGGATGGCCGGACGACGACCACGGCGTCTCCGGGGTCGGCCGGCGAACCTCACCGGAGCGAGACGCACCGGAGCGAGACGCCTGCAAGCTTGATGGTAGGGAGCACGAAGGGCGTGACGCCACGGAATGCCGGGTACTATTACTCCTAGTAGTAGTACGCCTAGTAGTAGACGAACCACCCGTGGGGTATGACCAAGGCCGTGGGAACAAGTACGAATACCAACGCGGCCCGGCGTCTTGAGCTGGCCTCGTTCTTGAAGGCCCGCCGGGCCAGCCTGCAGCCACGCGACGTCGGCCTCGATCTGCCGCCACGACGGCGCAACACGCCCGGGTTGCGCCGGGAGGAGGTCGCCCTGCTCTCCGGCGTGGGCGTCACGTGGTACACGTGGCTTGAGCAAGGCCGGCCCGTCGCGACGAGCGCGCCGGTCATCGACGCGCTTGCCCGGACGTTGCGCCTCGACCGCGAGGCGCACGGGCACCTCCGGTGTCTCGCGAGCCTTCCCCTGCCCGAACCCGGCCGGATCCCCGAGGATGTCGGCCCCGAGCTCACCCGCCTCCTCGACACCGTGCTGCCGGCGCCCGCCTGCCTACTCGGGCCGAGGTTCGACTTCGTCGCGTGGAACGAGACGTTCTCCCGCATCTGGCAGCCAGAGACGCTTCCCGAGGGCCGGCGCAACGTCATGTGGCTCGTCTTCGCGGAGCCCGGGCGGCGACGGACCTGGGTCAACTGGGAGCAGCGCAGCCGCGTCCTCCTCGCCGCGTTCCGAGCCGCCGCAGGAAGGCACGCTGGAGACGCTTGCTTTGCCGAGCTCATCGGCGCGCTCCACGACGCCAGCGACGAGTTCGGGTCCTGGTGGGCGACCTACGAGGTACGCCAGTCCATCGCCGGGCCGCTCAAGGCCCGGGTGCGCGGCACAGGCAGCATCGCCTTCGACGTGATCGAGTTGCGGGTCGGGATAGATCCGACGCTCACCCTTTCTGTGCACGCGCCGACCCGGCCTACGGACAGCCGTAAGCTTGCCACGCTGGCACGCAGCACTCGCGGGGTTGACACCCTCACATGAGCGTTGCCGACGTCTCAGCTGTCCGTGGGTGGTCGTCAGCGCTGGGAGCGGGATAGCCAGCTGAGGCTATCCCGCCAAGGGTGTAAGGGCGCCCGCCACGCGCTCACTGGGGAGGGGGTAGAGGCTCATTGCGAGCAGGATGTAGAGCGGTCCTGCCCCGGGGTCGGTAGCCCCGCCGGAGAGGATGCCGCCGAAGTCCTGGCCGACGACCCAGAACACGCCAGCAACCACGATGGCGGCCCACAGGACGAACTTCACTTCGTGGCCTCGCAAGACCAGAACACCGATCAGGACCTCGAGGAGGGCGAGGAGGAGAGCCAGGGGGTTCCCGACGACCCTGGTGGTCGTCGTTGCCAGCTTGTCCAGGTGGACGAGCCAGCCTGGCTCGCCCGGCTCGTTCATGGCGATGACCGCGGTCATGACCGCTTTGGGCGTGAACTGGCCGAACCCTGCGCCGACCTGCTCCACGGCCGCCCCGAACCACAGCAGCGCCCAGAGGGCTCGGGCGCCGCGTGCACCGAGCGGGCCGGCGTCGGCTACGGCGTGACGCTCAGGGCGCCCGGTCGGCCAGAGCACCAGACCGAGCATCCCGTAGAGGAGCACCGCGCCTGGGAAGCCGGCGAGCGGGGAGCCCATGACGGGGGTGAGGAGGCCGCCGAGACCCTCGCCGATGACCCAAACGCCGAGCACCCAGGCGAACGACGCCACCGGCGCCGCCTTTGCCGTGCGCCGCCAGAGGAGCCCAGCCCCGATCGCCAGCTGGGTGGTGGCGAACAGCGCGTTCCAGACCGCGGCGTGCGGAAGGAGGAGGTTCGTGACGCCCTCGATGACATTCGCGACGACATGGGGTTGGAACATGGCGTTCATGGCCAAGAAGTTGGCGACGAAGCGGCGCGAGAACATGTAGGGCTGGAACTGCAGGCCGGCGTCGAGCAGCCAGATGAGCCCGAGAGCCACCTGGAGCCGGCGCTGGGTGAGCAACCGTGGCCGTCCAGCTGCTCGACGGCCTTGCTCGTTGCCCGCTTGGGCGGCCTCGCTGGCCGCTGGCAGGTCGAGACGTTCCAGCCCGGCCCGCACCGCTACGAGACGTCTTGGGGCTTGGGCCCTGTCGAGTCCGGGCGAGCCACGATCTCGACGAAGGGACGGACGATCGCCGGCACCCGGGGCGGCTCGAAGCGCTCTGCGTGGTCGAGGTGGAACCCCGCTCGAACGATGGCGGCCCCGGTGTCGCGGTTGGGGTGGCATCCGGCCCCAACTCGGCGCCACAACGGGGTCACCCGGTCCTGCCAGCGCGCCCGGCGACCCTCGCCGCGGACGTGCTCGAGAACGAGCAGCCGGCCGCCGGGGCGGAGCACCCGGCGGATCTCGGCGAGCGCGGCGTCGGGGTCGACCACCGAGCAGAGGACCAGGGTGGACACGACGGTATCGAAGCTCTCGTCGGGGAACCCGAGGCGCTCGGCAGGGGCGTCGGCCACCTCGACCGGAACCATGGCACGGGAGAGGTGGCGCGCCAGGCGGGCCCGCATCGCCGGGTCGGGCTCGGCGGCCATGACCCGGGTGGCATCGCGGTAATGGCCGAGGTTCGCCCCGGTCCCCGCCCCGATCTCGAGCACGTCGCCGCCCGCCTGAGCGACCAGCCCGGCGCGGCGGCTCCCGAGCCAGGTGCGCTCCGCCTGGCCGTTCAGCCGGTCGTAGACGGCGGCGAAGAGGCGGTGCCCCTTGACGCTGCTCACCGCCGCTGCCCGCTCGCCGAGGGGACCATGGTCACCGACCGCGCCCACCTGCAGTCGTTGCCGGGGTTCGGGCTCACCAGCCCTCGGCTTTGGCCTTGGCGATCTGGCGGTCGAGTCCGGCGGCGGTGACCGGGCCGATGATCTTCTCGAAGATCACGCCGTTCGGCGCGACGAGGTACTTCTCGGGGGGGTTGTCGACCCCGTAGTCGAGTGCGATGCGCCCCCCGGGGTCGGCGACGACCGGATAGCGGCCGAGCTCGGGGCCGAGGAAGCCGCGGACGTTGGCGACGGTGTCCTCGAAGATCACCCCGACCAGCCTGGCCCCGCCCGGGCTGTTGTGCTCGGCAACGAACCTCGCCAGCTGGGGAGCCTCCTGGCGGCAGGCGACGCACCAACTGGAGAAGAAGTCGACGACCACGAAGTGGCCGGCAAGGCCCGAAAGCGAGAAGGGCTGGCCGGTGATGGTCGGACCGGGGATCGGGGGCGCCGGCTGGCCGATCAGGGGGCTCTCGGCTTCGACCTGGGTGGCCGGCGGCGAGGAGGCGAGGACCGCCACCACCGCTCCGACCAGGACCAGGCCGGCTGCGGCCCACACGACGTGACGGCGCCGACGCCGGTCGACACGGGGAGGCCCCGTCGGCGAGGGTGCCGGCGGCGCCACCACCGTGTCGGCGAGGGTTTCAGAAGCAGCACCGGTCCGTGTAGGGTGCACGACCCGGCACCTTCAGCGGGCCCGGGGAGCGTCTCGGGCAGCGAGCTCCCGCCGCAGCTTGCGCTCGGACAGCCGGCCGTAGGAGAAGGCCTCGCCGTCGATCAGCACGCCGGGCGGGAACGCGACCCGGTGGCGCACCATCAGGTCTCGGCCCTCCTCGGTCTTCGTCGAGCACTCTGCGATCTCGAGGTCGTACACCTCGCCGACCCGGGCGAGGACCGCCTTGGCGTGCTCGCACAGCTCGCAGTCCGGCGCCGTCACGAGCGTGACGCGAACCGACGTCATGGCGCTGCGTGATGGGCCATCCCGGCGCGCATCTGGGCGAGCAGGGTGGGGACCGGGACGTACATCGTGTAGTTGGGTGCCCCGCCGTAGTCCGCCCGCCACTCGATCCGCCCGGTCGGTCCGACGACGATGAAGGAGTGGCCGTCCATGCTCGTCCCCATCATCCCGTAGGCGTTGGCGTCATAGGCGTGGGAGACCGCCAGGTTCGGGTCGGAGAGCACGGGGATGGTCGTGGCGTAGGTGCCGGCAGCCTGGCGCAGCGCCCCGAGGGGGTCGGTGGTGATGCTCACCACCTCGTCGATGCCCGCACGATGGAAGCCGGCCATGTCGTGCTGGATCGCCTGGAGCTGGGTCCAGCACGGCTGACAGTCCGTGCCCTCCTGGAAGAAGAGCAGCACCGTCTTGCCCCGCTGGGCGGCGAGGTCGAAGGTGCCGCCCATGTTCGACGCCAAGGTGAAGTTCGGGGCGCTCGCCCCGGGCCCGGGCTGGCCGACCTGGTAGGTGTAGGAGCCCGAGCCACCGTGGCTGCCGGTGAGGAAGACGCCGAGCAGCACCGCCACCGCGGCGGCCGCGCCGAGGCCGGTGCGGATCCACACCTTGCGGCGCCGGGCCCGCCTGGCCTGCTCAGCGCGCTGGATCCGTCTCGCCGCCCCGATGTTCCCCGGCGGTCTGCCCTCGTGACCCTGGCGGCCGGCAGCCCGGGGTTTCTGCGCCGGCGGACTCCGACGGGCGCCGGTCGTGCTCTTGGAAGCCATGTTCGGGAATCCTCTCTATCGGGCCGGCGCCCGGCCCGCTTCGATCTCGGCGTCTACAGCCGCCAGGTCGGCGGCTGTCGGTGCGTCGCCGGTGTGACACGGGGCGGCGAGCTCGTCGGAGGTGTCGTCCTCGCCGGGTTCCGCGCTGTCTGCGTCGTCGGCTCGGTCGGCGACCTGGCGCACGGCCAAGACGACGAGGGCGGCCAAGGCGGCGAAGACGACGAGGGCGGTCGCCCAGCCGGGCAGGTGCCCGAGCCAGGTGGTGACCACGTGCGCGTAGTGCTGGGCGTCGCCCGACACCGTGGCCTGCCACCCGCGGGTCGCCATGTCGGGGCCGGTCACCGCCAGCACGGCCACCACCACGCCCATGACGACGAGGAGCAGCCCGCCGGCGAAGCTCGCCAGCGGCACGGCTCGCACCCGGGCGCCAAGGCGCAGCCGCACGCTGCGCCCGGCCAGCAGGCGGCTGGCGCCGAACTCCCGGCCGTCCCACACGAGCGCCACCACGAACAGCGGCGCCACCATGCCAAAGACGTAGGCCACCCCCACCACGAGGGCGGTGAGGAAGCTCGCCGCCGCGCCCGACAGGGCGACCACCCCGGCGAGGACGGGGGCACAGCAGGCCGTCGCCACCCCCGAGAAGGTCCCGAGCACGAACACCGACCCCGGGCCGCTCCCACCCGGGCGGGCCCGGACGCCGAGCATCGGGATGGGGATCCGGAACCCTGCAGCCATGGCGAGACCCATGGCAAGCATCACGACCGCCATCACCGAGTAGACGGCGGTGTGCTCGCCGTTGATTAGCCGGCTGAGCGCGGTCGCCCCGAAGGCGATCGGCAGGATCACCGCCGCGACCCCGGCGGCGAAGACGAAGGTCATGGCGATGAGTCCCCGCCGGCGGTGGACGCCCGTCGCGAGGTAGGCGGGCAGCATGACCGACACGCAGCACGGCGCGAACAGCGCCACCACCCCGGCCAAGAAGGCGGCGATGACCGTCGTGCCGACGAGGAGGTGGCCCGCCCCGCCGAGCGACGCGGCGGCGAGCAGCGGAGCACCGATGGTCGCGTGGCTGGGCATGTGCGTGCAGGGTCCTCCGTGCTGGCGATGAGCTACGATGAACTGTAGTAGCTATTGGGCTGGAGCGTCGAGCCGCCCGCCGGTCGTATCTGCGTCGCCACCTCCGCGTGGCGCAGCAAACCTCAGACCGGTGGCCAGCCGAACCGCGCGAACTCCCGCTGGAGCGGCACGAAGAACGAGCGCCAGGCACCGGTGACGAACAGCACGCCGACTCCCACGAGCAGCAGGCCGCCGACGACCTCAATGGCCCGCCCGTGGCGGCGGAGCCAGGCGAGCGACCCCTTGGCCCGGTTGAGCCCAAGCGCCAGGCCGACGAAGGGCAGGCCGAGGCCGAGCGAGTACAGCGCCAACAAGAACGCCCCCCACGCCGCGGTGCGGGTGGCCGCGGCGGTGGCCAGGATCGTGGCCAGCACCGGACCGATGCAGGGCGTCCAGCCCGCCGCGAAGGCCATCCCCACCCCGAACGCCGCCCGGGGCCCGGTCGGCAGGCGGTTGAGCGCGAAGCGTCGTTCCCGGTACAGCCAGGGGATCCGAAGCACGCCGGCCATCGCCAAGCCCATGACGATGATCCCGGCACCGGCGATCTCGACGATGAGCGGCAGGTTGCGCACCACGAGCGCCCCGAGCAGCCCGGCGGTCACCCCGAGCGCGGTGAAGACGACCGTGAAGCCGGCGACGAACAGGAGGGCCGCTCGAAGGGTCACCGACCGGGCCTCGGCCCGGCCGAGCTTCGACACCGGAAGCCCCGAGATGTAGGAGACGTAGCCCGGCAACAACGGCAGGCAGCACGGGGAAGTGAACGAGATGATCCCGGCGACGAGAGCGAACAGCGGCAGCAGCAGCGGGGTCATCTACGACAGACCGTAGTGGTCACTGGCGGCGCTCCGCCAGGGTGGGCTTCGCCATCGCAGGTGCGGGCCACGGGCACCCCTCCAAGGGCGCTCATGGGCTCCCGGTCGGCGTCGGCCCGGGGGCTGTCGGTCCGGGCGCCGACGGGGCCGGCGTGCTCGGGTAGGTGAACGTGTCGGTGATGAGGTGGCCGAGGTCGACGACCCGGTCCCGGGCGAGGCGGCCGTTGGCGTCGAGCCACAGTGTGATCCACGCCGGGGTGCCCGGGAGGTACACCTGCAGGCCAAGCCCGCCGCCGGAGAGCGGCTGCACGTCGGGAATCAGCCCGGGCTGGTCCGCGTCGCCGCTGTAGGGCTCCAGGGACATGAGCTTCGCACCCGACATGGGCGCCAGCGCCGTGGTGAAGCTGCGACCGGTGGTGTTGCTCGTGACGGTCTCTCGGACGGCGACGGCCGGCACCTTCTCCATGGTGGCGACCATCTGGCCGAGGAGGAGCGGCTCGACGGCCGGTGGCGGCCAGTCGATGCCGGCGTTCCAGGCGCCCCCCGTCCAACCGGGCGCGGTGACCTCGAGGTGCAGGCGGGTACGCCCGGCCGGCAGCGTGACGCTCTGCGCGAAGCAGCCAGTGCCGCAGGGGCGGGGGAACAATCCCACGTCCCTGCCGGCCGGGTAGGTCGCGTCGATACCGACCCGGGCGCCGGGAGCCGGGCCGTTGGGGTCGTAGACCTGGACCTGGAGCTGGCCGGAGCCGGCGGCGACGGCGACGGCGACGGTGAGCTCGCCGGCGAGGTCAGCGGTCCGGGCGACCGGGCCGCGAAGCGGCACCGGGCCGAGCAGGGCTTGGGCCTCGTTCGGCTGCGCCTTCGCCGGCGGCCCGGTGTCGGCCAGCACGGCGGTGACCGCCAAGATGACCGCCACCACCCCCGCCTCCACCGGCAACGCCCTGCGCAGCAGACCGGGCTCGCTCCGTTCGATGCCGCGGGTCCGGCTCGCCCAGGCGAGCGCCAGGGCCAGGGCGAACAGCCCGGTCTTTGCGAGCAGCAGCTGCCCGTAGCCGCTGTCGTAGAGCGACGAGAGCGACGGGAGCGTCTCGAACGCCGAGAGGCCGCCGGCTGCGCCGAGCACGACCACGAGCGGCAACGCCAGGCGTGCGTAGCGGCGGGCGACGTCCATGAGCTGGGCGCGCTCGGCGCGGTAGCGGACCGCGGCGGCGACCATGAAGGCGAGCGAGCCAGCCCACAGCGCGCCGACGACCAGGTGCACCGCGTTCACGACGAGGCCGAGCGCCCCGCCGACGAGGGCGGGATGGCCATCGGCGGCCCACGCCACCCCGGCACCGACCGCCAGGACGAGCACCGGGCCGAGGCGCCGGGCGAGGACGACCAGCATCGCCGCCGCGGCGAGCAGGGCCGCTACCCCGCTCAGCAGCGCCGCGTGCGACAGCCCACCGGTCCCGCTCCCCACCTCGTCGAGGAACGCCACCGCCGCGCCGACGACGCTCGCCAACAGACCGGCTCTGATCGGCGCCGAGGTGGCGGTGACACTGCGGTCGACGACAAGGCCGGTCACCGCCCCGCCGCCCGCCAGCGCCAACCCGAGAAGGAACAGCACCGTGGCCGCCACCCGCACCGGGTTCGGGGCTGCCCCGCGCTGGGCTTGCGCGGGAAGCGCGCCCGGGACCGGGCCGACCGCGAAGGCGAACTCGCCGAGCGCCTGATGGCCATCCTCGGCGGAGAGGTCCTGCCAGGTCACGACGTAGATGCCCTTGGGCGCCGAGCCGAGGCGCACCCGCACGGTGCTGGCGTCACCCCCCGGCTCGACCGTCGCCGCCACGCGGCGGTCGCTGCCGGCAAGGTGGATCGACACCGCGGTAGCCGAGGTGACCACGTCTTCGCTGAAGCTCAGCGTGATCGACGAGGGGGCGTGGGCGAGCCTCGCGCCTTGTGGCGGGTCGCTCCCGACCAAGAAGGCGTGGGCGGACGCCACGCCCGCCCCGAAGCTGAGCAGCCAGACGATCCCAACGCCAAGCCCGACGCCACCTCGCCAAAGCCACCGCGGTCGGCTGCGCCGCCGGGCCGGCGCGATCCGACGCTCGACCGCATCGCTCATCGGGCCGTCGCACCCGTTGCCCTGGCGAAGAGGAAGGGCCGGCACGACGAGCCGCCTGAGATGATCCCGCTTGTCAGCGGGAGCACCTGGACCTGAGTGCGGCGAGCGGCCATCTACGACACAGCGTAGGTGCTGCTGGCTGGTCCGAGCCGGGTCAGAGCGGGCAGCGGCCGGCCATCTGGACCAGCATCTGGAGGTTGCTGGCCCACACCCCGAGCCCCGCCACCGCGGCGACGCCGAGGGCGAACCCGGGGCTGTAGAGCAGCCCGAGCCGGCCGAGGTCGAGCCCGGCCGGGGGCTCGTCGAGCGCGTCGAGACGCTCGGCGATCGTGTCGGCCGCCGAGAAGGCGGCCACCTCGAGGCCGACCATGGAAGCCGTCACCTGCCGCAGGGCGCTGCGCAGCCGGTCACGGCCGTCCTCGAGCGCGCCGAGGGCGACCTCGTCTGCCCAGCGTTCGAGGGCGACCACGAGCGCTCGGGCACTGCGCTCGGCGGGGGGAAAGAACGCGAGGCCGTGGCGCACCACGCTCGCAACGCTCAGGTAGCGCTGGTGGCGGTGGTCGAGATGGGCGGCCTCATGGGCGAGCACCGCGACCAGCTCGTCTGGGCACAGCGCGGCGACAAGCCCC
>JAJZJC010000134.1 GCA_021810205.1 Actinomycetes bacterium
CAGCGGCGAAGACGAAGGTCATGGCGATCAGGCCCCGGCGGCGGTGGACGCCGGTGGCGAGGTAGGCGGGCAGCATGACCGACACGCAGCACGGCGCGAACAGCGCTACCACCCCGGCGAAGAAGGCGGCGATGACCGTGGTGCCGACGAGGAGGTGGCTCACCCCGCCGAGCGACGCGGCGGCAAGCAGCGGAGTACCGATGTTCGCGTGGCTGGGCATGTGAGCGTGGAGTCCTCCGGACTGGCGATGGGCTACGACGAACTATAGTAGCTATTGGGCGCTGGCGGCGAGCTGCTCGCCGGTCATCGCCGCGTCGCGCATCTATGCCAGTCGCAGTAGACCTCAGAGCGGTGGCCAGCCGAACCGGGCGAACTCTCGCTGGCGCGGCACGAAGAACGAGCGCCAGGCGCCCGTGACGACCCCAGCTCGACCGTAGCCGGCACGCGGTGGTTGCTGCCGGAGAGGCGGATCGATACGGTGCCGATCAGGACGGCGTGCGGGGATGCCAGGCCCGCCCCGAAGCTGAGCAGTCAGATGATCGCTACGGCAAGGCCGACGCCACCTCCTCGAAGCCACCGCGGTCGGCTGGAACACCGCCGGGCGTGACCAGACGCTTGACCGCATCGCTCATGGACGTGTCGTGTCCCGTGGCGTGGCGTTGAGATAGGGCAGGCACGACGAGCCCAAGAGACACCCGCGACTGTCAGCGGGGCACCCGGACACGAGCAACACCTGAGGCCAGCTACGACATCCCGCAGTGACTGCTGCTGGCCTGAGCCTGGTTAGAGCGGGCAGCGGCCGGCCATCTGGACCAGCATCACGAGGCTGCCGGCCCATACCTGGAGCCCCGCCACCGCGGCGACGCCGAGGGCGACCCCGGGGCTGTAGAGCAACCCGAGCCTGCCGAGGTCGAGCCCGGCCCGGGGCTCGTCGAGCGCGTCGAGACGCTCGACGATCGTGTCAGCCGCCGAGAACGCGGCCACCTCGACGCCGACGACGGACGCCGTCACATGCCGCAGGGCGCTGCGCAGCCGGTCACGACCGTCCTCGACCACGCCGACCGCGACCTCGTCGGCCCAGCGTTCGAGGGCGATCACGAGCGCTCGGGCGCTGCGCTCGGCGGGGGGAAAGAACGTGAGGCCGTGGCGTACCACGCTCGCAACGCTCAGGTAGCGCTGGTGGCGGTGGTCGAGATGGGCGGCCTCGTGGGCGAGCACCGCGGCCAGCTCGTCTGGGTACAGCGCGGCGACGAGCCCAGAGGAGACGACCACCTGCCCCCCCTGGCTTTCCACGCTGAAGGCCACGAGCTCGTCGCGTGGCAGCACCACCAGCTCATGGCGGCCGAGCGGGGCATGCTCGCCGATGCAGCGCTCGACGCGCGCCCTGCGGCGGACCCGGCCCGCCCGACCGAAAGCCAGGGCACCCGCGGCGGCCACCACCACCGCCAGGACACCGGCCGCCCAGCCGGCGGCGGCACCGCCGGGCGCCACACCGCCGAGCATGTGCAGGCACAGCGCTGCAAGACCGAACGCACCGGACGCGGACAGGACCGTGGGTGCGGCGTAGAACACCAAGCCCAGCTCGAAGACCGCGACCCCGCCCACCAAGGCAACTGTGATCAGCCGCGCCCAGTAGCTCGGTGCGAGGCAGCGCCCGAGTGGCCGCAGCACACCGGGCAGAGCGACGATCCCGAGCCCCGCCAGCACGAAGGCCAGGCCCACAGCCGGTCAGCTCCGCTCGCCGCCGCCGTCGAGGAGGCGGCGCAGCCGGGCCCGGTCACCGGGCTTGAGGCCGGCGATGAAATAGCTGAGGGCCAGCGGGCGGTCCTTGGTGGCACCGAGCACGTCGTCCATCCGCGACGCGGCGTAGGCCTCCCGGCTCTTCAGCGGCCGGTACGCGTAGGCGCGGCCCGCCGGCTGACGGTCGAGGCGTCCCTTGCGCCACAGCCGCACCAGAATGGTCATCACCGTGGTGTAGGCAAGCGGGCGGCCAGCCGACATGAGCTCGTGGACCTGACCCGGCGTGAGTGGGCCTCCGGCGTCCCAAAGGACGTCCATCACCTCCGCCTCGAGTGCTCCCATCGCCAGCTTCGCCATGCCCGACTCACCTCGCGCCTCGTTACCTGCAACGAAGCGTAGTACGTCTACCCTCAGCCAGCGGGCGGCGCGCTGCCACGAGCGACACCCTGTCGTAGACCGCCGCACCGAACGCGGCCGGGTGCCGGACGACGAGCCGCCCTGCCAGCGCGACGAGCCTGTGCCTTCAAACAGCGCCGCCGCCGTGCCCTCTGGAGGATCAGGGGCTCGGAGGCGGCGACCCGTCGGTGGGCGGTCGCGGTCGTGCTCGTCAACTTTTGGGCGTCATAGTGCGACGGCTGTCGCAAGGAGCCGCCCCTGCTCGAGGCCGCCTACCGCCACGTCGGCGGCCGGATCGCCCTCGTGGGCTTGGACACCAACGCCACCCGCAGCGCCGCGCTTTCGGTGCTTGCGCCAGTTCGGCGTAACTTACCCGTCCGTGTACGACCTGCGCGGCGCCGCCATCACCGCCCACGGACTGTTCGGACTGCCCACCACAGTGTTCGTGCCCCGCGCGGGCCGGATCCTCGAACGCAACCTGGGCGCACGCACCTCGGGCTCCTTCACGCGGGGGAGCGCCTCGCAGCTGTGCTTTGCGCGTCGGCCGCCTCCCGCAAGACGGCACGCACCGCTTTGTCCGTAGCCCCGCCGACGGGATGGGCCACTCTGTTGCCAATGCGAGGGAACGGCGGTGCTGCGGTGACGCCAGGCCGGCGCGGCTCGAGGCGCCGGCCGCGGCCAGACGCCGCGGCCCAGACGCCTACCTTGGCGGGGTGGCGGAGGCGCGACCCGGTCGCTCGCTGGCGAGCAGGTGGTCGAGGTAGCGCTCCAGCTCGTCCTGGTCGATCTCTCCTCGGGCGTAGCGTTCGCGGACGATCACGAGCGGGTCGGCCGCGGCCCTTGGGGCTTCGAGGCCCGAGACAGGCCTGCCGGGCGTGCGAGCGCCCCCCATATAGCCGGGGCCTATGGCACGCTGACCGCCGCCGCCTGCGACGAACCGCGACGCCACCATCACACCGAGCAAGACCACGACGAGCAAGACCACGGCGACGCCGACCAGCATGACGAGCGGTCCGAACACCATCATGTCGCCCACCACCTCTCTCTGAGTCGGCGCCGCGCCCGATCGGTCGGTGCGACCACCTCGGCGCTCATCCCGCCGTCAATGGTCCCACCATCAGGATCGTGGCTGGTCATGAGACGACGAGCTTGCCGAACATGCCCGCCGCCGCGTGGCCGGGGACCGGGCAGAGGTAGTGGTAGGTGCCGGTCGCAGCGGTGAAGCTTGCGCTACGGGTGTGGTAGCTCGCTGTTGCGGTGGCCTTCTCGGTGCGCGGGGGAAGCGGCATCAAGAAGAAGGTGTCCGCCACGCCCGCCATCGCCATCTCCGGGTACGGCGGCGGGGTGGTGGTGAGCTCGAAGCCGTGCATGTAGCCCCAGTCGGTGTTCACTAGTATCACCGTCACCTGAGCCCCGGGCGCCACCGTCAACGTCGGGTTGACCAGCCCGTCGATCTCCCAGGTCATGTTGGGCTTGCCGTGCGGCGAGGCCAACGCGACGAGGGTCACCGAGCGGCCGGCGTAGGTCACGGTGTTCGCCGCCGTGTCGATGGTGGCTCCCTGCTCACCCCGGCTCACCAGCGACGACAGGGCCCCGGCGCTGACCGTGTCCCCGCGACCCACCATCGACGACCCGCTGGCCTTGCCGCCCACGGCGGCGCCCCCGCCCATCATCCCCCCGGTGCCGCCGTTCGCCCCGCCGCCTCCGCCCATCACGGCGCCACCGCCCGTGTACCGCGAGGCACCGGCAGCGCCGAACGCCGAGGTGACCATCCGGACCGGCGAGGCGCCGCCGCCTGAGCCGATGGCAAAGGCAACGCCGGCAACGAGCGCGGCGGCCAACGCGAAGGTAGCTCCCGCCATCGCCCAGCGGGTCATCGGTCCACCTCTCACCGGAGCCCTCCTGTCGTTCGCATAGCCCGACCGTACCGAGCGATGGTGAAGATTCGGCGAAGATCCGGCGCGCCCAACGCGCAGATGTGGCGGTCGGGGTGCCCGGCCGCCCGCCACCGGGCGCGGCCTCCTCGGCGAGGCTCGGGGCAGGCGTCACACGCTGAGCCACCGCCGCAGCCGCTCGGCCTCGAAGGCGGGCGTGGGGCACGGTGTCGGGCTCGGCCACGTGGACCTCGGGGGCTGGATCGGCGAAGAAATTAC
The DNA here is from genome assembly GCA_021810205.1 of Actinomycetes bacterium. Taxonomy (GTDB): domain Bacteria; phylum Actinomycetota; class Acidimicrobiia; order Acidimicrobiales; family RAAP-2; genus JAJYVT01. The sequence goes on from JAJZJC010000134.1 coordinate 4,290, forward strand.
CGTCGAGGCTGAGGCGCGGCGTTCGGGGAACTCGAGGAAGCAGTAACCCGAGCTGCCGTAGCGTGCGGCGACGCCTCGGGTGAAGTCGGCGACGATGTTGCGCACCACCGTTGCCATCGCTTCGGCGAACACCGGCGCTCCGGAGATGATCGTAGGTGAAGTCACGCCAGCGGGCGTCCGCGCGGGAGGGTACGCGCTCGCTGGGTCCGCCCAGATCCGCGCGCCGTCGTCGGCGCGGGCGCTGTCGGCGACGACGACGGCGACGTTGGCCCAGGTACGGCCAGCGCCAAAGTCTACCCGAGCGTGGCCCGCCGGCGAATCGTAGCGTCTGAGCCTCGGCGTCGATGGCGTCGACCATGAGGCCGGTGCGCAGCTCGATGCCCGCACGGCGACGGCGTGCGCCACGATGTCGCTCACCTCGGCGTCCGCGGCGGGAAGGCTCGTTGGCAGCGGGGTGGTGGTGACGACCTCGGCGCGGCCTCGCACCCCACGCCGACGGAGGCGCTCGTCGAGCCAGAAGGCGCGGGCAACCAGGGTGACCCGGTGCCGGACGGAGAGCTCCCGCCGCCGATCACGATCACATGTGCCACGTCGATCTCCCTCCTCGTGGTGCCGCTACGCCGCTCCGGGCTCGGCCGCTACACACCGTGCCGGTGGCGGCCCTCCCGGGTGCCGACATGCGAGCACGCTCGCCGCAACAGCGACGAGCGCGACGAGCTCGGTGAGCGCCATCGTGAGTCTGCGACCGTGGGCGGTCTGGCGGGGTCGTCTCGCCGCGGGAACAGGGGGCAGGCCTCCGAGCGTGTACGCGGCTAACGCCTGCGACGAGGGTGCTGAGCGCACCGGTGACGAAGCTCTGGATGCACCTGCCGGCAATCCACACGGCCGGGCGCTCGTCATCTCGGTGCGCCGGCAGCACGCGTCGCATGAGGCAACGGCCGCCCAGGTAGTAGGTCTTGGCGCTCAGCAGCCCGACCAGGCTGGCGGCGAGCGATACCTCAAGGACCCCGGTGACCGGTAGCTGCGCGTGGGTGACGAGCGGCACTTGGAGGACGAGGCCGACAGCGATCCCGAGGCGGACGAGGGCAGGCCAGGCCCTGAGGTGAGCGCCCGGGCGCGGGCCTGGATGACCGGCGCGTACCCCGTTGCGCCGACGCCGAGGCGACCGGA
>JAJZJC010000135.1 GCA_021810205.1 Actinomycetes bacterium
GCCCCACCGCCCCTGGCCATCGACCCAAGACGACGCCTCTGGATGGGGACCGAAAGCGATGCTGGCGAGGAGGGCGCCAATCGCTGTGGGGTCGACGCTGCTGCCAGGCGGCAACGCAGGTGCGAGAACCGAGGTGAGCGTCGCTGCACCAGGGCCGAGCGGTGCCGGTGTGAGCAGGACATCCTCGGTGGTGGCGTCGCGCACGACGCCGCCGGCAGTCACCCAGCCGTCGAGTAGTCCGCTGGCTTGGAGGGCCGCCTCGACACCAGCAGCGGTAGTCGGGTCGATGTCGGGGACGAACTCGATAGCGGCATAGAGGGGTGCGCCAGAGGTCGAGTCGCGACGGACAGTGCGATAGCGCGACGGGTCGGGGAGCTTCTCCGTGCGGGCCTCGATCTCGGCGAGCTGACCTTGGAGATCGGCATGTACCTTCTCGGCGTCCCGCTTGCCGATGGCCGCTTCGGTCACAGCTGCCTCAGCACGGGACCGGCTGGGGACGAGGAGGTCGTCGACAATGGCGGCCAGCGCGTCGACGTCCTCGGCGGTCAAGAGATCACCGATGTCGGCGTCGGCGTCGCCGTCGGGATCGGCAGTGGCCTGGGCGTACGCGGCGACCGGTGACCAATCGACGTCGAGGTGCTCAGCCCTCGCCGCGTCCGCCCACACCCTCAGCTGGCCGCGCCAGTCGCGGTCTTCCGCGGTTGCTGCAGCCGCCGCGTCGCCTTCGGCATGGGTGGCCTTTTCGAGTTGCCGCTCGGCGGTCGCAGCGGCCTGTTCGGCTATGCTCGCCGTCCGGTCGACCAGGTCCGCCTGCTCCGCCTCTTCGATGAGGACGCCAAGGTTGGCGGAGCGGGCGTCGCAGTTCCGGACGAGGGCGGCCAGGGCGGCGGTGTGGCGTTCGACGTCGACCGCGACCGCGCCGGCATCCACCCGGCGAGGCGTCGTTCTGGTCACCGTCTCCGCCGCTCCGTCCAGTCGGCGGACCTGGACGTTCTGTTCCGCGGAAGCCGACGCGTCGGTGACGACGACCGGAGCGGCGAGCAGGCCCGCGTCAAGGCGGGCGGCCGCGGCGAGTGGTTCGAGCTCACGGCGCGAGGCGCGGGTCTGGGTGGCTTCGTGGTCGACGTTGGCAGCGGTCGACGTCACCGCCCCGGCCGCTTGCTGCTCGTGTTCACGGGCGAGGTCCACCGCGCCTTCGGCGGCCTTCGCCGCTCTGTGGTGAGCGGCGACCCGCTGCTTGCGGTCGTTGATCGACTGCAGGTGCTGGTAGGCGGGTGACGCCATCAGCACCTTCAAGTCTCCCTGGGCGTTGCGGCCTTTCGCGTCGAGGTCACCGACGCGGGTCTGAGCCTCGTCCGCTGCGCTGCGGGCTTGCTCCGCGTGGTCTTCGGCGTTCTTCAACTGCCGCCGGGCGCCTGCGGCCTCGTCGGCAGCGTCGACGACGGCTTGGGCCCGGTGCCGGACGATGCCACGGGCGTAGTCGCGGTAGGAGTCGAGGAACTCGGCGAGGGCGCGTTCGGTCTTCTCGGCCCGGGCGAGATCTTCACGGATCTTGGTGAGGTCGTCGAAGTTGCGGGCAACGTCGACGATCAGGTCGTCGTCGAGCGGCGGGAGCGCCTCGGTCAGCACCTTGGTGTGCTGACCGGCCTCGATGTTCTCCCCTACACTCGGTCGTCGCAGCTCGTAGAGCAGATGGCATAGGTTGCGGTAGCGGGCGTCGTCATCGATACCGAACAGTTCTCTGGCGACACGGCGGGCGTAGGGCGCTGACGTGGTGAAGTACTCCTCGGAGCCCAGTTGGGCTCGGAACGCGTCCTGGTTGAGCATCCCTGCCTCGTCGTCGACGTCGATGCCGTCGTCGACGCGCTTGTCGGTGAAGAAAAACCAGGCGGTGTGCTTCCGGGTCGCGGGCGACGCCTTCACGCCACACCCGAGCGTCCGGAACTCCTCGTTGCCCTCGGCGTCGACGGCCCGCAGCTCGAGCCACATGTAGCCGATGTGGTTGCCAGGTTCCCGTCCGTCGGTCATCAGCCAGTAGAGCGACGTGCGATCCTTCCTGACGCAGTCGAGGGCGCGGGTGTCACCGTCCAACAGGAACGGGAGCAGCATCTCCATCGCCTTGGATTTGCCAGCGCCGTTCTTCCCGCGGAGCAGCATCCGGCCGCCGGAGAACACCAGGCGCACGTCGTCGTATTGCCACACGTTGCGGATCCCGGCGCGATGCAGGACGAACCGGCCGATGCGCTCGACCGGCATCGACGGCAAGGGTGCCAGGTTGGTGGTATCGGTGAACAGGCTCACGTGAGGGCTCCGAACAGGTCGGGGACGGGCTCGGGGGGTGCGACGATGGTCTCCTCGGCGACATAGCGGGCGGCTGCCGCCAGCAGCACCCAGCCGCCCGGCGTCCGGTTGCCCCGGGTCGCGGCCCTGGCGACATCGGCGGGGGCGATGAGGTGCATGTCGGCCAGTAGGCGGCGCACCTCATCAGCGAGGGCATGGGCGTCCTCGACCCACGCTTGGCCCCACCGGCGGTGGTGGCGGGCAACGTAACCGTCGAGGATCTCCTCGAAGAGCCCGTCGGGAATGGGAACACCGACGACGAGCGCGTCGCGCGGGTTGGGCACAGGCGAAGGGCGGAGACGGGCGGCCAGGTCGGAGACGGTGAGGAGCGCCGCTTGGGCGACGGTTCCGCTGCCGGGGAATTCGCGGTCGGTGAGCTCGGGGTGGAACAGGGCTATGCCCTCGGCGCGGATCTCAAGCGTGGCGCCGAGAAAGTCGCCGAGGACCGTCTCCTCGCGGCGCTGGTACTGCGCCATCCACGCCCGGTCCTCGTCGTCGAGGTCATCGCGATAGACGACGGGCGTTTCGACAAGCCTGCGGCGCACGCGGTGGCGAGCACCGCCGACGATGGCCGATCCAGCCCGCTCGATGAGGTCCGCTGGGCTTTCCGCCTGGCGGAGCGGGCCGGCGACGAGGTGGCGGACCAGGTCCCGGTGCACCGTGAGGAGCACGTCAGGTCCTCCGTCTGCGTAGCCGGCCACCGCGTTCTCGTCCTCCACGAGCACACCCCACTCGACCAGGAGACGCAGCGCCGCCACCAGCGCCCGCCTCTCGGTCACGCTGTCGCCCACCTCGATGTCCGCCTCGGCGGCCGCCGCCCGGAGGTCGGTGACGAGGCCGGACAGGAGTAGCTGTTCGCGTGACGTCAACAGCACCGAGACCACGAGGGTGAGGTAGGCATACGCCCTCGGTGTGAGCGGGGTCGAGGACCCGGACCGGACGCCGGGCCGGCTCGCATCGGCGAGTGCCGTCTTATACAGCCGAGCAAAGCCGGCCTCGACGACGAGGCGGTAGCCGAGCAGCTGGCTGAACTGCTCGATCAGCCAGTCGGCGTGCTTGCGGATGAGGCGGAACACATCGGCGTGCGGCCCGTGGGCGAGCACGAGTGGCTGGGCGACGAGCACGCACGCCGCGGCCTGGCGGTCGGCGACGGTGTTCGGGTCGCTGACGGTCATGCGTGCGACTCCCGCACACCGGATCCTGCCGCCCTGCCGACCACGTCGAGCTGCACGTCCAGGTCATAGAACGTCAGATCCCCGGTCGCCGAGCGCACCGTGGTCGTCCGGCCGGCCATGGAGCGGACGATGAACACCAGGCCCGTGTCAGCCACGGTGCTCGTCCCAGCGGTGAACGCAGGGCGTTGCGCACCGACAGCCATCTCCCCCGACGCGGTAGCCGACACGAACAGCTCGACGAGCACGGCCATGGCGCCACCACTGAGGCGGACGTCCTCGAGTCGTGTGGCCGCCGCGGCAAGCTCGTCACAGGCGGCTCTGCGCGCCCGGGCAGCCCGATCGTGGGCCGCCAGAAGGGCCTGTTTCTGCGCTTGGTGGGTGGCAGGCCGGGCCGAGCGGCCGCGAGCGGTCCGGTCGCCACGATCGCGGAGACTGACCGGGACCGGTGCGGCGGGCGCTCGCCACCAGGGTGTCGTCGCTGGCACCAGTTCGGCGTCGACCGAGCCGTCCTCACCTATGGGGACCCCGAGATGCCGGGCACCGTGCATGGCGAACGCCGCGTTGAACAACGTGTGGGCTTCGGTCGTCGTCGAATCCCGAAACCAGCCGGCCAACTTCAACAGGTCGCGGCGCTGGGACGTCGCACGGCTCGTAGTCGCGTTGATACGTTTGAGGTTGGCGAGCAGGGCGGACAAGGCGCGGTTGGCGGCGGCCCGAAGCTGGTAGGCGCCCGAGGCGGTGCCGCCTTCGGAGAACCAGGCACGCAGCTCATCCCAGTCGCGTTGGCTGCGCCCCCGGGCCCGGTCGACGACACCGCCCGGTTGGGCATCCTGCAGCGCCCGGAAGTCGGCGCCGTGCTCGTCGAGGACCCCGAGCAGCAATGGCAGGTTGGGCCACAGCCGGCTGAGGGCCACTTCGACGGCGGGAGTGTGCAAGGCTACCTCGCCAACGACGGTTTCCAGGTAGTCGAGGAGCAACCCCTTGAACCCGTTGAACTCGTCGCTGTCCAGGTCGAAGCGGGACACGACAGCGCCGACATAGGCGTAGAAGTCGCTGATGGACGCCGCGAAGTCGCCGAACTGCAAGAACAGAGTGGACACCCGTTCGGCGGCTTCGGCCGGCTCGATGCGTTCCGAGCCGTGGGCGGCCAGGTCGGCCAGCTCCGCCAGGCCGCGGGCGACCAGGCCGAGCAGCTCCCGGGACACCTCGCGCGCCCCTTCGGTGGCGGCGAGCACCGCGTCGACGTCGCGCTGCACCGCCGTGCCGAGCTTGGATAGCTGGTAGCGGGCGGCCTGACGGTGGTACTCGGCGATGCTGGTGACCCGCACCTCTCGGGGTGACGGGAGCAGGTTCCCCCAGGCGGCCAGCTGGCGGAGCTTCGCGTCGGCGACGTCGGTTTCGACTTCGACCCGATCGGAGGCGAGGCGTTCGACGATGTCCTGCGCCGACCACTCGGCCAGCAGTACCGACGTGAACAGGCGCATGATGGCGAGATACAGCGCCCGATCGGGTACGGCCAGGTAGCGGTACGCGTCGAGTCGCCTTGCCTGGTCAACCGAGAGGCCGACATCGACGGGATCTACTCCAGCAGCGACCGTCGAGTCCGAAGATGCCTCCTCAACTGCGTCGACCGATGAGGGGGCAGTCCCACCGTGGGTCCCCCCAAGATCCCTCTCGTCGGCTCGGCCTGCGACGATCGCTATCCCTATTCCACCCATCTCCGGCACGCTGCTGCCCACCCCAACGACCGTACTTGAGGGGTGCGACAGGCCCTGTCCGGAGGGTCCCACGCAGTCCATCACCCCCGGGGCCGGGCCCGCGTGGGCCACGCTCAGAGGTAGCGGCTGGGCCAGACCACCATCAGCCGGCAGCTCGATTCGCAAAATGGGGGTG
>JAJZJC010000136.1 GCA_021810205.1 Actinomycetes bacterium
GCCTACGCCGATGCAACCGGCGAGGCGCGCGCCGGGATCAGCCCGCCGAGGCCGGCGAGGGGGTTCAGCAAGGACCACCGCCCGGACCTGAAACAACTCGTGTGGATCCTCACGATCTCAGCCGATGGTGCGGTGCCGATCACCTACCGGATGGTCGATGGGAACACGGAGGATTCGACGACGCACATCACGACCTGGGAGCGCTGTCGTGCGATCGCACGACGCTCGGGCTTCCTCTACGTCGCGGATTCCAAGCTGTGCACGCGCGACAACATGGACCACATCGCAAGAAACGGCGGCCGCTTTCTCACCATCTTGCCCAAGACCCGCAAGGAGGACGAGCTCGGTCGTGCCTGGATCGCAAGCGGAGCGGTGGTGTGGGAGGAGATCGCCCGGCGGCCGGGGAAACGCAGGGACGACCCCGACGAGGTCTACTGGGCGGCTGAGGCGCCGAGCTGCTCTGCGGAGGGCTACCGCATCTGCTGGTTCCGCTCGTCGGTGAAACGCGTGAACGACGCGTTGTCGAGGATCGACCGCATCGAGAAGGCGCGCGCCGGCCTCCAAGAGCTCGCCGGCTCGCTCTCCGGCCCCCGGTGCCAGCTGAAGTGCCGCCAGGCTGTAGAGGGCGCCGCAGGAAAGGTGGTCGCTTCGCACGTGGCCGGGCGCTGGGTGCGCTTCGAGGTCGCAGACGACGTGGTCACCGAGTTCCGCCAGGAGCACCGGGGCAGGCCAGGGAAGGACACCCGCTACAAGAAGATCGAGTCGCATCGCTTCTCCCTCACCTTTGCAACCGACGCCGCGGCGGTCGCGTTCGACGCCGCCTCCGATGGCTGCTTTCCCATGTGCACGAACGACGCCTTGATGACCGAGGCCGAGCTTCTCGGCGCCCAAAAGCGCCAGCCACGCCTCGAACGGCGCCACGCGACCTTCAAGGGCGTGATCGAGGCCGCACCGATCGTGCTGAAGAGCGACTGCCGCATCGACGCCCTCGGCTTCTGCCTGTACGTCGCGCTCCTCGTCCACGCGCTGATCGAACGTGAGCTGCGCCAGGCGATGGCCGAAGCCGGGATCGCCGAGCTCCCGCTCTACTACGAGGACCGAGCCTGCAAGACGCCGACCGCGGCACGGGTGCTCGAGGTCCTCGCCCCGCTCGCACGAACCGTCGTCTGGCATCGTGACGAGGTCCTCACCGCCGCGGCGCCGGAGCTCAGCCCGCTACAAGAACAGCTCCTCACCCTCCTCGAGGTGCCGCTCGGTGCCTACGTGGCGTCACGCGCCCGTCAGTGATATTCGGGCCGAAGGCCTCGCCCGACGTGCGGAACGTAGGTCACAGGGTTCAGCCCGGTGAACAACCCAGGCCAGCCGGGAACCCTCACGTTGGCAGATCCCCCGAGCGGGTCGGTGAGCCCGGCCGTCTCGGTCGCCGCCCCCACCGTCACGGCGATCACCCCGTCGACCGGGCCTGTGGCAGGCGGCACGACAGTCACGATCACCGGGACCGGGTTCACCAAGACAGCGACGGTCTCCTTCGGGACGACCGCGGCGACCAAGGTCACGGTCACATCCCCGACCACGATCGTCGCCACCTCGCCTCCCGCTCAGACACCGGGACAAGTGCGCGTGGTGGTGAAAGACGCCGCAGGCACCTCGGCCACGTCGACGGCCGACGTGTTCACCTACGTGGCACCATCGTCTTCCTCTTCGTCTTCGTCGTCCTCGGTGACGCCCACGGTGACCGGCATCTCGCCTCCGACAGGGCCTGCCACAGGCGGGACCACCGTCACGATCACCGGGAGCGGGTTCACCAGGACAGCGACGGTCTCCTTCGGGACGACCGCGGCGACGAGCGTGACCGTGACGTCTGCGACGTCGATCACCGTTACGTCGCCTGCGCACGCAAGCGGCACCGTCACAGTCACCGTGACCACCTCAGGGGGGACCTCGGCTACGAGCCCGACAGACCAGTTCACCTACACGGCACCGCCGAGCACGACTCCTTCGGGGTCCACGGCGGGGGGGACAGGCTGAGATGCGCGCCGACACCACCGGCTCGGAGAAGCTGCGCAAGGCGATCACCACCCTCGGGTTGGCCATCCTCGTCGCCGTCGCGTCCTACATGGCCTCGGGCATCCTCGTGACCGCGCACCCAGCGTTCGCTCTCAGCGCCCAGAAGAGCTTCTCCATCTCGAGCAAGGTCTACGCCCAGACATGCACGAAGACAGCGACAGCGAAGCTCTACCCCGGAGAAGGCCGCTGCCTCGTGGTCAGCGTCCACGACCCGCTCTCCGTCGGCATCCACGTGACCTCGCTCTCTGTGTCCGTGGCGCCGTCGACACCGTTCGCCGCTGTGTGCAAGGCCACATGGCTGAGAATCGGCACGCTGACACACACATTCACGATCACAGCCGCTGGCACCCACGTCGTGACGACCACCATCGAGCTCAGGACAAGCGGGACGAACCAGGACAGTTGTGAGGGCGGGACGTTCCACCTGGCCTTCTCAGGCTCGGCCAAGTACACCGACACGACCGTCACGACCCTCACCATCTCAGGGAGCGGGCACCGGCGCACCTTGCACGCGACCGTGACGCCTGCCAACCCCTCCTCCGACCCCTACGGACCAGGCAGCACGACAGCGCCCGTGCATGACGTCGTCTTCTACGCCTGCACGACATCGTCGTGCGCGACCAAGTCGCCGGTTTCGACCAAGACACTTTCGACCTCTACAGCCACGACGCTTGCCGCCACCGCCACAGCCAAGGTCACCGGGCTCAGCACGGGCAGCCACCACTTCGAGGTCGTCTACCCGGCCACAGCCACGGTGAAGGGCACATTCGCAGGTTCCTCTGCCATCGCGTCGACGACGGTCGCCGCCACACCGACGGTCGTCCCGCCGCCCCCGGCGCCTCCTGGCGCGCGCTTCGCCGTCACCACGACCGACACCCCCGGGACAGGCAAGCCGGTCGTGCCTGGCGGGACCGTCGACTACACGCTCAGTGTCGAGAACGTCGGCGGCACTGCAGGCACAGCCACGGTGAGCGACCCGCTGCCGTCGAACGTGACGCTCGCGGGGACCCCGGCGTGTGCGACAGTTGCGACGGGCGACACCTGTGCCGTTGCGGCCAAGGGCTCCACGCTCGCGATGAAGGTCCACCTCGCTGCGGGCGACTCTGCGAAGGCGACCTTCGACGCCGTGGTCACCTCGACGGACACCACGAGCGTCACGAACACCGCCACGATCACCACAGGGCCCTGCACAGGGACGCAGTGCACCTCCTCGGTCACCAACCCCGTCGTGGTCCTCAACGTGGTCAAGTCCTCGACACCGAGGCCGCGCTCGGTCGTCCCCCTCACAACGAGGGTCACCTACACGCTCAGCGCGACCGACTCGGGCACCGCAGCCACGACACCGATCACGCTCACCGACGAGGTGCCGGCCGGGACGACGTACGTCCCGGGCTCGGCCACCTGCGGCGGCGCCCCGGGCTGCAGCGTCGGAGAGGCGACGGGCACCATCACCTGGTCAGGGGTCGTCGTCCAGCCCGGAACCTCCCACGCCCTCGCCCTCAGCTTCGCGGTGGTCGTGGACAGGACCGACACGACGGGGGAGAAGATCACGAACACCGCCACCTTCACGAACGACGGGACGCCGCGCTGCACCACCTCCACCTGCTCGACCAACACGGTGACACTGACCGTCAGCGCCAAGTCGAGCGCCCCTTCGCACTCGACACCTCCGACGGTCTCGCCCATCCCTGCGGCGACCACCCCGCACACCGGCGAGCCCTTCGCAGGGTCCTTGCCGTTCGAGCTGACGGCGCTCGTCACCGGCCTCGGACTGCTCGGCGTCGGCGAGTGGCTCAGGCGGCGGGGGAGGAAGGTTGCAGGAGAGCATCCGCCTGGATAGGTAGGGCGGTAGGGCCGAGCGGGAACGGCGACGGTTCGGGCGCGATGCCCCTCGTCGGGCGGCTCAGGTCGCGAGGAGGGCGGTCGCGAGCTCGCCGAGCGCGCGCTCTTGGCCCTCGAGGAACCGGAGCCGGACGAGCACGCCGCCGTCCCCGATCGGCTGGCGTCCGCGCTCCTCGCAGCGAAGCGTCATACCGCCGCCGAAGGGGAGGCCGAGCTCTCGGGTCCCCCCCACGAGCTGCGGCCGTGCGTTCGAGTCCACCGGGATCCGGACCTGGGCCCCGCCCATCGAGATGTCCCGGATGTACCCGGGACGGCCGTCGAGGGTCACCGGGGTGCCGATCCGCAGCCGGACCGCGGAGCGGCGGTCGACGGCGAAGCGGTCGCTTCGCACCCGCGCGATCGCGGCGCCCACGAGGACGCTGTTGAAGGCGAGCCAGCCGGCCGCGCCGTAGGCGGTCCACGCGACCGTGTAGTGCAGCGGGGTGAGGCCCGCGAGCGTGCAGGCGAACCAGACCACCGACGCGCCGCTCAGCCCGAGGAGGGCCCAGAGGATCGGCGGGGCCGCCACCCGCCGGTGCTCGGACGCGCCCGCCTTGGCGGTCACCCGGAAGGTGCGGGCGCGGCGAACGACGTAGGTGGAGGTCGCCTGCAGCACGGTCTGCATCCGCACCACCTCGAAGAGCATCGACATGCTCTGGGGGGCGTACCCCCGGGCGAGCAGCGAGAGCGCGATGCGCTGGAGGAGGAAGGTCGCACCAAAGAGGACCCCGAAGGTGAGGGCGCTCGCCTGGATCGGGACCGCGCCGGTGAAGAGCACCGCCAGAGGGACGAGCAGGTACCCGAGCGTGCGCCACGAGTCGAACCATCCGAGGAGCGTGGAGGCGTACGCGAGACGCTGGGCGAAGCCGAGGCCGGGCCCGGTGATGGGCCGCTCTGCGTGGAGCACCTGCATCGCGCCGGTGCCCCATCGGAGGCGTTGGGTGAAGTACTCCTCGGCGTTGCGCGCCGCCAAGCCGCGGGCGAGCACCTCGTTGTGGTAGACGGTGCGCCATCCTCGCCGATGCATGCGGATCGTGGTATGGACGTCCTCGGTGACGGTCTCCTCGGCGACCCCGCCGACCTCCCGGAGCGCCTCGACGCGCACCAGCGCGCTCGTGCCGCACCAGAAGGCCGCGTCCCACCTGTTCTTGCCGGGCTGGATCGCGCGGTAGAAGAGGCGCTGCTCGCCGAAGAGCCTCTCGTCACGCGAGACCAACGAGCGGGTGCGGTGCTCGAAGGAGTCGCTGTTGTAGAACTCCTGGGGGGTCTGCACGACCGCGACGCGAGGGTCGTCGAAGTACCCGAGCGTGTGCTCGAGGAAGCCGCTCGCCGGCACGTGGTCCGCGTCGAGCACCCCGACGACGTCGGCGTCGACGTGACCCAGCGCGTCATTCAGGTTGCCGGCCTTCCCGTGGTCGTGCTCGGGCCGCGCGAGGTA
>JAJZJC010000038.1 GCA_021810205.1 Actinomycetes bacterium
TGCGACACCACATCGAGAAGGCCGTCACCGACGGCGCCGTGCCGGCGCGCAAGGCACTGCTCCAAGCGCTCGTCCACGAGATCCGCGTCGAAGGTCGCGACCGCGTTGTACCGTGGTTCCGCGTGCCAGGCGGCGCGGACCCGAAGGTTCGCGCCCTGGCGCGATCGGCGCCCCCGGCAGGACTCGAACCTGCGCTCCCGGCTCCGGAGGCCGGTGCTCTATCCACTGAGCTACGGGGGCTCGCCACGCGAAGCGCCGCACCGACGCCCGTGGCAAGGACCGATCGTAGCCCGGCCGGCGGCCACCCCGGCCGGTCGACCCGCGCCGCGGTCAGCCCCGCGAGGCCGGAGTGTCCCTGCCGTCATCGGTCGCTGGCGCTCCTGCTGCCTGCGCACTGACATAACCTGCCCCTCCATGTCGATCGGAGAGCGCAACACGACAGTGACGCCCGCCGCATCTGGGAGCCCCCTTGCTGCTCACCTTCTCCCAAGCACCGCGACCGTCGGTGACGACGGCCAGCTACTGATAGGGGGCGTTGACCTGGTCTCGCTCGCGGACGAGCTCGGCACCCCCCTGTTCGTCTACGACGAGGCGGAGCTGCGTGCGCGCTGCCGTGATGCGGTCTCGGCATGGGGCGACGGCGTCGCATATGCCACCAAGGCGTTCCTGTGCAAGGCGATGGCACGCCTCGCGCACGAAGAGGGCATGTGCCTCGATGTGTCGACGGCGGGCGAGCTCGGGGTCGCGCTCGCGGCAGGGGTACCGGCGTCGCGCCTCGTCCTGCACGGCAACAACAAGTCCGACGAGGAGCTCGCTGCCGCCCTGTCGGCGGGAGTGGGCCGCATCGTCGTCGACTCGTTCGACGAGATCGAGCGGATCGGGCGCCTCACCGACGTATCACCTGGCGCCCTTGGAGGCGAACGTCCGAAGGTGCTCGCCCGCGTGACCCCGGGCGTCGAAGTGCACACCCACGAATTCGTGCGAACCGGCCAAGAGGACACGAAGTTCGGTTTCTCGGTCGCATCGGGCGCGGCGTCCAAGGCGGTCGCCGCGCTCGAGCTGCTCCCCGGCGTGCAGCTCGTGGGCCTCCACGCGCACATTGGGAGTCAGGTCTTCGACGTGGCGCACTTCGAGGAAGCCGCCGCGACCCTCGGGGCTTTCGCCGCGGAGCTCTGTCTGCCCGAATTGGTCGTCGGCGGTGGGCTGGGTGTCGCCTACGTGAACGACGAGCGCGCACCCAGCCAGCAGGCATGGGCCGACGCCACGCGGCATGCCTGCCATCGAGCGGGGGTCGACCCCGCGACGCGCATCACCGCGGAGCCGGGTCGATCCATAGTGGCGACCGCCGGTATCACGCTGTATCGAATCGGCACCGTGAAGGAGCTCCCCGGCATCCGCACCTACGTGGCGGTTGACGGCGGCATGAGCGACAACCCGCGCCCGGTCCTCTATGGGAGCGGGTACGAGGCCTTCCTGCCTCGAGAGGTCGCGTCGCCACGGCCGCGTCGTGTACGGGTGGTCGGCAAGCACTGCGAGGCGGGCGATGTCGTGGTCGACGAAGCGAACGTGCCCGCCGACACCGCCGTCGGCGACGTGCTCGCGACGCCGGTGACCGGCGCGTACGGCTACGCGATGGCCTCCAACTACAACAAGGTGCCACGCCCTGCCGTCGCGTTCGTGCGCGACGGTACGGCCGACGTCGTCGTGCGCCGCGAGACGATCGAGGACCTGCTTAGGCTGGACACGTAGCGGGCTCGGCCGCTCCAGCGCGGCCGATGAACCGACGTTGTACGGTGTCCGGGCAGTGCGGCATGTCCGACGTGCAACGGGGATGCCGTGGGCCTGGCGGCTCCCGAGTCGTACCTCCAAGACGTCCAGGATCTCTGACGACCCCAAGGTGCCCTCGACGTGCGCGCTGGTCCTCGGGCTGTGTGTGGCGCTCTCGGTGGGCACGGGAGTCGTCGTTGGCGCGCAGGTCGCCGGCGCCGCACGCGACAGCCGACCGCTCCACGTCACGCTCGGCACGGCGCCGCCTGTCAGTCCGGCAGCTACGGTGCGTCCGGCGCGCGGCCCCGACCCGGCGCGCTGGGTCCGCACACCACCGGCGAACAGCCAGCGACGTCACGCCGCGACGACGACCGAGCCGTTCGACACCTTGAACTGGGCGGGCGAGCTCTCGACGGGATCGACCGTTCGCTCGGTCAGCGGCACGTGGGTGGTGCCGACAGTCCTGGCGTCGGCCACCTCCCGTGACTCGGCCGAGTGGATCGGTGTCGGGGGTGGCTCGCGGAGTGCGAGCGGTCTCATCCAGACGGGGACGGACCAGGCGACTGACGGCGGGCGGACCACCGACAGCGTCTGGTACGAGATCCTGCCCGGCCCCGCCGTCACCGTGGTCGACCCGTCGACAGGGCGCCCGATGCAGGTGGCGGCCGGTGACCAGATGCATGCGTCGGTCGCCCAGGTCCGCCCCGGCTTGTGGCGCATCGACATCGACGACGTCACCCAAGGATGGACAGCCTCGGGCACATTTGCGTACCACGGGACAACGACAACTGCCGAGTGGATCGTCGAAGCGCCGACCGTGCGCACACGCATCGAGACATTGGCGGACTTCCACTCCGTCCGCTTCACCGACATGCAGACTGTCGAGACGGACCCGGCCGCTGCCGTGCTCCGGCCGGTCGACATGGTGAACGAGCAACGCGAGGTGATCGCGTACCCGGGCACAGTGCAACCGACAGCAACAAGGGAAGTCCAGATCTACTACGGCGCCCCTGGCGCCGGGACGCCGACACCGCCGGCTACGACCTCCCCGGCAACTGGCTACGACGTCGCGAGCGCCGCGGGCGACGTGTTCGCCTTCGATCCTGCCGGCATGGGTGGGGGATACTACGGGTCGCTGCCTGGCATCCACGTGGTACCGCGCGCGCCGGTCGTCGGCATCGTGGCGATGGCGGACGAGCACGGCTACTACCTCGTCGGCGCGGACGGCGGGGTGTTCGCTTTCGGTGACGCCCCCTATCTCGGCTCGCTGCCGGGCGACGGCGTGCGGGTGGACGATGTCGTCGGCATGGCCGCTACTGAGGCGGATCAGGGCTACTACCTCGTCGGCGCGGACGGCGGGGTGTTCGCTTTCGGTGACGCCCCCTATCTCGGCTCGCTGCCGGGCGACGGCGTGCGGGTGGACGATGTCGTCGGCATGGCCGTCACAGCCAGCTCGAACGGCTATTGGCTCGTCGCTTCGAGCGGAGAGGTCTACGCCTTCGGGGCAGCTGCACACCTCGGGACAGTCGCCACGGGCGGGTCACCCGTCACCGGCATCGCGCCCGCTCACATAGGCGGCGGGTACTGGACGGTCACCGCCGACGGCGCCGTCGAAGGGTTCGGGAGCGCGAAGAGCTTCGGCTCACTGCCGAAAGTGGGGGTCGCACCGAACCGACCGGTCGTCGACCTCGTCCCCACCGCGAACACAGCCGGCTACTGGCTCGTGGGTGCCGACGGCGGGGTGTTCTCCTTCGGAGACGCCGACTTCGTCGGCTCACTGGCCGCCATTGCCACCGTCGATGACATCGTCGGCGGCATCGGCACCGGGGCCTGACCGACTGGCCTCAGCCGAGCGCCAGCAGCTCGCCCACCACTGCGTCGACCGTCCCGGCGACGACGTCAGGATCCACCCAGCGCGGCAGTACGCGCTCGTGGCGGCTTGCCCAGCCGGTGGTGAGGCCCGCGTCGCATGCCCCGCGATGTCCCACGCATGCACGGCGACGAGTGCGACGTTCCTCGGTTCCTCGTTCGCCACGGCGACGGCCCGCAAGTAGGGTTCGGGACGCGGCTTCCAGCGCCGCGACTCCTCGATCGACACGATGTGCTCCACCATCTCGTCGAGCCCGGCACGGGCGAAGAGCTCCTGGGTCACCTCGAGCGAGCCGTTCGTGAGCGCGAGCACCCGCATCCCGCCGTTCACGGCCATCTCGAGCGCCGGGGCAGCGTCGGGATGCGCCGGCAGCGAGGACATCTCCCCGACGACCTCGTCGTGCCAGGACTCCTCGACGGCGATCCCAGCGCGGGCGACGAGCGACCTGAGCGTAGTCGTCGCGACGTCGGCGAACGGCTCGAACCGATCGAGCACAGCGAGCGAACACCCGCCGCGAAGGACCTCCGCGAACCACCAATCGAGCGCCGTCGGCGGAAACCCCGCGTCGACGAGCCGGTGGCGAATCGGTTCGAGGGAGAAGAGAGTCTCGATGACGTCGAAGACGAGGACCGACGGTCGCACGAGCCGATGCACGATCATCTAGTACCCGACGGGGCCGGTTGGACCACTTGCATTGGATGTCTCGATGGTTTTGGCCGGTGAGGTAACCGCAGCCAACCTTGGCCAACGCGAGTAGTTGCGGCGGCTCACCGGGCTTTTGCCGTCGAGCGCGGCAGAGGTGGCGATCGGGGGCGATACCGCGCGCGACGACCGGTTCATCGCGCCGTCCGTGCTCACCAGCGTGGCGCCAGACGATCCGGTCGTCGACGATGAGATCATCGGTCCGATTCTCCCGGTCATCGCGGTCCACGAGGTCGCCGATGCGATCGGTTTCGTGTGCCAGCGTCCGAAGCCACTCGCGCTCCATGTCTTCTCAGGCACGAAGCCGAGGATCGACGGCGTGCTGGCAGATACCACTTCGGGGAGCGTTGGAGTCAGCTGCACCGTTCTGCAGGTGGCGAACCCCGCACCCTGCACGAAGGCACGGGAGTGGATCCTCTGACCGGGCTGGCACGCCAGCGACCCCGACGACGAGCAGCTCGGGCAGCGGCCCCGGGCTCGGGCCCGACGAGGCGGTCAGCCCGCGGGCGCCGCCGTCGTCGTGGTCGACGTTGTCGCAGCAGCTGCCGACGCGCTCGTCGTGGTGGAGGTGGTCGGGGTCGGCGAGGTCGCGCCCGCACTCACTTGCGCCGGTGTTGTGTTCTTCGCTGATGTCCCGCCGTTTGTGGGCCCTTGGACCGTGACCAGCGTACCGATCGGGGTGTCCGGCCACAGCGCCTGGGCTGTCGCGAGCTGCATCTCGACGCAGCCGTTGCTCTGGGGGAACCCGTAGGACGCGCGCGGGTAGTAGTGCAAGGCATCGCCGCCGTTGAAGTAGCTGACCCACGGCACTGTCGGAATTGTGTAATGCGTCCCTGTGACGTCGGTGCCCGACATGTGGGATTCCCGGACGTGCTCGAACACCTCGAAGGTGCCGTTCCTCGTTGTCGCGCCACGCACGCCGGTATTGACCAGGACGTCGTGGAACTGCAGCGTGCCATTCACCCACGCTGTGAGATGCTCGCTCGGAGACATTGTCTTTGTGACGAGCACATAGGTCCAGGGCTCGCTGTTCGCCTTGTTGGTCGCAGCGTCGGACAGAAGCGATGTCCACACGATCGGACCCGCGATGCCGTCGACCGAGAGGCCGTTCTGTGTCTCGAACATCATCACCGCGCTCTTGGTGAGCGGGTTCGCCGAGCCGGCGACCCACTGGGAGGTCAGCGCCGAGGGCAGCGAGGACCACTTCCAGCTGAATGTGCCAGGCTGCGGGAGGGCCATGTCGATGGGCGCCGGTGTCGTGCCGGAGAAGGTGAGCGGGAGGTAGCCGAGCTTGGCGAGGAGCTGCTGCAGGCGGAGCACGCTGCCGGCGGCGACGGTGAAAGGCACCGTCGTCGACGAGCGGAGATGGGCGCCGCCGACCCCCACGACGCCGCTGGCGCCGCCCGGGATCGTCACGGTGTACTTGGTGTACGGCACGAGCGAGCGAGCCGGAGTGAACACGAGGTCCTCGCCGACATGTGCCCAGCTGCCTGTCACGTTCGGCGTGATCGTCGGCGTAGGACTGTTCGCGGCGACCGCGCTGGAGAACTTCACCGTCACCCGACTGTTCGGCTGCACGTTTGTCGACCCACTGGCAGGCGAAGTGGAGACGACGCTGATCGTCTTGGTCGCCGAGTCGGTGACCGCGCCCGATGTGGCCGAGGAAGAGCACGAAGTGCCCACGCCGCACTGCACCGCCGACTTCTGCTTGGAAGCGGTCGCTGCGTACGCGATGCCGCCTGCGGCGGCGAACAGGACCACGAGGCCTGCGACGAGCCACGGCGTCCACGAGCGCCGCGCGGGCCGGTTACTGCGGTCTCGGAGTGCTTGCATGGGGTTCCCCTGCCGTTGCCGTCATCCTCATTCCCCCAGCCGGTACCGCTGGTCGGCTGTCCTCCACTCCCCACAGTCGAAGCCGGCTGCAACCGATGGCACCACAAGAAACCTTACCCACTCGGGCCGACAACGCGATCGCGCGCAGCTCACGTGCCCGACGCCTTCGGGCGCCCAGGTCCTGCGGTCGAGGCACTCGCGTGGCGCTCACATGCGCTCTGGAGCCTCGATGCCAAGAAGGCTCAAGCCCTCACGAAGGACCCGCGCCGTCGTGCCGGCGAGCACGAGCCGGCTCTCGCGAGTGGCGCGCTCGGGCGCCCGTAGCACCGGGCAGTGCTCGTAGAACGTGGTGAACGCGCTCGACAGCTCGTAGAGGTACGCGCACAGCTTCGACGGCTCGGCGTCCTTCGCTGCGGCACCAAGCGCCGCGGGGTAACCCAGCAGCGCGACAGCAAGCGCGCGTTCTTGGGGCGCTGCGAGCGACACCGGCGCGGTCGAGTCAGGCACCTCGGCATCCACGACGGTGCCGGCCTCGGCTGGCGGCGTTCCGCCGGCCGCAGCTCTCCGGAAGATCGAGCGGATGCGCGCATGCGCGTACTGCAGGTACGGCCCCGTGTCGCCCTCGAAGGCGAGCATCCGGTCCCAGTCGAAGACGTAGTCGCGCGTGCGGTCGTTCGAGAGGTCCGCGTACTTCACAGCTCCGATGCCGAGCGCCCGGGCGACGGCGATGCGTTCGGCTTCCGAAAGGTCCTCGTCGCGACCGCGCTCGGTCATCGCGCTGGACGCCCGGGTGACGGCCTCGTCGAGGAGGTCGACGAGCTTCGTCGAAGCCCCGGCGCGCGTGCGAAGCATCTTGTGGTCCGAACCCAGGATGTGCCCGAAACTCACGTGCTCGGCTTCGACCCCCTCGCGGAGCCATCCCGCCATCTTGGCGACCGCGAAGCACATCTCGAGGTGCTGCGCCTGCGGGCTGCCCACCACGTAGAGAATGCGCGTCGCGCCCAACCGGTCGACCCGGTCGCGAATGCACGCCAGATCGGTCGCGGCATAGCCGTACCCTTCGTCGGACTTCTGGACGATGAGCGGCAACGGATCGCCGTGGCGGTTCGTGAACCCGGGCGGGAATACGCATCTCGCGCCCTCGTCCTCCACCAACAGCCCCTTCGCCCTGAGGTCCTCGACGACGGAGGGAAGCAGAGGGTTGTAGAAGCTCTCGCCGCGGATGTCGTCGTCGGTGAGCAGGACACCGAGCTTGGCGTAGACCTCGTCGAAGTACGCGATGCTCTGGTCGACGAGCACCCGCCAGAGGCGCAACGTCTCGGGATCCCCCGACTGGAGGAGCACCACGCGGCGACGGCTACGCTCGCGAAAGACCTCATCAGCGTCGAAGGAGCGGCGTGCCGCCTGGTAGAAGCTGTTCAGATCGCCCGCGGACAGCTCGTGGACGGCCGTCGCCTCCCCTAGGTCGTTCAGGTGCTCGATCAACATACCGAACGGCGTGCCCCAGTCACCCACGTGGTTCTCGCGAACCACCCGGTGGCCGAGATGCCCGAGGATCCTGCAGAGCGAGTCACCGATCACCGTCGAGCGCAGGTGGCCGACGTGCATCTCCTTGGCGACGTTCGGCGCCGAATAGTCGACGACCACCACCTCGGGGACCGGCACCGCCTCGATCCCCAACCGGGGGTCTGTGGCCATCTCTGCCACGCGCTGCACGAGGAACTCTTCCGACAAGACGATGTTGACGAACCCCGGGCCGCTCACCTCCACCCGCTCACACATATCGGACAGTTCGGCGGTCGCCACGACGGCGTCGGCGATCGCGCGGGGCGGACGGCCGAGCTGCTTCGCCAGCGCCAGCGCTCCGTTGACCTGGAAGTCGGCTCGGTCGGAGGGTCGGAGCACGGGGTCCGCGCCGGGCGACAACCTGTCGAAGGCCGCCTGGAGCCGCGCGGCGAGCAGTGCGGTCACGTCTGGCATGACCCATCTTTGCATTCCCGGCAACAAGACTCCGATGCCCACGACGCTCGGCACTGCACGTCGCCGGGATCGGACGACCTGGAAGAAAAGAGCGCGGTGATCCCGGACCTCTCGCGCGCGGGGGCTCCCGAGCGCGCGTCAGCCTGCGTGACAGCCGCAGCCGCCGCCGCAGCCGCCTGCCATCGGCGCCCCGCACGCGCTCACGGCCCCGGGCTCGTGGGCGTCAGCCCTCCCGGTCATCGCGAAGACGGGCAGCAGGCGCGCTGCACCGACGTGGCCCTCGGGACAGGTGGCGGGCGCGTCGGCATCGACCATCGGACGCCGCTCCTCGAAGACGGCGCCGCAGGTCCGGCAGCGAAAGTCGTAGTGCGGCATGGTGGCTCCTCCCGCCCGATGTTACCGAGGGCCCGCTCGCTCGCGCGCCGCATGGCGCCACGGACGATCCCTCAGGGCTGCGCGATGGCAAAGACGGGGTAGTTGGCGAACGCCACCGCGTCGGCGGGGAGGAATGGTCCGTTCACGACGACCGCAAGATGTCCTGTGACGCCTGGCCCCGCGTCGCCCTCGATCGTGTCGACGGCGCCGTCGGGCCACACCTGGGCGACGATCCCGGTATGGACCGCCGTTGTCACGTTCTGGGGGCCCGTGCCATAGAGGATGGCGTCGCCAGGGACCGCCATGGCGTTGGATGCAAGGACGCTGCCGTTCGCGGCAGCCCACGTGTAGATGTTCCCGACGAACGCGTACGACGGGATCGGGACCCCGCCCTTCTGCCAGGCCCAGGTGGCGAAGAGGGCGCACCACGGCTCGCATGTCCCGTACGGGTTGCAGAAGTAACCGTTGTTCGGATCGGGAGCGATCTGGGACGCGGCGGCGGCGACGATCGCCGGGTAGCCGCCTGTCGGGCCCGGCGAGGAGAAGGAGTAGTTGAACCCGTCGGGCTCCAAGAGCCAGTAGCCCTTTCCTGTCGACGTGGGGACGAGCTGCTTGAAGGGACTCGCCGCCGGGGATCCTGTCGGCTCCCCGTAGGACTGCGCGGTGCCGAAGGTGAAGACCGTCCCGTTCCACTCGAGCAGCCAGTAGCCGGTTCCTGCCGATGTCACTGCCATGCTGGCGATGCCCGACTGGAGTGTCGCGCCGCCCAGCGAGCCGTCGAACGTGGCGTTTCCGAAGGTGAAGATGCCGCCGTCCGCTGCGACGAGCCAGTAGCCGCCACCTGTCGGCGTCGCTGCCATGCCCACCACGGGCTGGTTCAGGCGCATGGCGCCGGTCGAGCCGTAGAAGCGAGCGTCACCGAAGGTGAAGATGCCGCCGTCGAGTGCGACGAGCCAGTACCCCCTGCCGTCGGGAGTCGCAGCGATCCCGACGACCGGCGCGGTGAGGGGGGTCCCTGTCATCGAGCCGTAGTTCGGCGCGCCGCCCTCCGTGTGGACCGCGCCGTTGGCGGCGGCGAGCCAGACCCCTGTCCCACCGGGGTCCGCCGCCATACCGACCACCGGGGCGCTGAACGTCGATCCTCCTGTGCCGGACACCGACGCCGCGTCGCCGAAATGGAAGACCCCTCCACCGGGGTACACGCCTGAGTTCACCGGTGCCGTCGCGCCGCGCTGAGCCGCCGGGGGAACGGGTGGCGCTGTCCCCGTGGCCTGGGAGCCGGTGGCCTGGGAGCCCGTGGCCTGGGAGCCGGTGGCCTGGGAGCCCGTGGCCTGGGAGCCGGTGGCCTGGGAAACGGCGACATGCGACGCGGAAGATGTCGCGACGGCAGCGCGCGAAGAGGCGCTCGCGGGCGCCGCTCCGACGAGCGCGGCCGTGAGCACGCAGCATCCCGCTGCGAGGAGCACTGCCAAGCACTTCCCCCATCCCACTGCCCGCCATGTTTGCACTCGGTTCTGCAAATTGCACGAGTCCGTGCAGAATCGGCACCGACCAGGAGGCTTGCCGCCCGCAGAGGTCGACGACGCGCCGAGGCGTGCCGACGAGACCGCCCACCCCCGGGTGCGGCCGACCCCGACGAGATGCGTCAGAATGGCCACATGGCCCATCCCGACAGCTTTCGCGCCCGTTCCACGCTGGAAGTAGGCGACCGGCGCTTCGAGATCTTCCGCCTCGACGCGGTGTCCGGAGCAGCCCGCTTGCCCTTCAGCGTCAAGGTGCTCCTCGAGAACCTCTTGCGCCACGAAGACGGCAGGAAGGTCACCGCCGGCGACGTGGAAGCGGTCGCCGCGTGGGGTCAGCCGGAGGGCGGCGCGGGCGGCGCCGGCGCGAAGGAGATCGCCTTCAGCCCAGAGCGCGTCTTGATGCAGGACCTGACCGGCGTGCCAGCCGTCGTCGACCTCGCCGCAATGCGCGACGCCCTGGCGACCCTTGGTGGCGACCCTCGGCGCATCGACCCGCTCGTCCCCTGCGAGCTCGTGATCGACCACTCCGTGATCGCCGAGCGGTCAGGTGGCCCGCGCTCGTTCGACGAGAACGTCGAGATCGAGTACGGCAGGAACCTCGAGCGCTACCAGCTCCTGCGATGGGCCCAGGCTTCCTTCGACCGGTTCGAGGTCGTCCCGCCGGGGACCGGCATCTGTCACCAGGTGAACCTCGAGTACCTGGCCCGGGTCGTCTTCGCCCAAGACGGTGCTGCCTTCCCCGACACCCTCGTCGGCACCGACTCGCACACCACGATGGTGAACGGACTCGGGGTGCTCGGCTGGGGCGTCGGCGGGATCGAGGCGGAGGCGGCGATGCTCGGACAGCCGCTGTCGATGCTGCTCCCCCCTGTTGTCGGTCTACGGCTCCACGGTGAGATGCCGGAGGGTACGACCGCGACCGACCTCGTCCTCACCATCACCGAGCTGCTGCGGCGCCACGGCGTCGTCGGCAAGTTCGTGGAGGCCTGCGGCCCCGGCGTCGGTACCATCCCCGTCGAGACGCGCGCCACCATCGGGAACATGTCGCCTGAGTATGGGGCCACCTGCACGATCTTCCCCATCGACCAGGCGACCGTCGACTATCTGCGGTTCACGGGGCGCTCGGACGACCACCTCGCGCTCGTCGAGGCATACGCCAAGGAACAGGGCCTCTGGCACGACGCCGCAGACGAGCCCCATTACACCGAGACCGTCGAGCTCGACCTCTCCACGGTGGTGCCCAGCCTCGCGGGGCCGGCGCGCCCCCAGGACCGGGTGGCACTCGCCGGCGCGGGCCGGGCCTTTCGAGAGGCGCTCGGCCGCGAGCCGCGCCGGGCCGAGATGCCCGGCGGCCATGACGGCGACGCACAGACGGGCGAGACCGCCGCCACGATCACCGACGGCGACGTGGTCATCGCGGCCATCACCAGCTGCACGAACACCTCGAATCCCCAGGTGCTCGTGGCGGCGGGCCTCCTCGCCACGCGAGCGGTCGAGCGCGGGCTGCACGCGAAGCCCTGGGTGAAGACCTCGCTCGCTCCCGGCTCCCGGGTGGTCATGGACTACCTGGAGCGCGCCGGGCTCGTCGAGCCACTCGAGAAGCTCGGCTTCTGGCTCGTCGGCTTCGGCTGCACCACCTGCATCGGCAACTCTGGCCCGCTGCTGCCGGGGGTGAGCGAGGCGGTCCAAGCAGGGGACCTGTCGGTCGTCTCGGTCTTGTCGGGGAACCGGAACTTCGAGGGTCGCATCCACCCAGATGTCCGCATGAACTACCTCGCGTCACCGCCGCTCGTCGTCGCCTATGCGCTCGCCGGGACGATGGACATCGATCTCGTGGCGGACCCGATCGGGACGGATCAAGAGGGCCGCCCGGTGATGCTGGCGGATCTGTGGCCGTCGGACCACGAGGTCGCTGAGGCGATCCGCTCCTCGCTCTCCTCCGAGGAGTTCCGTCGCCGCTACTCCTCGGTGTTCGAAGGTGACGAGCGCTGGCGGTCGATGAACGTCTCAGGTGGGCAGACCTTCGCGTGGGACGACTCGTCCACCTATGTGCTGCGGCCGCCCTTCTTCGACGGGATGAGCATGGAGCCCGAGCCCGTGCACGACATCCACGACGCTCGCGTCCTCGTCCTGCTCGGCGACAGCGTCACGACGGACCACATCTCGCCCGCCGGGTCGATCCGAGCCTCCGCACCCGCGGGCCAGTACCTGACGGCACGCGGCGTGACCGACTTCAACTCGTACGGGACCCGCCGAGGCAACCACGAGGTGATGATCCGCGGCACGTTCGCCAATGTGCGTCTCCGCAACCAGCTCGTGCCCGGCGTCGAGGGCGGGGTGACCCTGCACCTGCCCGACGGCGAACAGACCACGATATTCGACGCGGCCACTCGCTACCACGACGAGGGCACCCCGCTCGTGGTGATCGCCGGCAAGGAGTACGGCTCGGGCTCGAGCCGCGACTGGGCAGCCAAGGGCACGCGCCTTTTGGGCGTACGCGCGGTGATCGCGCAGAGCTACGAGCGTATCCACCGGTCGAACTTGATCGGTATGGGCGTGCTCCCCCTCCAGTTCCTCCCGGGTGAGTCGGCGCAGTCGCTCGGGCTCACCGGCCACGAGACGTTCTCGATCCTGGGCCTCGAGGCCCTGAACGACGGCACCGTCCCCGACGAGCTGGACGTCGTGGCGACGGACAGCGCCGCGGAGCGGACCACGAGCTTCCGGGCCCGTCTGCGGATCGATACGCCCATGGAGGCCGAGTACTACCAGCACGGCGGGATCCTGCAGTACGTGCTCAGGCAGCTCGCGAGCTGAGAAGGTTCGCCCCTGCGCCAAACGGGTAGTCGATTGCATGACCGCGATCGACATCGCCCGAGGTAGTTCCCATGTTCCAACGCATACTCCTCGCCCTGGACTCCGGTGACACGGGATCCGTTGCCACCAGCTTCACGATGGCGCTCGCCCAGAAGCTGGACGCGGCCGTCCACGTGGTCCACGTGAACCAGTACCTCTTCGGAAACCGTTGCCTCACGACGGAGTCCGCGCACGACGCGGCGGACGTCGTCGCAGACGCGTTGCGCGAGCTGCACGCTGCGGGCATCGACGCGACGGGTGTGACCTATCGGACGAGCGCGTTCGACCTTCCAGCGGCCATCTGCGACCTCGCTGACGAGTGCCGGGCGGACGCGATCGTCGTAGGCTCGCGCCGGCGACGGTTCGCATCGTTCCTCCGTCGGAGCACCCGGGAAGCCATCGCGCGCCGCACGTCGCTTCCGGTGCTCACCGCTCCCGCGCCATTGCGCGTCGACAAGTACGACCGCACATTCGGCGGCGCCCCCTCGCTGCTCGACTTGCCGGTGCGTTCTTAGCTCGTCTGCACCCGGCGGAACGACTCGGCGAACACGGCCTCCGCCAAGCCCGCCTCCCGCGCCACGCGGGTCGCCCACTCGGCGATCCGGGCACGCAAGCCTGCCGCGTCCTTCACCTGGCTGCGGTGGCACGAGAGCGCCGCGAGCTTGCGCTCGAGGTCGATCTCGACGACCACCATCGTCGGGTCCCCCATGCCCTCACCAGACGTGGAGGCGGCCACCGGAACGGACAGCGGGGCGGCCATGAGCCACAGCTCTCCGACCACGTGCGGCTCGAGCCCCTCGCCGTCGAGAAGCTCGGGATGCGCGAAGGGGTTCCGGGCGTCGGGGTACACGGCGCAGGTGGCGGCCTCGCCGGCGGCGAGGTGATCGGGATGGCTCGCGAAGATGCGGTCCCACGCGCGCTCGGGCGACTGGGTCACGACGCGCTGGGGGCGCACGCGCCGGATCACGCGCGTCAGGTCACGGCGCAGCTCGATCGTCGGCATGAGCCGACCGTCGGGGTATCCCAAGAAGGTGACGCCGCGCACGCCGACCGTGGCGGCAGCCGCGCGCTGCTCCTCGCGCCGGACGGCGGCCATCTCGCGACGTGCCATTGCGCGATCGTCGCCACCCGCCTCCCCGTCGGTCACCACGCAGTAGTGCACCTCCACGCCGGCGTTGGTGAACGCAGCGATGGTGCCTGCAGCGCCGAAGTCGACGTCGTCGGGATGAGCGGTGACGACCAGGACGCGGTCGACGCCGTCCCCGGGCGTCCAACGCTCGATCAGATCACGGCCTCCTCGGCCGACGGTTCCCACGACGCAAGGTCGGAGAGGCGAGGATCGTTCGAGAAGACCTCGACGATCGGGACACGCAGCCCCAGTCGCCGCTGGATCACCTCTGCTTCGACGATCTGGTTCCACAGCACGAGCGTCGCGACGACCCCCGTCGAGCCGGCGCGTGCGGTCCGCCCGGAGCGGTGCAGGTATGCCTTGTGGTCCTCGGGCGGGTCGTAGTGCACGACCACGTCCACCCCGTCGATGTGCAGCCCTCTCGCCGCCACGTCCGTCGCCACCAGCACCGGCAGCTTGCCGGAGGCGAAGTTGGCGAGCGCCCGCTCCCGCTCACCCTGGCGAAGGTCCCCGTGGATGGCCGCCGCACGGACACCCTCGGCACGGATGCTCTCGACGAGCCGGTCCGCGCCTCGCTTGGTGCGAACGAAGACGAGCGTCTTTGTCTGCGCCCGAGCGATCGCCGCGCACACCCGCACCTTGTCCATCTGGTGCACCTGGAGGAACCGGTGCTCCATCTTCGAGACGGTCTGGCTGCTCGACGCCACCTCGTGGAAGACCGGGTCCGACAAGTAGCGCTTCACCAGGCGGTCGACCGCGCCGTCCAACGTCGCCGAGAACAGCAGCGTCTGGTGCGGTCGCTCGAGCCGCCGGAGCACCCACTCGACCTGGGGCATGAAGCCCATGTCGGCCATACGGTCTGCTTCGTCCAGCACCAGGACCTCGAGGTCGGCGACCGACAGCTCGCCGCGGTCACCGAGATCGATCAGCCTTCCGGGAGTCGCGATCACGACGTCGACACCGTTTCGCAAGCGGGTGATCTGGCGGTCGACGTCCGCGCCGCCGTAGACGGCGGCCACCCGAAGCCTGATCGCCTTGGCAAGCGGGGCGATCACGTCGTGCACCTGGACCGCGAGCTCGCGCGTGGGCAGCAGGACGAGCGCCCTGGGCCGGCCCGGCTGCCCCGAGGCGCTGGGCTCGCCCCCGGCGATGCGCTGGAGGAGGGGCAGACCGAACGCCAGCGTCTTGCCGGAGCCGGTCTTCGCCTTTCCGCAGACGTCTCGGCCGGCGAGACCGTCGGCGATGGTCAGGGCCTGGATCGGGAAGGGGGTGGTGATTCCCTGGTCGGCCAGTTCCTTGACCAGGGAATCGGCGACTCCGAGGGACTCGAAGGTCCGCACGGAGTCATACGTATCGATCGTCATGTGCTCTCTCACCTTGGCGGGGCCCGCGCCGTCACGAAAAGGGAGAAGGACCCTCACGGCCGCCGATCGGCGCCCGGTGCATTCAATCTACCAGGGAGATCCCCACGATCGGCGCATGCCCGGCAAGCACGGCTCGCCCAGCAGCCGACTGCGCCCCACGTTGCACACCCCGAACCGCTCGCTTCGCCGGCAAACCGACCCGCGCCCCGGCCGATGTGCCATGCTGACGTCGTGGCACGACTGGAGGCAGGCGACGTCGCACCCTCGTTCACGCTCCCCGATCACGACGGGCGCCCGGTGTCCCTCGAGGACTTCGCCGGCTCGCCGGTGATCGTCTACTTCTACCCAGCCGACGACACCCCCGGCTGCACGAAGGAAGCGTGCCAGTTCAACGAGAACCTCGCCGCCTTCTCCCGCTCGGGGGCGGCAGTGGTGGGCATCTCGCCCGACGGGGCAGCTACGCACACCAAGTTCCGGGAGAAGTACGGGCTCGCCTTCCCGTTGCTCTCGGACCCCGAGCACACGGTCATGTCCGAGTACGGCGCTTGGGGCGAGAAGACGACGTACGGCAAGAAGACCGTCGGCACCATCCGCTCGACGTTCCTCGTCGGCGCCGACGGCAAGATCCTGCGGTCCTGGTACTCGGTGAAGGCGGACGGCCATGCCGCCAAGGTGCTGGACGCCCTCCAGCACGCGGCATAGGTCAGCCGACGAGCGGCATAGGTCAGCCGACGAAAGGAGGCGTGCAGTGCCCCCCGAGAAGCCGCACTGGTCGCATCTCTACGAAGAGGTGGTCACTTCGGGTCTGTGCACCGGCTGCTCGGCGTGCGTGGTCGCCTGCCCCTATGACGTGCTGGGCTACGACCATGACCGGCGGTACAAGCCCTTCCACGTCGACGCGACAGGCGGCGCCGACGATTGCACGCACGGGCAGAGGGGCTGCACGCTGTGCACCCGCGCGTGCCCACGCTTTCGGGAGTGGGAGCCAGAGATCGACCAGCATCTCTTCGGCCGGGCCCGCACCGACGACGAAGTCGCCGGCATCGCCGCCCGTGTGGTGCTCGCGCGGGCGAGCGACGCCACGCTGCGCGCCGCCGGCCAGGACGGCGGCCTCGTCTCCGCCATCTTGGTCTGGGCGCTCGAGCACGACATGATCGACGCCGCGCTCGTGTCCGCGCTCGAGGGTGACGGCACCGGGTGGAAGGCGGTCCCCGCCGTCGCCCGCGACCGTGCAGGCGTCCTTGCCACCGCCGGCTCGCGCTATACCTACTGTGCGAACCCCCTGGCGTACGCCGAGGCGATCGACGGCGGCGCAGAACGGATCGCGCTCGTCGGGATGGGATGCCAGGCGTCGGCGCCGGCGGTGATGACGGCGAGAAAGGCCGGCAAGGTCGCGCGCCGCTTCGTCCTCTCGATCGGGCTCATGTGCTCGAAGACGTTCGACGACGCGATCTTCGAAGAGCTCTTCGAAGCCCGCTACGGCCTGCGGCGCGAGGACATCGCCAAGATGAACATCAAAGGCGTCTTCCAGGTGTGGACGCACGAGGGCGCGTACCACGAGGTGCCGCTGAAAGAGGCCCATGCCTGGACGCGAGAGGGATGCACCTCATGCCCCGACTTCGCTGCCGAGCACGCCGACATCTCGACCGGCGGCATCGGCGCCTTCGACGACTGGACCCTGACCGTGGTGCGCACCGAACGCGGCCGGGAGCTGTTCGAGTCGATGGAGGCGGACGGCACGATCGAGGTGCGTCCCGGGGACGACGACCCCGGCGCGGTCGCCCTCATGCGCCGCCTCAGCCGGGTGAGCCGCAAGCGCTGGCCAGTCACTGCCGTGCCGATGCCCGGCCGGCTCCCTACCGCCCAGCCAGCCTGAGCGCCGACGCCCGGGCGAAGACCGCGTCGAGCATCTCTTCGGTCAGCCGGCCGGTGAAGGTGTTCTGCTGGCTCGGGTGGTAGGAGCAGAGCAGCGTCCTCCCTCCGCCGAGCGCGTGCTCCGCCATGTGCGCGAACCGGGGCCGCGGGCGCAGGCCGTAGCAAGCGCCGACCGCGTCGCAGGCGAAGGCACCCAGCACCACCACGACCGATGCCCGGTCGAACAGGTCGAGCTCGCGGGCGAGGTAGGCCAGACAGGCGTCGCGTTCGGCGCGCGTGGGCTTGTTCCCGGGCGGCGCGCAGCGCACCGCCGAGCACACCCACACGCCGTCGAGCCGGAGGCCGTCGCCCGGCGCGTGGCTCTCGGGCCGGTTCGCGAAGCCCGCCCGCCACAGTGCCCGGTACAGCCAGTCGCCGGAGCGATCTCCGGTGAACATCCGGCCGGTGCGATTGGCTCCGTGCGCAGCAGGCGCCAGACCCACGACGACCACCTCGGCCGAGGGATCTCCGAAGCCAGGGACCGGGCGCCGCCAGTACCGCTCGTCGGAGAACGCGGCGCGCGCAGGCACCTCCTCACGCCACGACACGAGCCGTGGGCACCGTCGGCACGCCACGATCTCGGCCTCGAGCGCCGCCAGCCGGTTCGGAGCCACGGCGTCGCAGCATACGATCATCGTTCGTGCCACCTGGCCAGCCGACGACCATCCTCCTCGTTCGTCACGGGACGACGCCAACGACGGGCAAGTCGCTCCCGGGACGCGAGCCAGGCCTCCATCTCTCCGAGGCCGGTCGCGCCCAGGCGCAGAAGGTCGCCGAGCGCATCGCCGGGCTTCCCGCCCGGCCCGTGGCCGTCTACGCCTCACCCCTCGAACGCGCCAGGGAGACCGCCGCACCGATCGCGCGCGCCCTCGGCCTCCGGGTGCGCATCGAGCGAGAGCTCGTCGAGCTCGACATCGGCGAGTGGACGGGAATGTCGCTCAGGCGGGCAGCGCGTCGGCGCGAGTGGGCTGCCGTGCAACGTTGGCCGGCGGGGTTCCGCTTCCCCGGTGGCGAGACGTTCGCCGAGCTCGCGGCCCGCGTGACCGACGCCGTGCTCAGACTTGCCGACATGCACCGGGGCGAGGCGGTTGTCGCCGTCTCCCACGCCGATCCCATCCGAGCAGCGGTGGCGACGGCCGCGGGGATGCCGCTCGACCTCTTCCAGCGCCTCACCATCTCGACGTGCTCGGTCTCCGCCATCAGCTACCCGCCCGACGGGCTCGGCCCCAGGATCCTGTGCGTGAACACGTCGGCCGACGGCTTGGGAGGGATGCTCGGATGAACGGCGATATGGACCTCGGCACGCCCGACCTGTTCTCCGTCGGTACCACCGGCCCGGTCGGCGAGCGCCTCTTCCTCCTGCACTTCGGTCAGGGCCCGCAGCGCGCGACCGTGAAGGTCGAAAAGCAGCAGGTAGCGGTGCTCGCGACGTACCTGGCTCGGATCGTGCGTGAGCTCGGGCGACCTGGGCATCTCCCCGAAGACCTCGACTTCGACGTCGACGTGGAGCCCGACTGGGTCGTCGGGACCATCGGCGTCTCCTACGACCAGGACTCCGACCGCCTCGTCGTGATCGTCGAAGAGGCCGGTGACGATGGTACGGTGGCGCGCATCGCGATCAGCCGAGAGCAGGCGGCGGCGTTCGCCATCCGAGCGACGAGCCTGGTGGAGGCGGGGCGGCCGCCCTGTCCCCTCTGCGGCCTTCCGCTCGACCCCTCCGGGCACGACTGCCCGCGCACGAACGGCCACCGCCCGCCCGTGACGTGAGCGACCCCGCGCCGCGCGCAGTGCTCGAGCGGGGCGACGTCGAGGTCCATGGCAGGATCGCCGGCAGCTCGAACGCCACGCTGCTGGTCACGTGCCGCCTGGATGGGGACGAGCTGCTCGCCATCTACAAGCCGGTTGCCGGCGAACGCGAGCTCTGGGACTTCCCTGCCGGCCTCGACCGGCGCGAGGTCGCAGCCCACCGGCTCTCCGAGGTGCTCGGCTGGGGGCTCGTACCCGAGACGGTCCTGCGCCGCGACGCCCCGTTTGGACCAGGTTCCCTCCAGCGGGTGGTCGCCGAGGACGGCGTGTCGCACTACTTCACGTTGCGCGACGAGGCGCGGTGGCAACCGGTCCTGCGGCGCATCGCCGCCTTCGACGTGGTGGCCAACAACGCGGACAGGAAGAGCGGCCACGTCCTGCTCGCCGAGGACCGTCTGTGGGCCATCGACCACGGCCTCACCTTCCACGTCGAGCCCAAGCTACGTACTGTCATCTGGGATTTCGCAGGTGAGGCGATCGACGACGCGCTCGCAGAGGACTTGGAGCGATTCGTGCGCGCCCCGCTCCCCGCCGACCTCGCAGCGCTCCTGTGCGACGACGAGCGCCGGGCCCTCGTCGCTCGGGCGCACGCCCTCCTCGATGACGGGGTGCTACCAACCCCTGGTCCCGAGCACCACCGCCCGTATCCGTGGCCGCTCGTGTGAGGGCGGCGCGGGCCGCATGGGGCTGCTGCCCGTGGCGCCAGGCGGTCCCTGCACCGACCTGCTGGCGCACGTTGCGCCCTACTCCCCACCACGTTCGGCTTCTGCGTTCGCCGGGTAGCCCGTCGGCAGCAGGCGCGGATAGCAGCCTGCGTCGAATGCGATCGTGAAGGCACGGACGACGCAGGGCTGCGTCACGACAACGGCGGGCCGCCACCAGGCACGTAGCTCCACCACCACCGCCTGAGGGTCGACGGCCACCGACTTCACGTTCGGGTCCGCGCCGATCACCGCCTCGAGGAAACACGCGACCGGTCCTCGCCTCCCCGGCGCAGCTCGCACCCCATGTCGCTCGAGCGTCATCGCGACCTCGCTGCGGGTGGTGCCGAGAGAGTCGATGAGGCGCCGGACCTCACGCGCCAGCCGTGTCTCGACGAACGGCCCGCCCGTCGCCTGGGCGACGTGGCGGATCTGCTGATCGGACGTCGCCGGCGGTCGTGGGGCGGCGAGATGGGAAGGTGGCATGGCGTCTCTCGGGCGCCGCACCGCCGAGCCTTCTTCGGCCTCGTCGTCGGCCTGCGGCCCGCGCCCGGGACGCAGGCGGCTCCACAGACGATGGATCGGACCCGACGCCCGCTGCCCGGCACCGGTATCGCTCCCTGCGCCTTCGTCTCCCCAGTGCTCATTGGACCCCCGGAACCGCATGGTGTCCTCCTTCGTCCTCCGGCCTTCGGCTACGTCTCCTGGCACGTGGCGAGGGCTCGTCGCTGCTCGGCTTTCACCGGTCCCCGACGTGGCCTTCGACGCTGAGCCGGGGGCAGGGGTGCCCTGCCGACGCGAGCACCCCCGGCTCTTCGACGTTTCCCTACGTCACCGGAGCTACGTGCCGGTTCGACCAGCTGCACACGCGCTCGCGGAGATACCCCGTGACGCCGGTCCGCGATCACAGATGAACGAGATTGCAAGGTTTGGCATCACCCCGACACCGACACGTGCGGGCAGCACAGGCCGCCGAACGCAGGCGCGAAAGCGGTGAACGCAGGCGCGACAGCGGTGCCCGCCAGGCGGGCGATGCTGAGCGTCAGCCGCGAGACTTCAGCTGCTCGATGAGTGCCGGCAGCACTTTGTGCACGTCGCCGACGATGCCGAGGTCCGAGACGGAGAAGATCGGAGCTTCCTGGTCCTTGTTGATGGCCACGATGTGCTTCGAGCCTTTCATGCCCACCAGGTGCTGCGTCGCGCCCGAGATCCCGCAGGCCACGTACACTGTCGGCTTCACCGTCTTGCCGGTCTGTCCGACCTGGTGCGAGTAGGGGACCCAGCCTGCGTCGACGATCGCCCGACTCGCGCCAGGCGCGCCGTGGAGCAGCCGTGCGAGCTCCTCGACCAAGGCGTAGTGCTCGGGGGCACCAAGCCCCCGCCCGCCGGAGACCACGACCGCCGCCTCGTCCAGCTTCGGACCGCTCGCCGCCTCGACGTGGCGCTCGACGATCTTGGCCGCACCGGTCGCGCCGACGTCCCCCGGGGCAACGGCCACCACCTCGGCCGGACCGCCGCCCGAGCGCTCCGCGGTGAAGGACTTCGCGCGTACGACGAAGATGCCCGGGCCGTCGCCGGTGAAGCGGGCGGTGACCACCAGGGTCCCGCCGAACACGGGATGCTCGGTGGTGAGCTGGCCGTCGCCCTGGGCGAAGCCGGTGATGTTGGTCAGCACCGGGCGGTCGAGCTTGGCCGAGAGGCGGCCGGCTATGTCCCGCCCGTCGTAGGAGGCAGGGACGAAGATGGCGTCCGGCGCGTCCCCGCTGGCGACGAGCGCCGCGATCGCGGCGGCAACAGGGGCACCGGGAAGCGCCCCTGCGAGGTCGCCAACGTCGTACACCTTGGTCGCCCCGTACTCGCCGACGGTGCCGGCAATGGACGCCGTGTCGGGGCCCCAGGCGACGGCCTCCACCGTCGAGGCGTGCGCACGTGCCGCGGTGAGCAATTCCAAGGTGACCGGGGTCGGGCCCGATTCGGCCGTTTCGGCGAGCACCCAGATCCTGTCCATCTCAGACCACCTTCAGCTGCTCGAGAAAGGCGACGATGCGCTGTGCGCCGTCACCCTCGTCCACCACGATCTCGCCCGATCCGCGTGCTTCGGCTTCGGACACGTCCACCACTTCTTGCCGCGCGCCGGCCCGTCCGACCTGTCCGGCATCGAGGCCGAGGTCCCCGATCGAGAGCACGTCGATGGGCTTGGACTTGGCCGCCATGATCCCCTTGAACGACGGGTAGCGCGGCTCAACGACGCCGGCGGTGACGGTCACCACGGCGGGTAGCGGGCACTCGACGTCGTCGTAGCCGGACTCGGTCTGGCGCTCGACCTTCAGCGTCGTCCCGTCGGTCGAGACGCGCTTGGCGAAGGTGACCGAGGGCATACCCAGCAGCTCAGCCATCTGCACCGGCATCGTCCCGGTGTAGCCGTCGGTCGACTCGGTGGCCGCGATCACCAGGTCTGGCGCGGCCCGCCTGGCGGCTGCGGCGAGCACCTTGGCGGTCGACAGGGCGTCGGACCCCGCCAACGCGTCATCGCTCACGAGGATCGCCCTGGCTGCGCCCATCGCGAGCGCGGTGCGCAACCCCGAGGTCTCGCCGTTCGGCGCCATCGAGACGATCGTGACCTCGCTTCCCTCGACGTTGCCCGCCAGCTGCAGCGCCATCTCGACGCCGTAGGAGTCCGAGTCGTCGAGGATGAGCTTCCCCGATCGCACGAGGGTGTGGGTACTCGGGTCCAGCGCGCCAGGCGCAGCCGGGTCCGGGATCTGCTTGACACAGACGACGACGTTCATACGAGCATTCTGGCTACCCGTAGCGGTCACCGCCATTCCGGCCCCGTTCGGAGGACCCCGCCGAAGCCACCCGGGCCAGTGCCGCCCGAGCGGCCACGACGCGGTCGGTGATGACGGCAGCGACCCCGAGCCTCGCCATGGCCTCGAGGTCGCCGTCCGCGTTCACGGTCCAGACGTGGAGCCCGAGCCCCGCGGTACGAGCGGCCGCGACGAGGCGCTCGTCGACCCAGGTGACGAAGGGATGGAGCGTGGCGCACCCGAGGTCGCAGGCGGTGCGCACAGCGCCGCCGGCAGGGTCCTGGCCCCAGTCGACCAGGAGACCGAGCGAGACGGTGCTCCCTGCCCGGCGCAGCGCCGCCAGGCACTCGGGGTGGAACGAGGAGACGAGGAGACGACCAGGGCGGTCGGCGAGCGCCGAGGCGACGGCGGCGCCCGTCGCCTCGCAGCGCCCTGCGCACTTCACCTCGACGTTCACTGCAAGGCCGAGCGCGGCGCACACGTCGAGCGCGGCGGTGAGGGTCGGGACGTCAGCAGGTAGTTGCGCCATCGACACGTTTGTCACGTCGCCGACGCCGGGTACATGTCGCTCGTGACGTACCGCCAGCTCGCCCCCGGCGGTCCGCCAGACGTCGAGCTCGACCCCGTCGGCCCCCTGGTCTGCGGCGGCGCGGAACGCGTCGATCGTGTTCTCGCGGGGCATGGGCACGCCGGTCGATCCGCGATGGGCGAAGATGTCGGTCACTCGTCACACCTTGCAATTGATGGGCATTTGCTTATAATCCTCGATGACTCCACTCCCCGTGACGGCTCCTCGTCGGGCCGAGCATGTGAAGTAGTTCACAACCGGAGGACCGACGTATGGCATTGATGTGGAACCGGACCGTCGACTGGGACGCAGGAGACTGGCGCCGCGTTGCCGCGTGCCGTAACACCGAGCCAGACCTCTTCTTCCCCATCGGGACCACGGGTCCGGCCGTCGAGCAGATCGAGGCCGCCAAGCGGGTCTGCCGGGACTGCGAGGCCCAGGAGCCGTGCCTCGACTTCGCGCTGTCGACCAACCAGGAGTCCGGAGTCTGGGGTGGGACCTCCGAGGAGGAGCGCCGCAAGCTGCGCAAGGCCTGGCTCGCTGCGCGGCGCAGCTCAGCGGCGGCCCACCGGTAGGTCGATCCGCACCTCCGTGCCGCCGCCGCAGGCGGCACCCATCGTGATCGACCCGCCGAGCTGGGTGACCACGAGGTCCCGCACGATGGAAAGGCCAAGGCTCGTCGTGCGCCCGATGTCGAAGCCCGGCGCCAGCCCGCACCCGTCGTCTCGCACGACGACCTGGCGCGGCGAGAGCTCCAGCACCACGTGCGTGGGCTTGGCATGCTCGACCGCGTTCTGCAACAGCTCCGCGAGCACCACGGCCAGCGGCGTCGCGATGTCAGCCGGCACCTCTCCCACGTCACCGTGCGCGCTGATCTGCACCGGCCTCGACGAGACGACCGAATCCTCGGCCATCCGCACGAGCGAGGAGACGATCTCGCCGAACGGCACCTGGTCGCCGGGGTCGCGCGAGAGGATCTCGTGGACGAGTGCAATGGAGCGAACGCGGCGCTCCGCCTCGTAGAGCGCATCCTGGCCGTCACCGGGCGCCAGGCGCCGTGCCTGCAGGCTGAGCAGCGAGGAGATCGTCTGGAGGTTGTTCTTCACCCGGTGATGGACCTCACGAATGGCGGCGTCCTTGGACAACAAGAGCCGGTCGAGCCGGCGAACGTCGGTCACATCGCGCAAGAGGATCACCGCGCCCGTCGCACGGTGCTCCTTCAAGAGGGGGATGCACTGGACGAGCACGATGACGTCGGGCCGGCGCTCCACCTCTTCGACGACGGGTCTCGCCGTCGCCAATGCCCATTGCACCGCGGTGTCCTCGATTCCCAGCGCCGCGAAGGTGTTGCCCTCTGGTGGCGAGTAGATGCCCATGCGATGGAACGCGTTGATCGCGTTCGGCGATGCGAACTCGACCTTCCCTGCGTCGTCGACGAGGACGAACCCGTCGCCCACCCTCGGCGTCTCCTCGGTGCCGACGTCCTCGTCACGAAAGGGAAACTCCGACTCGGTGATCATCGCGACGAGGCGGCCGAACACCCCGAGATAGTTCTTCTCGTACATGCTGATCGGCACGTGACCCTGGCGGGAGTAGACCCGCACCATGACGGCGATCACCTTGTCGCCGTAGCGGACCGGGATGTTCTCGACCGGCACCGACTCCCCCACCAAGGGGTGATGCACCGCTCCGCGGACGATCTCGCCCCGCTCGAGCGCCTCGGTGCTGAGCGCCCAGGAGGACTGGAGCACGGTCTGGCCGACGAGATCCTGCTCGAGCAGCGTCGGACGGTTGTTCGGGCGGATCTGTCCCATGACGACGAGGGCGGGGTCCTCTCCGGGGATCTGGGTGACCGGCACGACGAGAAGGAGGTCGGAGAACGACAGGTCGGCGAGAACCGACCAGGACCCGAGGAGCCGCTGGAGGTGGGCCAGCTCGCCCGGCGTGAGGTCGGTGCAGGTGAGGGCGAGCTCCGCGGGCGTGGTCACGACCGCGAACCGCCCGCGGCGCCCGTCGCCGGCACTGCTGCGAGCGGCATCGTGTGCCCCTGGCGACGGCGGAAACCGGTCAGACGCTCGACACCGACCGATCGCAGGATCGCCCCGAGGTCTTCCACGCGATCGGCCACGGTGTCCACCCCGTGCGCGTCGGACGCGGTGGTGAAGGCGACGCCGCGCGCGGCGAGGCGCGCGAGCAGCCCTTCGGCCGGGTACTGCTCGCACGCGGGCTTTCTCCAGCCCGCCGACGAGACCTCCGCCGCCAGGCCGTGGCGTGCCGAGGCGATGGCGATGCGGTCCCACCAGTCCTCGGGGCGCGCCGGGCGGTGCCCTGCGACCTTGATGAGGTCCGGGTGGGCCAGGACGTCGCACGCGCCGGTCGCGGCGAGCTCCTCGAGCGCGTCGGCATAGGCATCCCAGCACTCGTCCACCGCGCGTGCAGGCCACTGCGCCATCGAGACCGCGTCGTCGAGATCGTCGAAGCGCCAGGTGCCGATCCAGTGCACGGAGCCCAAGAGGACGTCGAAGGGATAGCCCTCGAGGAGTGCTGCGACCGCGTCCATCTTGCCGCGGTAGTAGTCGACTTCGAGGCCGAGGACGACCGGCAGCCCTGCGGCGCGTGCCGCGAGCGCCGTCTCGACGTAGTGGTCGAGGTCCGCGTGTGCGTGGAACTCCCAATAGGCCGCCAT
This sequence comes from Actinomycetes bacterium, assembly GCA_021810205.1. GTDB lineage: Bacteria > Actinomycetota > Acidimicrobiia > Acidimicrobiales > RAAP-2 > JAJYVT01. Next base: position 25,879 of record JAJZJC010000038.1, read on the forward strand.
CGACCGGCGCAGCTCGGCGGGAGCGTCGGTGTCGTCGTCCCAGAAACCCTCGAGCAGCTGGCGGGCCTGGACGAAGCGGAAGAGGTGCTCGGTGAGGGCGATCTCGACGACTCCCGATGCGGCCGCCTTGTCGCAGTACGCGGCCACCTGGTCGACGACGAGCGGCGTGCGCCGTTCGGTGTGGGGCCAGAGGTGGACGTGGTAGTCGAGCATCGCGTTGGTGCTCAGTGCCACATGGCGGCGCCGAGCCGCAGCAAGCCTTGCATGTCGACGACGTCTCGGTCGAGGAATGGGACCGTCGCGAGCACTTCTGGACGCGTGGCGAGCTCGGCCTGCTGCTCCTCCTCGCGCCGGGCGACCACCCCGAAGTTCAAGAAGCTCTCCGCGACCTCCCCGAGCACCCGCTCGGTCAGCGCAGGATCGGTCCCGATCGATCCCGCGAGCGCCCCGGCGAGGTCGGGGGCGTTCGCCAGCAGCCGCTCGGCGAGCTTGGCTGCCTCCCGGTCTCGGAAGTACACGGGGAGCACCTTGTTCAATACGATCGCCCCGAGCGACAGCTTTCGCTGCGCGAGCGCGCGGGCGAAGTAGTCGGCTTCGCGTACGGGAGTCGGCTCGAGGGTCGACACGACGAGGAACGTCGTGCGCCGGTCCGAAAGGAGCCGGGTCACCGCCTCGGCACGCTCGACGAACCCCTCGTACATCGACTGGAACAAGAGGAAGAACTCGGTGATATCGGCGAGGAACTGGGTGCCGAGGATGCGGTCGGCGATCTGGGAGAACGGCCGGGAGGCGAGGCTCATCATCCGGGACCGGTACGAGACGGTGAGCCAACGCAACAGGCGGCTCGAGAAGAAGTCGGCCATGCGCGCCGGGGCATCGAGGAAGTCGATCGCATTGCGGGTGGGCGCCGTGTCCACGACGATCAGGTCGTAGTTGCCCTGCGAGTGCAGATCGTAGAGCCGCTCCATCGCGATGTAGTCGTGGCTCTGGACGAAGCGCCCCGACAGGTTCCTATAGAGGGGGTTGGCGAGGATCTTCTCCCTCGTGCGGGCATCGGGGGCGTGGCGCCGGACGAGGGCGTCCCAGCTCTCCTTCGTGTCGAGCATGGCCGCCCACAGCTCCCCGCGCGCCACCACGTCGCCGAAGGCCGCGTCAGGGATCCGGCGCTCCACGTTGCCAAGGCCCCGGCTCTCGTGGCCGTCGCCCTGCCCCGGGCCGCCGCTCGACAGCCCCAGCGCGTCGGCGAGGCGGCGGGCCGGGTCGATGGTCAGCACGAGCACCCGGCCGCCGTGGTGGACCGCCGCCATCGCCGCGGCGGCCGCAGCCATCGTGGTCTTGCCCACGCCCCCGGGACCGCACGCGATCACGATCTCCTTGGTGGCGAGCAGCCCGTCGAGCGTCCCCTCCCGCGGGCGACCGGGGGGCACGTGCGCCGCGGGCTCGTCGTCGCCGGCCTCCTCCGCCCGGCCCTGCTCCCGGCGGCCCTGCTCCCGGCGGCCCTGCTCCCGGCGGCCCTGCTCCCGGTCCCGC
>JAJZJC010000137.1 GCA_021810205.1 Actinomycetes bacterium
TCGCAGTCGTCTTCTTGGCGGCGGTGCGCTTCGCAGTCGTCTTCTTGGCGGCGGTGCGCTTGGTCGCAGGTCGCTTTGCAGTCGCCCGCTTGGCGACGGTGCGCTTCGCAGTGCGCTTCGCAGTCGCCCGCTTGGCGACGGTGCGCTTCGCAGTCGTCTTCTTGGCGGTCGCCTTCTTGGCGGTCGCCTTGCGCGCGGTCGCCCTCTTTGCCGTCGCCTTTCGTGCCGTGGTCTTGCGTACGGCATTCTTCCTTGCGCCGGCCGCCTTCTTGGTCGTCCGCTTCACCGCCTTGGTGGCAGCAGTGCGCTTCGCAGCCTTTCTGGCTGGCGCTCTCTTCGTTGCGGCAATCGCCACAGGTGCACCTCCCTATTCAGGTCACATCGACTCGAGGTGGAGCCCGCGAAACCCATCGCCGATCGCGACCAGCTTCCGCATCGCTGCACCGATTGCTTGGTTGTCATGACGGATCATGATGCGTCGCCGCTCCTTCCCGGCCACGCGTCACGCCATTTTCTTGTTCTTGCCGATTCGCCGTTGGCGTCACACCCGCACAGTGCAGGACGACCGTTCTCTGTGAATGCCCGTCGAGCATCTCGCACAGCATCGGTCGCCTTGCGTGAGTGCGGATAGTCCACCGTCGCGCGTCCGGTTACATCCATTCTCCGTTTCTTTCGGTGCGCAGGTCAAGCATTGTCACCGTCGCGCGCGTCTGTGACCTTCGCGATGCGTGTCGCCACTCGTCTCGCGCGCGTCGAACGGCACCGCGCGCGCACCTCGGTGCAGCCCCTTGCCCGTGTGAACTCGACCCCGTGCCGACCGCTTCACGCTTGCTCATGCGCCCGCTTGCGACGCGGCGCACGAAGGGCGCGCCACCCGTGGCAGCCGGTGCACGCGCGCGCCCACGCGCCGAGGATTCGTGCGACGCCGCTGTTCAATACGCGACGCAGCCGACGTCGTCATCAGGCCGACCAAGCGCGGTGCGCGCCGAGGACCCATCGGCACTCCGGGCCATGACCCCACGAGACGTGTCACCAACGCACAGGCTGACAAGAGCTGCCGCACCCCTCCCGTGCCGCGGCATCTGCCTCGGCATGGGGGTGAGCGGCCTGACCTGGGCCGGCAGGGAGCAAGCGACCCTCGTGCTTGGACCATCGCGCTCGGGCAAGACCTCGTCGCTGGTCGTGCCGAACGTGCTCGCCGCCGAGGGCGCCGTGCTTTCGACGTCGACGAAGACAGACGTCCTCCGCCGAACGGCGGCGGGGCGTCGCGACCTCGGATGGTGCGCGCTGTACGACCCGAGCGGGACCGTCGATCCGGCACCGGGCGTCCATCGTGTCGGGTGGTCTCCTGTCGTCGCGGCGCGCGATTGGGACGACGCGGTCGGCGTCGCGGACTCGATGGTCCGCGCCGCGCGCGGGCAGCGGTTCGGCACGATCGGCGCGGGCCACGACGGCCATTGGGCAGAGCGTGCCGCGTCGCTGCTCGGACCCCTGCTGCACGCCGCTGCGCTCTCGAAGGAGTCGATGCGCACGGTCGTCCACTGGGTCGACCGCCATGACGGTTCGCAGGCGCTCGATGTTCTCGAAGCACACTACGGCGATGTCGCGATGCCGACGGACGTGCTCGCCGGCATCCTCTCGACCGATCCGCGTGAGCAGTCGGGCATCTGGTCGACCGCCTCCGGCGTCATCGGCGCGTACCGCACCGAGCGCGCCCTCGCGTCCACCGAGCCCCCGTACCTCGACGTCGACGCCTTCTGCGCCGGGCGGCACACGCTGTACATCTGCGCACCGGGCACTCACCAGCAGTTGCTTGCGCCCCTCGTGGTGGGGATCGTCACCCAGGTGCGCGACGGCGCGTACCGACGCGCACGGATGGATCCCCACGGTCCTCCAGTGCTGCTCGCCCTCGATGAGGTCGCGAACATCGCGCCGCTCCCCGACCTTCCCACCCTCGTGACCGAGGGGCCCGGGCAGGGGCTCCTCACGCTTGCATGCCTCCAGGACCTTTCGCAGGCGCGAGCCCGCTGGGGCCCCGAGGCCGAGGCGTTCCTATCGATCTTCGGGACGTCCGTGGTGCTCGGCGGCATCGCGGACGTTCCGACGCTCGAAGCGCTCTCCACGATCGGCGGCGAGCACGAGCTCGTGACCCGGACTGTCGCCCGCTCGTCGGGGCGAGGCGGGCATCAAGTCTCCATGTCCGATTCGGCCGCGCTCCGTCGCCGGCTTCCCGTCGATGTCGTAGCACGTGGCACCCCGGGATGGGCGCTCGTCGTCGATGCTCGCAACCGCGTCGGCTGGGTGCAGCTCCTCGCCGATCACCGCCCAGGACCGTGGCGCGACACGGTCGCCGGTCACGAGGGGATCGACCGCGCTCCCTCGAGAGGATCAGGTGCACGTGGCTTGGAACGCGGGTGATGCTCGCAGTCAGCCTCGGCCGAGCGACCGTTCGAGCGCGAGCGGGGCTCGTCCGACGTCGGGCCCGATCTCGTGGCCGAGTCTTCTGCGGATCTCCGCAAGGTCGCGAGTGAGCGCGACGTGCTCGGCGAGCCGTCGTACCGGCAGCGCCGCGAGGTCCGGACTGGTCCCTTGCACGCCGAGCGGCTCAGGAGCGCCGCCGACATCCCATCGATCGCGGTACTGCTCGATCGCGCCGGCACCACGCAGCCACCGCACGAGCGCGTCGGGCATCGAGGGTCGAGGACCGAGTGCTTGGAGCACGTGCGGCGGGGGAACGACCGCGTCGCGCGGATGGCGCACCTCAGCGACGCCGACGTGATCGTCCCACGCGTGCAACGCGTCCACACAGGTGCCGACGACGCACGTCGGCGCCCCCGTCTCGAGGGCATGCGCCCACGCGGCGATGACGTCACGGCGCGTCACGGTGGTGGTCGCTGCTGCCCTCCGCGAAGCATTGCGCGAGGCTTCGAGCGACGCGCAGAAGGTGCGCTCGTCGATTCTGGTGCTCGTTCGGGCCGCGGCGCGCAGGTTCGGCCGTTCGATCGATCGCGCGAGCTCGCCGGACCAACCGGCATCGCGCGCGAGTCGCTGCCACCGGACGCGCAGCGCTTCGAGTGTCGGCACCGCTGCCTTTGGATCCCGCGTCACCGCCCACGCCACCGCGCGGGCTCGTCGAGAGGGCGTCGCCCAGCTCCCGCCCGACGTCGCGTGGTCGTGGAGGTGGCTCCGGATCTCGGCACGGCGCGAGGAGAGGGCACCGATGAGGACCGGGTCCACCACGCTCATCTCATAGGCGCCGGACCGACGGCGGTCCCACGAGACCCCGATCCTCGTGGTGAGCTCGTGGCGCAGCGCCGCGTCGTAGAGCGCGCCGGCCGCACGGCCGTGCACGTACAGCCCGCGACTGTCGAGCGCGCTCCAGCGACCGTCGACGCCGTGGGTGCAGTTGGCCACCACGACGTGGGTGTGGACGTGCGGGTCGAGGGCGCGGCTCACATCGTGAACGAACAGCGCGGCCACCGTGCCGCGGGCACGCCCGATGGAGCGGTCGTCACCGGTGCCTCGCCTGACCGAGAGCGCATGCGCGTCGACGTAGGTGAGTGCCTCGTCGACTGCTGCTCGTTGCGCGTGCATCACGGCAGCCGCGTGCTCGGCGTCCGCCAACGCGTACAGCACGCTCACGGACTTCGGCGCGCTGAAGGTCAGGTCGAATCCACTCACGGTCGTGGCGCGCGTGCTGAGCTGACGCCCCGTGAGCGGATGCGCCCCCGAGAGCACCGAGCGCAGCGCGCCGGCTTCGACCCGTCCGTCGAGCCCGAGGCCTGCCGCGACACTGCCGTGCCACTTGCCGGGCGAGAGATCCGCGAGGTAGTAGCGGCCGGTCCGCTCGGTCACATGGGAGATCCGAAGCACGTGACACTTCCTCGGCGATGGCACAGCTTTCCGCTACTTTTCACTACCTCTCATGATATCTCATTCGACTGGGATAGATAGCGGCGAAGCAGTCGCGTGGCGGCCTGCGGGCCGAGCCCGCGCATCTCTGGCGGCGCGAGGACCACGGCGTGGGGACCGAGCTCGAGCATCAAGCGCTCGAGCCACGCGCGGCCGCCGACGGCCAAGGTGACCTCGAGGGTGCCGCCGGGGCCCGCCCGTTCGAAGAGCACCGGAACGCTGTCGACGGCCCAACGCGCGGCCGGACCCAGGCGAACGGTGACCTGTGCCGCGCTCGGGCCAGGGATGAAGGCTTGGTCAGAGACGAGCCGCCCGTCGGCGTGCGCGCCTGCCGGCCGACCAAGAGGACGTACCGCCCTGATGCGATCGACGCGGAAGCGCCGTACCCCGTCGGCGCGTTGGCAGTACGCGTCCAGGTACCAGTGACCGTCGAGGGAGGCGAGGGCGATCGGCTCGACGACGCGCACGGTGTCCTCGTCGGTCGACGCCGAATGGTATTCGATCTCGGCCTGCATCTTCGTCTCGACGACTCGCCGGACGTCGTCGAGGCGCGCGGGGGCATCGATGTCGATCACCAGTTGGCGACGATCACCGAGCACGGTGTCGAGCTTGGCGAGCGCTCGCGCCAGCGCGCCGGTGCGGTCAGCCCCGGGGACCGCGAGGATCGTGCGCGCCGCGGCAGCGAGCGCGAGGCCCTCTGGCGGCGTGAGACGGCGTGGCCTGGCGAGCTCCTTGGGCAAGAACGCCCGCACGGTATCCTCGCTCACCACGATCTCGAGCAGCGTGTCGGGCGAGTACGGCGGCAGCCCACAGCACGCAGCGAGCTCGAGCTCCGTGACGACCTCTGCGGGGGCGATGTCGAAGCGCGAGCTGAGCTCGTCGAGCGACGCCTCTCGCACGTCGGCGAGCCACGAGACGATCGCGAGCAGGCGCCGCAGCCGCACGCTGGTGGGGCTCGATCCCCGATCCCGTGCCCTCGTCGCTTCCGAGGGCACCGCCTGGGCGCTCCGCGACCCCGTTTCGTCGACCGCAGGGGCGCCGGCGGCCGCGTCGGCCACTGCGACGTCGCTGGTGCCGGGATCGGTGCCCAGCGGTTCGAGCGCCGCGCTTGCCGTCGCTTGCAGCCACCGCACCATGTCTGCCCGCGCGGCCGGCGGCCCCACGATCTCTGCGTGGTCGAGCATCCCGAGCACCCAGGACCGCAGCACGCCAATGCTCGTCATGCCCAGGCGCAGCAGGACTCCGCCGTCCCGCTCGCGCTC
>JAJZJC010000138.1 GCA_021810205.1 Actinomycetes bacterium
TGCACTCCGTCGAGGGACTGGTGGTACACGCCGCCCGGGCAGACCAGGGTGCCGAGGTCGAACACGGAAGCGATGCCTGGAAAGCGCGCGGCCGCTCGACGTACGAGCCGGTTGTACGCCGCGAGTCGGTTGGCGGAGGCTGTGGGCCAGGGTTGGCCATCGGGCTGCTCGCCGGGGTCGTAGCACGGAGCGGTCATGAGCTCGACGTGCGCACCGTGCGCGCTCGCCAGTCGTACGGTGCGCACGAGCTCTTGCTCGACGTACCGGGCGAAGTCGGGGTGCAAGATGTTGGTCCAGCGACCGTCGACGCGCCGTGTGACGACTTCCCATCTTCCGGCGAGCAGGACGACCACGTTCGGCTCGATCCTCGCGACCCAGGACCGATACCACTGTGTCCAGCGCTCGGCGTCGGGGGTCTCGACACTGCCGCCGAAGGGGGTCGGCGTGCGCTCGAGAAGTGGCGTGCCGGGGGGGGCCGGCGATGAGTTGCACGGTCGGGGCACCGTCGCGAGCTTGCCGGTGAACCTGACCTCCCGACCTTCGCTGACCCCGCAGCCGAGTATGGCCTTCACCTGCAGCGTGGCATGGTATGCCTTCGCTGCCCCGCCGATTGCCATGCCGAGAGTGAGCGCGGTGGAGTCACCGATCAAGAGCACCCGAAGCGGAGCTCCTTCGACCACGGGCGCGCCTGCGCCACGTCGAGATGACGGCGCGCTCGCCGCGGCGCCGAGCGCGCTGCCGGCAGTCGCCCAGACGGTCACCGTGGCGCTGAGCGCGAGCGCCACGGGCATCGCCACCAAGGCGCGCCGGCCTCGAAGCAGGTTGCCGTGGCGGATGGGTCGTTCGAGGAAGAAGAAGGACGCCGTTGCGACGGCGAAGGTCACTCCACATCGCAGGGCGAACAGCGCGCCGCCCTCGAGACCGGTGCGTGCGCCGTCCAGCCAGATGAAGAGCGGGTAGTGCCAGAGATAGATGCCGTAGGAGATCCTGCCGACGTAGCGCAGCGGCGCGACCGAAAGGACGCGGGCGAGGACCCCCCGCGGAAGGCAGACCGCCGCGAGCAGCACCAGCGCCGCGAAGATCGCTGCCAGCAGGAAACCGCCTTGGAAGAGCACCGCCGATCCGGCGCCCACTTCGGTCCATACGAGGGCACAGCCGATGACCCCGATCGCACCCCCGAATGCAACCGTCCACCGCGCCCGTGACGACGCGCGCGTCAATGGCCGGAGCGTTCCCTGCCGATCGCGTGCACGGAACCACAAGAGACCTGCTGCGAGCGCGGTCCCGACGAGGAGCGACTGCGCGTGCGTATCGGTGCCGTAGTAGAGCCGTGTCACGCTCGCGCCTGCTCGGTAGAGGAGCGCCATCTCGAGGGCGGAGGCCGATGCACCCAGGACGCTCACCCACCACAGGGCACGGAGTGGCCGTTTGGCGATCCGGAGGACCGCTAGGACCACAAGCGGCCAGAGCACGTAGAACTGCTCTTCGATCGCGAGCGACCAGGTGTGAGTGAGCGGCGACGTGAGCGCGGTCTGCGCGAAGTAGTTGGACCCGCTCGAGATGAAGTGCCAGTTGGCCGCGTAGAAGAGCGCCGAGAGGGCGTCGCCGCGGATGCCGGGGTACGTGTGTGCCGGCACGGCGAACTCGGCGTAGCAGACGACGAACAGGACCATCGCGAACAGCGCCGGTAGGAGGCGCCGAGCGCGTCGTCCCCAGAAACTGCGCAGACGGATCGTGCCGCTCCGGCTCCACTCGCCGAGCAGCAACGACGTGATGAGGAATCCCGAGAGGACGAAGAAGGCGTCCACGCCGAAGAACCCGCCAGGAAGCCACGAGATGCCGCCGTGGTAGCAGAGCACGGCGGCGACTGCGACTGCCCGGAGTCCGTCGAGGGCCGGCATGTAGTGGAGCGACGGGCCAGCGTACGGGCTGTCGAGCGTGCTGCCCAGCCGTCCACGCCCCAAGTCGTCAGTGGCGGTGCTGGCGGCAGTCGGGACATCCGTCTCGACGGGGCGCACGTCGCCGGCCACGGTCAAGTATGGGTCTTGCAGCGCTCTTGGCGCACGACGGTCGAGACCAGGTCGATGGCCGGTGGTCGGGGATCGGGTCGGTGCGTGCCGTTACTCGACGACCGCTCGGATGCGCCGGACCCCTGCCGAGGAGGACTCTTCCTTCACGATGCGGAAATGGCCGAGCTCGCCGGTGTGGGAAACGTGCGGGCCTCCGCAGATCTCCTTGCTGTACCACTCTCCGCTTGGATCGCCAGCCGTGTACACGGTGACCGAGGGCCCGTATCGGTCCCCGAACGCACCAAGCGCGCCCTGGGAGAACGCCTCGTCGGGGGACATCTCGGAGACCTGCATCGGCCAGTCCTGCGCGATCGCGTCGTTCACGATCGCCTCGACCTTGGCCAGCTCCTCCGGCGTCATCTTGGCGGGATGGGAGAAGTCGAACCTGAGGCGCTCGGGGGTGATATTGCTCCCACGCTGGACGACGTGGTCGCCGAGGACGATGCGGAGGGCCTTGTAGAGGAGGTGAGTGGCGGTGTGCAGCTTGGTGGTGGCCTCCGACTGGTCTACCAGGCCACCCTTGAACATGCCGGCTGCTGCGGTGCGCGACCGCTCCTTCTGCTCGTTCATGAGCCGGTGGAACTCGGCTTCCCAGCCGGGATCGACCGGGACGCCGCTCGCAGATGCCTCCTCGACGCTCAGCTCCGGCGGGAACCCATAGGTGTCGAAGAGCTTGAACACGGCGTCGCCCGTCAGCGTGTTGCCGGCGAGGCGAGGGAGCTCGCGTACCCCTCGTGCGAGAGTGCGCCGGAAGAGCGATTCCTCGCGCTCGAGCACGCTTCGGATGTCGGCGCCTCGTGCGCCCAGCTCGGGATAGGCCCCGCGGTAGATCTCGACGACCGCATCGGAGAGGCGAGGAAGCAGGTTCTCTTGGATGCCAAGGTAGAGTCCTTGGCGCAGGGCGCGACGCGCGAACCGCCGCATGACGTAGCCCTGGGTGTTGTTCGAGGGCTCCACGCCGTCGAACGCGAGGAAGACGACGGCGCGCGTATGGTCCGCGATGATCCGCGTCGCCCGGCGGTCGAGATCGCTGCCGTCCCGAGCGCTGCGACGAAGGCGCATCGAGTCGATGGTGCGCACGATGGGGGCCAGGAGATCGACGTCGAAGGCATCGGGCGAGTCGATCGCCGCCATCGCGATGCGTTCCAGACCCCCGCCGAAGTCGACGTTGCGCTGAGGCAGCAATTCGAAGCCCGACTCGGTGCGGCGGTACTGCATGAACACCGAGTTGCCGATCTCGACGAAGCGGCCGCAGTCGCAGTGCGGGTGACACTTGGCGCCCAAGCGCGGATCGTGCTCGATCTGGGGGAAGAGGTAGAACACCTCTGAGTCCGGGCCGCCTGGTTCTCCCGCTGGCATCGTGTCGGGGGGACCGGACCTGCTCCACCAGCACTGTGACTCGTCGTAGCAGGCGATCCGGGCGTCGCCGATCCCGACTTCCGACGCCTGCAACGTCGATCCGAGCTCGACGATGACAGGGTCGAGGCCGACGCTCGAGAAGAGCTCTTTCCACAGCGACGCCGATTCGTCGTCACGCGGGATGTCCCATCGGGGAGCACCCGAGAAGACGCTCGCGTACAGCCGAGAGGGGTCGAGACCGACGACCTTGGTCAGGAATTCGAAAAGCCAGGGCAGCTGCGACTCTTTGAAGTAGCTGCCGAGGGACCAGTTCCCCAGCATCTCGAAGAGGGTCGTGTGCCGGCTGTCGCCGACCTCGTCGATGTCCTCGGCCCGGAAGCAGACTTGCGAGTCCACAAGGCGGTTGCCCGAGGGGTGCGGCGCGCCCAGGAGATACGGGATGAGCGGCTGCATGCCCGACCCGGTGAAAAGCGTCGTGGGGTCCTCCCGGGGTACCAGGTTCGCACGGGCGATCTGGGCATGTCCGCGTACGAGGAAGAAGTCGAGGTATGCCTGGCGGATCTCGGATGCGTCCACGCGCTCGACGCTATCAGCGGGATTTCTCGCCTCGGCACGTCCGCTGCAAAGGGGGAGGTGGACGTGTCGTATCGCCGGTGGCGCCTCGGTGGCGACAGCGGAGTTCGCGAGGTCCTTGCCGTCGTCGCGTGGTCCCCGATCGGGTGTGCTCGATGCGTCGGTCACGGGCGGCCCAGGTGCTCGTGGAGAAGGTCGACTTGCCATGGACTCCGCGTTGGCGGCCCCTCCGAAACCGGATACGTCAGCGGTGCCGCAGGGGCACAAGGAGCGAGCAATGCCGCGCGGCCAACGGTGTCAGCGAAGAAGCGAGATGAGCTCCTTGATGCTCACGACCCGACCCGTACGCAACACGGCGCGTCGGTACACGCCGCCAGCCAAGTGAGCCATGCCGATGGTGCAGAGCACGCTGATGCATGCCGAGAGCGTGAACCACCACCAGGTGGCGGTACCCGTCGCGACGAGCGTTGGCATGGCGAACGGTGCCGTCGGTGGCAAGAAGGCGAGCACCTCGAGGAGCAGCGACGGATGTGCGGCGCTCGCCGAGATCAGCGCCACGACATACCCAACGATCAGCGGCACGCTCAACGGCAGCGCCAGGCTCTGCACTTGGTCTTGGCGTTCGACCATCGATCCTGCGGCGGCATACACCCACGAGTAGAAGGCGTAGCCGAGCACCAGCCAGGCGAGGGAGGCAGCCATGACCGCCGGAGAGGTGCCGTGGAGCACGCTCGATCCCACTGCCTCTGCAAGCACGAGTGCGAATGCGACGACCAGGCATGCCTGGGCCATAGCGACAGCACCGATGCCGAGCACCTTGCCCGCGAGCAGCTGGACCGGCCGGACGGTGGCAAGCAGGACTTCGACGACGCGGCTCGACTTCTCCTCCGTGACGCCCATGAGGGTCCAGGTGAGGTACTGGCTCAGCATGATGAAGATCAGGACCACGCCGATGATCGACGTCGCACGCGCCGTCGTACGGCCGGTGTTGCGAGAGACGCTTTCGATCGGGAGCGGGCGGGCTTCCGACACGGTCGCGGCCTGCGCTGGGCTGAGCCGCGCAGCGTGCAGGGCATCAGCGATCCCGATCGACGACGCTACCGCCCGCACCAGCT
>JAJZJC010000139.1 GCA_021810205.1 Actinomycetes bacterium
CCACAGCCACCTGTCGTCGCCGCTCAATCCGAACTGGTGCGTCTCGCGGGCGAGCCCTGCGAGCAGCCCGAGACCATCGGTCGGTGCCACGCGTGCGATCGCCGCCGTGCGGATGGCACGCTTCGCTTCGTCTTTCGACATGCCGCCGAGCGTGAGCTCGGCCCTCGGGTCAACGAGACGCAACGCGAACTGTCGACCGAGTGGCGACGCGAGCAACTGGTCCACGCGGGGGACGCCGGCCACGAGGCTGACAGTAGCGTCCGATCCACCGCCGAGCCTGGTTCGAGGGGGCGCCGGACTCCGGCCCACGACTTCTTTCGACGTACAGGTCGAAGCGCGCAGAATGCGGCACGCGGCCGGCGATAGAGGGCGCCTTCGTGGCCAAAGAACACTGAGCGCTATGGACGACGGACCGTCGCCGTGCCTGCTGGTCGTGCGACGTACCGGAAGAACTGCGCGGGGGACTGGCCCAACTCAGCGACATGGTGCGCCCCCCGGTATCTTCAGCACCGTGCGGGAATGCATGTTGACCACCACCCCACTGACAAGATGAAGCCTCGAATCGCTGCGTTGGCCGTGGTGACCCTTGTCGGGTTGGCGGCGTTCGGCGCGTGGCTCTCGGCTCCCACGCACGAGAAGGCACGAAGCTCGGCACTTCGTAAGCCCACGACGACCACGATCATCCCGACGACGACCACGACGACGACCACGACGACGATCCCCCCGACCACCACCACCACCTCTCCCCGCGTGACACCAAGCCTCGCAGTGTGCACGACGAGCCAGCTGTCGATCAGCGTCGTGCGGGGAGGCGTCGCCATGGGTCACGTCGTTACCGCGTTCTACTTCTTGAACGGCGGGTCGACGTGTCGCATGCGGGGGGTTCCCACCCTGCAGATGCTCACTGCGAGGGGCACAAACCTGTCGACCACCCAAACCGATGGCGTCACAGGCTATGACGCGCCCCAAACACGGTTCCCTGTCGAGACAGTCGCACTGGCATTGGGGGGCCGAGCCTATTTCATCGTCTCTTATCACGACGGCACCGGCTTCACAGGAGTGCACTGCCCCGCGTCGGCCGCACTTCGCATCACCCCGCCGGGCCAAGAGAACTCGATCGTGATTCCCTGGCTGCTCGAGCCATACGGCGGCCAGAACATCCAGACGGCCCACTGTGGGGACGTTGCGGTATCGCCAGTCGAATCCGTCACAGTGTTGTTTGCGGGGCGGACGACATGAAGCGCGTCAGACGGTGAAGGAATCAGCGGCCTCAGTACTCGCCGCTTGAGCAACCGCCCCTCCTTCGCGGCTGTAGGGACCCTGAGACGGGAACCGGTCGACGCTGCCTCTAACGTGGCACGATCGCACGCCATAGCACCGGTCCGCGGCACCGCCGAACTCCTTGGCCATCGAGTGACGGGCGGCTGGTTCAAGGGTGACCTGAGGAACTCCGGCTGTGATGGGGTCCGTGTCGCCGGACCGGCGATTGATGGCACGAGGGCCGGGTCCGGTCCGGTCCTCGTCGGTAGGGGGCGGTCCTCGGCGCCTGCCATGATCCAGCCCGGTGCAACCTTTGCCACGAGCTGCGCGTCTAGTGACTGTGCAAACCATCGAGGGCCGGCGTCCGCAGATGACGCAGTTCGAAGACTTCTATCGAGCGAACTGGTCGGCGATGGTGCGCCTCGCCTGGTTCCTCTGCGGCAGCCGCCAGGACGGCGAGGACGTCGTCCACGACGCCTTCGTGCGCCTCGAGGAGGGGTTCGACGAGCTCGTCGTGCCCGAGGCGTACTTGCGCAAGGCCGTGGTGAACGGGGTGCTCGCGCTCCAGCGGCACCGAGCCGTGGAACGGCGACACCGCTCGGCCCCCGAGATCTGGCACCTCGACCCTGAAGTGGAGGAAGTCTGGGCGGCGGTCCGCCAGCTTCCGGACCGCCAGCGCGAGGCACTCGTCCTGCGCTTCTACCTCGACCTCAGCCTCGAGCAGGTGGCCGATCACCTGGGATGCCCGGTCGGGACGGCCAAGTCGCTCGTCCACCGAGGTGTGGCAGCTGTCCGAAGGAGGGTCACGCCATGACCGATGAACGAACCGGGGCGCGGATCTCGACGGCGCTGCGCTCGGTGGCACAAACCGTGCCGGAGCACCCGCCGACTTCGTGGGAACTCGCGTGCACGCAGCGGGCCAAGTGGGGTCCGAGACCCTCCAGTGGGAGGAGGACCATTCGGGTGGTTGCCGTGCTCGCCGCCTGTGCGGTGCTCGGTGGGGCGGGGACGGGCATTGCCGCAGCGAGCGGGGCGTTCTCCACATCAGCCGAGGTGGCCCTGGGGGCCGCAATGCACCTCCTGCAGCGCACAGCCAAGTGGACCGAGCCCACAGAGATGACCCGCCTCGTCGCACCCGGTCCCGGCGGCACCACGCTCCTCGTCGGCAGCGCGTCGAGCAATTCCCAGGGAGGCTGCGAGGCGCTGGCGGTGAAGAGCCCTGGCGCGGCGACCCCTCAGCTCGTCGGTGCCGCCTGCTCGGTGAGCTTCAACTCCAGTCACCCCGCGGCCACGACATCGGTGCCCGCCAGCTCTTACGGCAACACGACCCACGGCTGGATCAGCCCGACAGGAACCGACTACGCCGTGTCCTTCGGACAGGCTCCCTCGGAGACCTCGACGGTCGCCTTCATCACTTCCACCGGCACCAAGCTCGTGACGGGGGCGGTGTCCGAGGGGTGGTACGTCATCGCGGTGCCAGCGTCTGACCTCGGACACGGCAACAACGTCGAGTTCTTCCGCCCGACAGGGTCGAGCCTCGGAACGGGGCCGGCTGTTGGCACAACGTGACCGTCAAGTGTCGCACCGAGCCGGCGGCTGGGTCCGAGCGACGACAGGTTCGTGGACGTAGGTGGTTCGTGTTGGGAGTGCCGGAGTGGGACAACGGATAACCACGGTCCCTGAGGCCGTCGTCAGCCTGACGGTTGTGAGCTCTGCGGGGCGCGAACGACGGGGAGCAGGTAGATGGTGTGACTCGGGGAGCCCTGGGAGGTGTGCGGCTTGAGCAATGTGCTGGCTCCGGTGACTCGCCGCGGGAGGGAGCCGCAGTCTCCTCGCTCCCACAGGACTTTTCCCGTCTTGGCGTTGATCTCGACAGAACAACGGCTGCTGGGCGACGGCGGCGACGAGAGAACGCCGGCGATCGTGAGCGCGCCCAGCGTGGATGCGAGAGTTACTGCACCCGTAGTCGCCAAAACCGTGGCGCGCCGGCGACGGCCGCGCGCTCGGGTCTGCAGTCCGGCGCGCAGGATGTCGAGGCGGTCGACGGCGCGCAGGTCGTCGTCGTGCTCGAGGTCTTCGATGAGCGCGGCGAGCTCGTCCCCGTACCTCTTGTGCCAGGCCCGCGGGTAGACCCACAGCCAGTGCACAGTCCCGTCCCCTTTCACGCGCGGCCACCGTGGAGCGCCGGCTGTGGCGAACCACCTTGGGCGGTTCGAAGCGACCGCAACCGCGACCTCCCCGCGGCCACCACTCTTCCGAGCTCGGCGAGCGACGCGTCGAGGACCGCCTCACCTTCACCAGTGATCTCGTAGGGGCGACGGCGGTCGTCAGCAGGGAGCGCCGCAATGAGCCCGCGCTCCTCGAGACGACTGATGGCCCCGTAGAGAGTGCCTGGACCAAGGCGAACATCGGCGAACACGGAGATGTCCTTCATCAGCGCGTGCCCGTGTTTCGGGCCTGCGGCGAGGCTCGTGAGCACGAGAAGCAGCGCCCCCGAAAGCGTTTCGTGCCCCGTTCCTTCGCGATCGGTTGACGAAGCTCTCACAGAAACATCATACTACGTCAACCGTAGCTACGGAAGACGTAGTGCACCCGCCCGAGCCCTGTTACAGGCACCCAGAACGCCAAGCCCCCCGAGCACTGGCAGCGGGATATGCGCGAAGGGGGGGCGCATGGGCCATCGAGGCCCACCAGCCGCTCGGCTCCCCGCGGGCGTCGTCACTGGGACGACATCACCGGCCTCGCACAGGCGCCCGGCACCACCCCCCCGGCCCCATCGGTTGCCCACTGGCGCGTGTCGTGCGTCGAGCGACCGCCGTGGCGTCGCGTCGTCTGCTCATCGCTCGACCCCTCTGCCCACGTGCACCTCGATCTCTGCGACGGCGCCGCCCAGCTGCTCGGTCTCGGTCGTGGCGATGGCGACGGCCCGCCTCATCGCCGCCTGTGCCCGGCGGAACTGGGTCTGCTGCTCGATGCTCGAGACGTCGGCTCGTGCACCGAGGGGCTGCTGGCTGGTGATGTGCCAGCGATCCCGGTAGGCGGCGACGGTCGAGACCTCGCGCAGCCAGCGCTTCCGGCAGATGGGGTCGCCCGGCACGGTGCCGCAGGCGCCGACCCACCCCTCGGCGCCTGCGACTGCTCGTGTCGCCAAGGCCCGGGCCCGCGCTTCCATCGCGTGGTCACGCTCCGCCAAGGCCGTGGCGAGCTCGGGATCGGTGACTCCTTGGGCTCGTGGGATGAGCCCGGCGATCAGGTTCCCGGGCCGCTTCTGCCTTCCGCCCGCCGCAGCGTTCGTCCAGCGCTCGACGCGACGCTGGAGGACGGCGGCGATGTCGTCTGCGTCGGCGAGACTCTTGGCGGTGACGAGGTGGGGGAGGGCGACCTCGATGTCGAGCCCGCGGGCGTCGGCGTCCCGGAGGGCCGCGAACAGCGGTCCTTTGTCCTCGCTCGCCCCGACCGCTGCCAGCTCGTTCGTGGTGAGCCCCGAGCGAGCCAGCAGCGCGTCCCACCGGTCGGCCTGGGCAACCGTCGCCAGGGTCAGGTATTCAGCCGACAGGCGCTCCATGCCTTCGGCCTCGTCGTGGGCTCGGCGGATCATCTCGTGCGCGGCCAGATCTGCGCCGTCGCGGCGGAGCACCCCGGCCAGCACCTCGCGCGCGGTCAGGGGCTCGGTGATCGCGTCGTGGCCGCTCTGTGGATCGGGGTCGTAGGAGGTGTCGACGTAGAGCCGGTTGGACTGCCTGCCCCGAGTGGCA
>JAJZJC010000039.1 GCA_021810205.1 Actinomycetes bacterium
AGGAGATCGGTCACCGCCGCCGCCACTGCCGAATCCTCGAGCATCGCCGGCAGGAGCCAGACGGCAGCACCGGGCATCTCGCTCTGCGGGGCTGGGCTCTGCGGGGCTGGGCTCTGCAGGGCTGGGCTCTGCAGGGCTGGCGCCACCACCACGAGCCCGCGCAGGGGTCCCCGACCCGGGAGCCCGTCCCACCGACCGGCGACGGCCAGCACCGCGCCGGCCATGACGGCGTCGGACAGCGCCCCGTCGGACAGCGCCCCGTCGGACAGCGCCCCGTCGGACAGCGCCCCGTCGGCGCCGGGCGTCGTCGCTCCGCCCGGCCACCAACGCGCCCCGATGGCCGAGAGGGCCGCGATCGCCTCTGCTGGCGACGCCGGCACCGCCGGGTCGATCGGGGCGGGCGTCAGCCGCGCGCCACCCACGTGGCCCGCCCCCTGCGCATCGGGTGCCCCTCCTTCTTCGCCCTCCGCCTGCGCCCCGACGCGAGCTGGCGACGTGCGGCCCGCTCCAGTCGTGCCCTCC
Source organism: Actinomycetes bacterium (assembly GCA_021810205.1). Lineage (GTDB taxonomy): Bacteria > Actinomycetota > Acidimicrobiia > Acidimicrobiales > RAAP-2 > JAJYVT01. The sequence goes on from JAJZJC010000039.1 coordinate 523, forward strand.
GGCTCGTTGTCCACCGCCGGGCGCTCGGAGCCGGCAGCGGGTTCGCCGAAGAGCCCTTCGGCCAGGAGCGGCACGGTTCGGCGCCACAGCGTGCGGAGCTCGAAGCGCTCGAAGACCTCCTTCACCGTCGCCAGGTCCCACCCCCCGAGATTGAGGGACTCGACGCTCACGTCGAGGGGCACGTCACGCACGAGCGGGATCACCGACGCGTTCGCGCGCACCTGCGCCTCGTGGGCTGCCAGGTTCTCCCGAAGCTTGGGGGTGAGCTCGTCCAAGTGGGCGTAGATCGCGTCGAGGCCGCCATAGGAACCCAGCAGCTTCGCGGCGGTCTTCTCGCCCACCCCCGGCACCCCGGGAAGGTTGTCCGAGGGGTCACCGCGCATGGCGGCGAGCATCGGGTACAGCGACGGCGAAACCCCGGTGCGCTCGACGATCCCGGCTTCGTCGTAGAGCGAATAGTCGCTCACGCCCCTGCGGTTGTAGAGCACTCGGATGTGCGGATCCTCCACGAGCTGGAAGCAGTCCCGGTCGCCGGTGACCACGACCGCGTCGCACCCGCGGTCGCGCGCCTGGGTCGCCAGCGTCGCAAGAACGTCGTCGGCCTCGAACCCCCCCCGCTCGACGATGGGCACTTCGAGCGCCGAGAGCACCGAGCGGATCATGTCGAACTGCGGGAGCAAGATGTCCGGCGTCGCCGCCCGGCCACCCTTGTAGTTGACAACGAGCTCGTGGCGGAACGTGTCGCCCGGGAGGTCGAACGCGACGGCAAGCGAGCCCGGCCGGTGGTCGCGGACGATGTTGACGAGCATGGCCACGAAGCCGTGCAACGCGTTCGTGACGGCACCCGAGCTCGTCGTGAGATCGTCGGGCAGCGCGAAGAACGCACGGAACGCGAGCGACATCGCGTCGAGGAGGAACAGCGGCCGCTGTGTTCCTTGCGCCTCCGCTGGCACAGCGGCCCGGTCCGCCTAGGGCTGCAGCTCGCCGGCGACGACGCGCCGTGCGACGTCACGCATGCGAGCACGCGTCTGCATCGCCGTGCGCTGGATGAACCCGAACGCTGTCGGCTCTTGCATGCCGTGACGGTCCATGAGGACCGATTTGGCCTCCTCGACGATTCGCCGCGTGGCGATCTTGTCCTCGGCGATGTCGCCGTCGCGCGACGCAGCGTCGGCGTGCTCGACCTCCTCGTCGATGGCCCATGTCTGGCGGCAGCGAGCCAGGACGTCTGCAACCGCAGGCAGGAGCTCTTCCCTGCGGAAGGGCTTCACGAGGTACGCGGCCACGCCAGCGTCTCGTGCCTCCTCGATCAGGTCGCGCTGGCTGAAGGCGGTGAGCACCATGACGGCCACGCGGTGACGTCGCGTGATCTCGCGCGCCGCGCGCACGCCGTCCATCCCGGGCATCTTGATGTCGAGGATCACGAGATCGGGTCGGTGCTGGTCGACGAGCGTGACCGCTTCGTCGCCCCGGGCCGTCTCGCCGACCACGTCGTAACCCGCGGAGATCAGGATCTCCTTCAGATCGAGGCGGATGATGGCCTCGTCCTCCGCGATCACCACGCGGGTGGGAGTGCCCTCAGCTGGCATCGCCACCGCGCTCACTTCCCCACGTCCATCAAGAGCTCGTCCCTTCGCCGTTCGAGTGCCTCCATCGTCGCCGACAGCGCACCTCGTGCACGAGTCATCGCGTCCACGTGCCGCTGCACTTCGGTGTACTCGTGCGCCGCCAGTGGCGTTTCGGACACGAGGGACCGCATCCGCGCCTCCTCCGCCTCCTCCGCGACCGCAGCGAGCTGCTCGTCGAGCACAGCGAGCTCCTCTCTGGCGCGCACGAGCCGGGAGTGCACGTCGCGGAGGCGGCGTTCGACGAGGAAGCGCTGCATGGCCAGCCGATTGTATGCCCGGCTCGCCGTGGCCATCCCCGCGCCGTTCGTGGCGCGCCCGCACCGGCGAACTCTCTGCCTCACCACGACGAAACCTCCCGTGGGCACCAGCGCAGCACCGGTGCCGCAAGCTGCGGTGCCGGTGCGATGCCCGGACCGTCGTAGGGGCGGACCATGGAGCCCTCGTAGCGGGGAGCGACCACGCCGTCTCCGCCACGAACTGCTCCGGCCACATCCGCGTGCAGGTACTCCCCCGGGTCCGAGAGGTCGCCGGGCAGGCTGAACCCGCCGAGTAGCGCCAGCGACGCATTGGCCGCACGGGCGAAGCCCGTCTCGAAGAACCCGCCCACGAACGCAGGGACGCCGGCATCGGCGCACACTTGCTGCGCCGTCCGTGCTCCGAGGAGGCCCCCGAAGCGTGCGGGCTTGATGCATGCCACGTCACACGCACCGTAGCGCAGCGCGTCGCGCAACCGGCGCAGTGTCCTGAGCGTCTCGTCCAGGCACACCGGGGTCTCGAGACGAGCGGCGAGCGCGGCGAGCGCGGCGAGGTCCGCGGGGGGAAGCGGCTGCTCTATGCAGCCCAGGCCGGCACCGTCCAGCGCCTCCAGCCGGCGCGCGTCGTCGATTCCCTCGCCACCGAGCCGGTAGCTGGCATTTGCGTCCGCCTGGAGCAAGAGACCGGGAAATGCGGCGCGCAACGCGCGTAGCGGCTCGAGGTCCCAGCCCGGCTCGATCTTGACCCGCACGCGGGCCGCACGATCTACGAGCGCACCGACTGCGCCGACGAGCGCGTCCACCGAACGGTCCGGCGGGATCCCCACGAGGTGCCCGACGGGCGCGCCGCGGCGCGCCGCCTCCTCGTCGGCGCCCAGCCTGCGCCACAGGGCCGTCCCGGTGCCCCGGAGCTCGGCATCGAGCACTGCCATCTCCAAGGTGGCCGCAACCGCACGTGTCGGCACGCCGGTGCCGAACAGGGCGGCGACTTGCGCCGCCGGTGGAAGAGCCCCGGCACGGGCGCGCACGGCAGCGAAGAGGCGCGGAACGCCGACTCTTCCGAGCGCGTCCAGCACCACGCGCAAGGGCGCGTCGACTGCAGTACCGGACTCGAGCGCGGCGCACTCGCCCCACCCTTCCGCCGTCGCAGTGCGCACACGCACGAACGCGACGGGCCGCCGGCGGTGCGCGCCTTTGGCGGTGCCCACGGGACGGCGCAGCTCAAGGTCTGCACGGAAAAGCTCCACCGACTCGAGCGTGTCCCCCGGGGTGGCATCCCCGGTGGAGACCGACGAGCCGCGGGCATCCATCGCGAGGAGCGTAGGGGCAAGGGGACCTCGGGGCATTTGCTCCCCATCGCTGCGCTTCCCCGCGTCGGGCGACCGTTCGGTTCGATGCCCTGCGATCATCCCCCTCCATGTGCCGCCGAGGGCGATGATCCACCTCGCGACGACGAGCCGGGAGCGTGGCGGGACCTCGCCGCGAACCGGCCCGGGGCGGCGGCACGGGCTCGAGCCGCCGAGTTGGCGCGGCGGGCGCCGATCACCACCCTCGTCGCCCGCCTGCTCGGGCTCCACACCGACGCGGGCGCGTTCAGGCTGGGCGCAGCAGGTGAGGTCGCCGTCGGCCGGCGACTGGCGAAGCTCCGGGCCCCTCGCTGGCACGTCGTGCACGCAGTGCCGCTCGACGAGGGACGCGCCGACATCGACCACGTCGTCATCGGCCCGTCAGGAGTGTTCACGCTGAACACGAAGAACCACCCTGGCGCCCATGTGTGGGTTGGTATGCACTCGCTCCTCGTGAACGGGCAGAAGACCGACTACCTCTGGCGCTCGCGCGCCGAAGCGGCAAGGGCGGCACGCCTGCTCGGCGCCGCGTGCACGCTCGGCGTGCGCGTTCGCCCGGTCATCGTGGTCGCGGCGAGACGGGTCGTCGTGCGCCAGCAGCCGCCAGGTGTGCACGTGGTCGCCGCCGGGGCCGTCGTCCGCTGGCTCCGCCACCAAGAGCCAGTCCTCACGCCCGAGGAGGTGACAGCGATATTCGACGCTGCGAGACGTGACGCCACGTGGCGCTACCCCACGTGGCGCGACCCCCGGCGGGACTGATCCTCCAGGATCGCACACCGGGCCCGAGTGACCGAGAGGAGATGCAAAGCTGAGGGCGAGCCCGACACGGGACACAGGGAAAGGTGGGAGCAGCCGCTCGGGCGAGGGACGGTCCGTGTGGACATGGCTGCTGAACGGTGCGTGCCGTGCCTTCACCGAGTCACGACACTACGCAGCGTAAGGTTTCGCGCCACGAGGCCATCTTTGGCGTCTCCTCAAACCGCATTCGGATCGATGTGATCAACATGGGTGTCACGGCGATGCTGCACCATTGCCGCCAAGGAGCCTTCGCCCTTACGCCAAATGCGGGACATTACCTATCCGAAGGTCATGGAAGGCGTGACGGAGCCCCCGAAGGCCTCGGGTGGGGCAGTTCGAAAGAAAGGCGCTCGGACGGATCACGCCGTTGGCCAGCTCGAGCTCGCGGAACCGGGGATCCCGCCAGAGCTCTGGTGCCGCACTACTGGCGCCATCGGATTGCCGGTCAGCGCGTGCCAGTGGACCTTGCGTGCGCACCTCCAGTACATTTTCCCTGTAAGGGAAGGTACCAACCGGCAAGGTCGGAAAGGAGGACGATGGGTATCCGGCGGAACACTGACGGCCCATACCGCGGACCGGATCGTCGAGGACGCAACCTCGGGATCCTCGCCTCTCCGTCGGTACTCCACGTGCTCGCGGGTTCCCTCTTTGTGGGCATCGGGGCGGCCGTCCCCGCCCTCTTCCTCATCCCACGGCATCCCAGTGCCAGCGATCTTGGCGCCTACGCGGCCATCACGGCCGGCCTCATTTTCGTCACTGCCGGCGGAGCGCGCCTCGTCGTCTGGAAGATCGTGGGGCGGGCGATCTTCGGCTGGATGGGCGCGGCGTTCGTGGTGCTCGGCGTGCTGATCGCCGTCTGCGACGGGCTGACCACCTTCAGCGTGGTGCGCGTCCCTGTCGTCGGACCCGTTGGCAGCCTGGTCACGGCTGCGCTCGCCGGTTGGATGGTGAGGACGGCACTGGCTGACGAGGAAGTAAATGCCGGACTGCGTCCTATGATGTTTCTCGTCTACACCCTCGTCGGTGGCCTCGGCGTCGTGGGCATCCTGCACGCAGCCCAGACCAACCGGCTGCTCCCTGCCTGGGTGGGAGCGGGTGCCGTTGGCGCCGGCTTCAACCTCGCATCGGCCCTCATCTGGGTGGCGGTGACGACCGTTGTGCTCCGGGCGGTACGACGGAAGCGATCCGGTGTGCCGCCCTGGACGGGGCTACTCGTGGCGTTGCTCGCCCTCGCCGCCGCCATCCGGGCGCTGTCGCCCCTCCCGTGGGCCTCCACACTGGCAGCGTCCGCCTGCCTGTTCTCGGCCGCTGCCCTAGCGCTCGGAACAAGCATCCAACAGATCCAACGGACCCTGACGTGGAGGGACGGGGCGCAGCGCCACCTCCAGCTCACCCTCACAGCCACCATGTACCAGGCGGCCCGGGATCGCCGTGCGCTCGAAATGTGGCTGCACGACCTGCGCAACGCCGTCGCCGGGCTCGAGGCGGCCGACTCGGTCCTGTGGGCCGGCCTCCGCTCGGGAGCCGGGGCAGAGCCGGAGCTAGCCGACGCGGTGACCGCCGAGCTCGCCCGCCTGCACGCCATGATCGACCCTGCCAGGCAACTGCGCATCGGCGACGTGGATCTGGCGACGGTCGTGCACCCCGTGGTCGCCGCAGAGCGCGCCCGCGGCACGTCGATCGAGGTGCAGCTTGATGCTCGGTCCGTGCTGGCCGACGGCGATGCGCTCGGTCGGGTGCTCCAGAACCTCTTGACCAACGCGCGCGTCCACGCGCCGGGCTCGCCCGTGCGCATTGACGCCGCACGGCACGGGCAGATGGTCGAGCTGGTGATCGCCGACGCGGGCCCCGGGATCGGTCTCGCAGAGCGGTCCGCCGTCTTCGAGCGCGGTGCGCGGGGGAAGGCCAGCGTCGGGTCCGACGGCAACGGTCTCGGACTCTACGTGGTGCGGACGCTCATGACGGCAATGGGTGGGGGCGTGAAGATCGCGGAGAGCGACACAGGGTGCCGAGTGGTGCTCAACCTGCGCACTGCAGCCCCCACAGCCGATCCGGGCCGGGGTCCGATGGCTCCTCGACGGCACCTGCGGATCGGCGCTCCCAGCATGAGCGCCCCCCCACCGGGTCGATGACCAACGTCCTGCTCATCGACGATCACCGGCTCTTCAGCGCGTCGTTGAGCGTCGCGCTGCGCGCCCACGGGTTCGCCGTGGACACGCCCGCCCTGACCAGTCGGGCCGAGGTCGCCGGACACCTGGTGGAGACCCGGCCCGACATTGCCATCATCGACCTCGACCTCGGAGCCCTGGGCAATGGCAAGCCTCTGATCACCGTCGCAGTGGATGCTCGGGTTCACGCCGTCGTGGTCTCCGCCGGGCTCGACGACGTCGCGGCCGGGCACTGCTACGCGCTCGGTGCCGCCGCCTGCGTCCCCAAGAGCGAGCCCCTCGACGAGCTGCTCGCCACGATCGCAGCCGTGGCCGGCGGATCGGAGACCGTCCTCGAAACCGAGCGCTACCGGCTCATCAGCGTGTGGCGCCGCTGGCAGGCCGAAGCTGACACCGCGGCCGGGTCGTTCGCGCACCTGACGGCTCGCGAGTCGTCAGTGCTCAGCCAGCTGATGGGCGGGCAATCGGTGAAGTCCATTGCCGCGGACAACCTGGTGTCGGAGGCCACGGTTCGCACCCAGGTACACGCCATCTTGACCAAGCTCGGAGCCTCGAGCCAGTTGGAGGCGGTGGCAATGGCGATCCGGGCAGGGTGGCCGGGGTCGACGAACGTGCTGGCATAGCGCTGAGCCCAGCTGCGCGTGCCATGAGCCATGGAGGGGCGCGCACCTGCCAGCGGCGATGGGCGATCAGCAAACGTTGCATCGGCCAGGTGGGCAGGGGCACGTTCGTCCCCGTGATGGCCGCTCTCTACGACAACGTCCTTGTCCTTTCACTGTCCATCCGCAGTGCCACGCAGTGCCACTGCGCTGCCATCGTCCGAGCTTTACCCGGCCGATCCTCAGCCCGTTCGGCCCGCCCGACGACGACCCGGTAATCCCGGCGCCGTCGGAGCGGGTCACCGGCCTGGTCGCCGCGAGCTCTGTCGAGCACGGGGCCCGAGGATCCCTGACCGCCCACGGGGAGGACTGTCGCGGGCCGCCGGTTCCTGCGGCGGATGGCCGGAACCGCACTTGCAGTGCAGGCGGCAAGTGCCGCCGCCGCGATCAGTAGCAGGACCCTCCGCCCTTCCCCTGAGTGCACCCAGACCGCCGCGTAGCCGATGTAGGGGATCGCGACCTTCCCTTCGTAGCTCATGGGGCTCAAGATCTTCACGGTCCACGGGTCGTCGGTGGGGTTGGCAATCCCCCTGGTGCGCACGAGCACGGCACCGTCTCGGTGCTCGAGCCAGACGATGCGGTGGACGTAGGTGACGTCTGGCTCGTTGGGCGGATGCAGGACCGCCACGTCACCCACCCGGAGGCTCGACGTCGGGACCCGTTCCGTGAGGAGCACGCCGCCGATCGGGAAGTCCGGGCGCATGCTGCCCGACAGCACCGGCCGCACCTGCCACGCCCCCGTGCCCACGGCGATCGCGCCGAGGCCCCCGGCCCCCAGGACGACCATCAGCACCGCCGCCCACAGCCACCGGGCCAGGCGGCCCTTCGGCTCGGCGTGATGGGTGCGGTCGTCTGGACCTTGGTCGGTCGATGGGGGCACAGGGGTCATGGGATCCTCGCCGGTGCTTCGTTCGCGTCGTACTTCCGGGGATCACCCGGCTCGGCGCCTCTCGGGATTGCTACGGGGTGTTCGTCCCGTTGAAGGTGAGCGACGGCGCGGCGCCGGCACCCTCGACGCTGTTCTGTGAGCCCGTGTCGGTGAAGCTGAACACGATCCGGAACTGCGCGTACAGCTCATCGGTGCCGAGCTTGCCTGTCCCTGGTGTAGTTGTCTTCATTGTGGGGTTCGGCTGGAGGAACTGCGGCCCGAATGCATATGTCAGGTAGAACGTGTGCCCGTACGCCGCGGACGCAGGAGCACCTGTCGCGCCTGTGCTCGTGTTGAGGTGGACGTCCTTCCAGTTTCCGTTCACATCAACCTGCACGGCCACTGTCATGTCGCTCTCGAGCTTCGTTGTCGACCCGGGAGTGTAGGTGACGGTGTCGATCTGGCCCTGGAGGCTCCCGACGTCGTAGACGCTGAGCGGCTCGGTGTAGGTGTCCCCGGGCGCGATGTTGTGGAGTGTGAACGTCACCGTGTTGCCGACCGGGACCGCAGGCTCTCCTCCGGATATCGAGCTCATCTTGGGCTGCCCGATCGAGTTGGCATCACCGACGAGTGCTCCGGCGACGGTCGGAGTCCCGGCCTTCGCCTCGAGCTGGAACGTGCCGCTCAGGATGGACTGCTTGGCGGTCACCGCGCTGGTGTCGCTGGCAAAGCTCCCCGGACCGATCAACGCCAGCCCGAGCGCGCCGGCCCCCAGGGCACCGGTCACCACCGGAACGATTGCTTTCATCCTGCTTCCTCCTTCGGCCGCCGTCTCTCGACGAGTCCGCATATCGGCTGGTACCGCACGCGACGCAGGGACAGCCTGCGCCTCTCGAGGCTGTGCGTCATCCACGAAATTGATGAAGCGGGGCGCGCAGTCGCTGGGTGTGCGCGCCGAAGACTGCGTGCCGCGCGCGTTCAGCCCGAACCAGGACCCCTGGGACGATTCATCGTCGCGCCGAGCACGAACCGCAGATGCCGCTTCACACTCTGGCCCTCTTCCACAGCCTCCATCGGGTTGACGGAGGTGACGATGCGCAGCTCCGCGACGCGCGGGCGGGCGGGCGGGCGGGCGGGCGGGCGCAGTGTGCCTCGCATGGCACCGCCCGTGAAGCCACGACTCACTGTCTGGGTTGGCGCTTGGGGCCCGCGCTCAGCGCGTGACCGACGGGAGCGGCTCAGCCACCGCCAGGATCACGAGCGGCAACGCGGCAGTGGGCCGATGACCCGCCCTGGCACCCGGCCACGAGTGCTCTCGCGGGGGGCTCTCTGTCAGACTGGTCGTTGCCTTCCCCGGCAATTGCTGGTGCTGGTGCCCGGAGCGGGACTCGAACCCGCACGCCCTTACGGGCAAAGGCTTTTGAGGCCTCCACGTCTGCCAATTCCGTCATCCGGGCGAATGCGCAGCGCCCAATCGTAGAGGCGTCCGAGCCCCCCGTCTGAAGAGGGGCAGGATTCTCCCCGACGAGCGATGCCCGCGCAGTGCACACGGAGGATCCGACATGACGACCGACCGACTGTCCATCGACCAGATGGTCGACGTGCTGGCCGAGTGGCTGGCACCGGGCACCACGGTCTCCGCAGAGGACCGCAGCCGAGCAGCTGAGGCGCTCTCCGCCATCGGCCTTCCCTCGCTGCTCGCCGAGCTGGAGCTCGCCGAGCGGGTGCTGCGCGCAGGGAACGGCTTCCACACGATCGCCGCGTTCTTCACCGATGGGAGCGCCGAGCAGGACTTTCTCCTCTCGCTCGGCGACGCCGTGCCCGCCCCGCACCCGGGGGTCACTGGACCACCCCTGCCCTAGGCGGGGCGAACCGGCACCGCCGCCGACCTCGGTGCGACGTCGAAGCGCCGGTGCTCGAGGACCGGGAGCACGGCGCGGATGCGGGCCACCTCGGATGCCTCGACGTCGGCAATCGCGACACCGTCGCCCGCGTCTTCCAGGACGGTGCAGACGACACCTGCGGGGTCGACGACCATCGAGCGTCCCACGCCCTCGGGCGCGGGCTTCCCGGCGGCAACCACGTACGCGGTGCTCTCGATGGCCCGCGCACGCACCAGCGTCTCCCACACCTCGCGCTTTTCCGGCCCCGCGTACCAGTGGGCCGGGACCACGAGGAGCATGGCGCCCCTGTCGACGAGGGCCCGCGCCATCTCGGGGAAGCGCAGGTCGTAGCAGGTCATCACCCCGGCCGTCATCTCGCCGCCTCTTTCGCCGATACCGGCTCGTCCACCGAAATGGAAGGTCGTCACACCCGTTGCGGGGTCGCCAGCCCGCATGCGTGCCGACTCCTTCGCCCCGAGGGCATCGAAGAGGTGGAGCTTTCGGTAGGCGCCGAGCAGCTCGCCGTCGGGACCAGCGACGACGACCGTGTTGAAGGGGCGGCGGTCCTCGAGCTCCCGGCCGGACGCGCTCGCGCGCTCGAACATGCCCGCCACGACGGTCACCCCGTGGCGGGCGGCGGCGGCGCGCATGGCCTGCACGAAGGGACCGTCGAGTGGCTCGGCCACCGCCGTGAGGTCGAACGACGGCCCCCCGAACGTGCACATCGTCGCCTCGGGGAACACCACGAGTGAGGCACCCTCGCGGGCCGCCGCGCCGACGTGGGCGCCGACGAGGCGGCGGTTCTCCTCGAGGTCGGTGCTCGTGGCAACCTGCACCGCGGCCACTCGCATGCACCTCACCGTAGCGGAGGCTGGACGAGCCTTCCCTCGGGCCTGCGTGCCACACTGGGGTCCGTGTTGGCGTTCATGTTTCCCGGGCAAGGCTCCCAGCGCTCGGGGATGGGTCGGCCATGGGTCGACCATCCCTCCTGGGAGGTGGTCGCCGAAGCCTCCGACGCCGTCGGGCGTGACGTGGAACGGCTCCTCCTCGACGCGCCGATGGAGGAGCTCACGAACACGTCGAACGCGCAGCTGGCGACGTACGTCCAGTCCCTCGTCGTCCTCGATGCCGTCGAGCGCGTCGGCCTCTCCCCTGCCGCCTGCGCAGGCCATTCGCTCGGGGAGTACACCGCGCTGACGGCGAGCGGGGCGCTGGGCTTCGGGGACGGGGCGGTGCTCGTGGCCGCGCGCGGAGAGGCCATGGCACGTGCGGGGGAAGACGCTCCTGGCACGATGGCGGCGCTCATCGGCATCAGCGACGACGACGCGGAGGCGGCGTGCCACCGGGCCGAGGGTGACGCCTGGGTCGCCAACTACAACGCGCCGGGGCAAGTCGTCGTGGCCGGCACGAGCGACGCCATCGCCGCAGTGGCGGAGATCGCCAGGGACCTCGGTGCCCGCAAGGTGCTCCCGCTCCCCGTGTCGGGGGCGTTCCACACCCCCCTCATGGCCCCGGCGCGCCCGGCCCTGCGAAAGGCGCTCGGCGACATCGTCTTCGCCACCCCTGAAGTGCCCGTCGTCGCCAACGTCGACGCCCGCGTCCACTCCGACCCCGCCGAGTGGCCCGGCCTCCTCTCAGCGCAGCTCTGCGGGCCGGTTCGGTGGCGCCAGACCGTCGAAACGCTCTCGGGGCTCGGCGCCACCAGCCTGATCGAGATCGGCCCCGGCGGCGTCCTGACGGGCCTGGCGCGACGGGCCGCGCCGGAGCTCCAGGCGCTGTCGGTCGCGACCCCCGACGATCTCGACACGCTGCTCGACGCGGTCGCCGGGCACCCGACCGACGCCTGGGGCGACGACGGCCACGCCCACCAGGGCGAGCACCTCTACATGTCCGAGCGGGTGGTGGTGAGCCCGTGCTCGGGGATCTTCGCACCAGAAGAGTCGCTGACGGCACCGGGCACCGGGCTGCTGCCGGGCACCGTCGGACGGGGCGGTGCAGGGTCCGATGCCAGCTCCTCGGTCTCACATGTCCGCATCGGCGATCTCGTCGGGCGGGTGGGGGTCACCGAGGTGCGCACGCCCTTCGAGGGCGAGGTCGTTCGCTGGCTCTCGGTCGCCGGCGAGCGCGTCCAAGAGGGCCAGCCCCTCGTCTGGCTCCGGGTGGGCGGGAACGGCCGATGAGCCCAGCACCGAGCGACACGGCCACGTCCGGCCGTGTCGTCCTCGTCACTGGCGGCTCGAGGGGAATCGGCGCGGCGTGCGCAGCGTGGTTCCTGGCAAACGGCGACCGGGTGGCCGTCACCTTTCGGGGGGAGGCAGCCCCCGTGGCACCGCCCGGTGCCGCCCAGCGGTTCTTGGCGGTGCGATGCGACGTCACCGAGCCCGCGCAGGTCGAGGCGGCGTATGGCGAGATCGAAGCGCGTTGGGGACCGGTCGAGGTGCTCGTGTCGAACGCCGGCATCACGAAGGACACGCTGGTGCTTCGCATGGGCGAGGATGCGTGGCACGAGGTCATCGAGACGAACCTCACCGGTGGCTTCCGGGTCGCCAAACGCGCGGTCGCCAAGATGCTCCGCCTCCATCGCGGCCGCATCGTCTTCGTCTCCTCGGTTGGCGCCTTCGTCGGGCTCCCGGGCCAGGCGAACTACGCAGCGTCCAAGGCAGGCCTGGTCGGCATGGCGCGCGCACTCGCCCGCGAGGTCGCGAGCCGCCAGATCACCGTGAACGTGGTGGCACCTGGCGTTGTCGACACCGACATGACCGGCGCCCTGGGCAAGACACGTGTCGGCGAGCTCGAAGCCATGGTGCCGCTCGGGCGCGTCGGCCTGCCGGCCGACGTCGCGGCCGTGGTGGGCTTTCTCGCCTCCGACGGCGCCGCCTACGTGACCGGCACCGTCGTCCCCGTTGACGGTGGCCTCGGCATGGGCTTGTGAGCGACGAGGCTCGCCGGCAGATCTGGCGCGCGTCCCCGAAGACCCAGCGCCACCCCGCAAGCCGGGTAGGCTCATTGGCCGCCACACCCGACGACCGGCAGTGTCCGACGACCGGCACCACCCCGAGAGCGTGCCGGCAACGGCATCGACAAGGAGAGCCAACAAGTGGACAACGAGGCAGCGTTCGACAAGTTCAAGGAGTGCGCCGTGGAAGTTCTCCAGGTGCCATCCGAGAAGGTCACCATGGACGCGCGGTTCGCGGAGGACCTCGACGCCGACAGCCTCGACCTGGTCGAGCTGGTCATGGCGCTCGAGGAGGCCTTCGACGTGACCGTCGAGGAGAGCGAGCTCGAGGACATCGAGACCGTCGGCCAGGCTTTCGAGCTCGTCACCTCCAAGCTCTGATGCTCATCGGGACCGGTCCCGACGGTCCGATCCCGGGGCGGCGTGTCGCGGTCACCGGGATGGGGGCCGTCACGTGCTGCGGCCAGGGTGTCGACGCGCTCTGGGAGGGCCTCGTCCACCCGACGATCTCCGGCGAGCGCCGTGTGCAGGGCTTCGACGCCCAGCACTACTTCGACCCGAAGGACGCGCGTCGCATCGACCCGTTCGCGGCGTTCACGGTGGCGGCCGCAGAGATGGCGCTCGCCGACGCCGGTGACCTCGATGTCGACGGGGAGCGCGCGGGCGTGATCTTCGCCACCGGTGTCGGCGGTTTCGAGACGCTTGCCGACCAGGTCACCGTCTACAACGAACGTGGGGCGCGGCGGGTATCGCCGTTCCTCGTGCCGATGATGATGGCCAACGCCGGCGCCGCGCACATCTCGATGCGGCACGGCTTCCGTGGGCCGTCGGAGACCGTCGTCACCGCCTGCGCGGCGGGCACCCACGCTATCGCGAACGCGGCACGGCTCATCGCGGCGGGACGCTGCGACGTCGTAGTGAGCGGCGGTGCGGAGGCGTCCATGCACCCCGTCGCCGTTGCTGCGTTCGCCAACATGACCGCCCTGTCGACGAGCGGGGTGTCGCGCCCCTTCGATCGGCGCCGTGACGGATTCGTCATGACCGAAGGCGGTGCCGCGCTCGTGCTCGAGTCCTGGGACCGGGCCGTCGCACGCGGCGCCCGGATCTACGCGGAGATCGCGGGAGCGGGCTCGACCGCCGACGCGCATCACATCACCGCACCTGCGCCCGATGGCACCGGTGCTGTCGCCTGCATGGAACAGGCAATAGCCGACGCACAGCTCTCGGTCGGTGACGTGGCCCATATCAATGCGCACGGCACGTCCACCCCTTTGAACGACCTCGCCGAGGCCCGTGCGATAAACAAGGTCTTCGGCGAGCCCGGTCCGCCGGTCACCTCGACCAAGGGCGTGACCGGTCATGGGCTGGCCGCAGCCGGAGCCATCGAGGCGGTCGCCTCGGTGTTGGCCATCGACCGCAAGCTCATCCCGCCCACCTATGGCTGTGAAGAGCTCGACCCCGACGTCCACCTCGACGTCGTGCAGGCAGAGGCCCGCGCGTGGGAGCCCGGGCCCGTCCTCTCCAACTCCTTCGGGTTCGGCGGCCACAATGGCTGCCTGGTGATCCTGCCGCCGCGCTGACCCCAACGGGCTCGCCGCCGCGCTGACCCCAACGGGCTCGCCGCTGCGCTATGACCCTGCCAGTGCCTCGCCGTCTCCGGGGCCGGCATGCCCGGCAGGGTTGGCAGGATCCTCGGGAGCAGGGTCGTCGGGATCAGGGTCGTCGAGCGCGGCGCGCAGCGAGGAGACGAACTCGCCAGCCGCGTCCGGTCCCCCGCCCTCGAGCAGGCGGCGAACGAGCGCCGAGCCGACGACCACCCCGTCGGCCACCTTGCACACCGCTCTCGCCTGCGCGGGCGTCGAGACGCCGATGCCGACGCACACCGGCGTGTCCGTCGTCGCACGGATCCGACGGACGACTGTGGTCGCTTCCGTCCCCAGGGTCTCACGCTCGCCCGTGACGCCCATGCGGGCCACGGCGTAGACGAAGCCGTGAGACCGGGCGCAGATACGTGCGACCCGTTCCTCCGGCGTCGAGGGGGCAACCAGGAGCACCGTCGCCACGCCCGCGTGGCCGGCCTCCGCAGCCCATGGGTCCAGCTCCTCGAGCGGCAGGTCCGGTACGAGCGCCCCAGTGATGCCTGCAGCACGAAGCGAGCGTGCCATTCGCCGGTGCCCCATGCGGAAGACGACGTTGTAGTAGGTCATGGCCACGACCGGCACGCCGATGTCCGCGACGGCGACGGCGTCGATCACGCCGACGGGCGTCGTACCGCGGTCGAGCGCACGCACGGAGGCCTCCTGGATCACGGGGCCGTCGATCATCGGGTCCGAGAAAGGGATGCCGACCTCGATGGCGTCCGCTCCCGCGTCGGCGACCGCCTGGAGGCACTCGACCCAGTCCTCGGTCATGCCGCCCGTGATGTAGGGGACGAGCAGCTTCCGGCCGTCGCCCCGAAGGCGCCGCAGGTGCGTCTCCATCACGCCGTAGGACACCGCGTTCATGCCCGACCCTCGTTCACCGGCCACGACCACCGCGCGGGCCGAGGCGGCCGTGATGGTCGAGCTCGTCCGCCAGCAGTTCGCGCACCTGGGCCACGTCTTTGTCGCCGCGTCCCGACAGGGTGACGAGCACGGTCGCACCCTCCTCGATGCAGTGACCGGCTTCTCGAACCACCCACGCGAGAGCGTGCGCCGGTTCGAGCGCCGCCAGGATCCCCTCGGTCTCGGCCAGGAGCCGGAACGCAGCGAGCACCTCCTCGTCGGTCGCCTTGTCGTAGCGCACACGACCGATCGCGCCGAGGTGCGCGTGCTCCGGACCGATCCCCGGATAGTCGAGGCCCGCCGAGATCGACTCGGCCTCGAGGATCTGCCCTGCCTCGTCTTGGAGGAGGAGGGAGCGCATCCCGTGCAGCACGCCTGGGATACCGTCGGTCGCCGCGGCACCGCCGGCCGCTTCGACGCCCACGAGCCGCGCGTCGGTGTCGACGAAGCCGGCGAAGGTCCCCGCAGCGTTCGAACCGCCGCCAACGCAGGCGACGACCACGTCAGGGTCGTCGCCGAGGATCTCGCGGCACTGGGCCCGGGCCTCGTCGCCGACGACCCGCTGCAACTCGCGCACCATGTAGGGGAACGGGTGCGGCCCCATCACCGAGCCAAGGCAGTAGTGGGTGTGCTCGACCGTCGCCACCCAGTCGCGCAACGCCTCGTTCACCGCGTCCTTCAGCGTCCGGCTCCCCGAACGCACGGGCCGGACTTCCGCCCCCAGGAGCTCCATTCGGAACACGTTCAGCTCCTGGCGCGCGGTGTCGACCTCGCCCATGTACACGGTGCACTCGAGCCCGAGGAGTGCGGCGGCCGTCGCGGTCGCAACCCCGTGCTGACCCGCCCCGGTCTCCGCAACCATGCGCCGCTTCCCCATCCGCTGCGTGAGGAGCGCCTGGCCGACCACGTTGTTCAGTTTGTGCGACCCCGCGTGCACGAGGTCCTCCCGCTTCAAGAGCAGGCGTACGCCGAGGCGCTCGGACAGCCTGCGGCACTCGGTCACCGGCGTCGGGCGGCCTCCGTAGTCGCGTAGCACGCTGTCCAGCCGCGCGCGGAACTCGGTGTCGGCCCATGCCTCGCTGAACGCGGCATCGAGCGCCATGCAGGCAGGCACGAGCGACTCGGGGACGAAACGTCCGCCGAAGTCGCCGAACCGCCCATCGGGCCCCGGCACACCCATCGACACGTGCGGGCTGCTCACCCGTTCATCCACCTGCTCACCCGTTCATCCACCTGCTCACCCGTTCATCCAGTCGTAGGGAGTTTCCTCGCCCTGCGCGTCAGCGGCTCCAGACCCACCTGCTGCGTGGCCGGAGGGATCGAGCACGTCACCGACGCGGGAGCCTGCCGGCGCGCCGGCGCGGAGGAGGGTGGCGTGGGCCTCACGCGCCTGGCGGATGAAGGCACGCAGCTTCTGGGGGTCCTTGTGACCCGGCGACGCCTCGACACCGCTCGCGACGTCGACCCCGAGAGGGCGCAGGCGCGTGATCACTTCGGCGACGTTTCCCGCGTGGAGGCCCCCCGAGACGAACATGGACGACGGGTCGACGACGCCTTCGGCGAGCCGCCAGTCGAAGACCGAGCCCGACCCGGGGTTCGGCCCGTCGATGAGCAAGTAGTCCGCGCCGTACGAGCCGAAGCTCGCGATCTCCCGATGCCCTGCAGGGAACGCCTTGATCACGCACGCCACGCGCTGACGGATCCACGAGCACTGCTCGGGGGTCTCGTGCCCGTGGAGCTGGACCGCCCGCAGGCCGATGCGGTTGGCGATCTCGACCACCCGCACGGGTGCTTCGTTGCGAAAGACGCCGACCGTGAGGACGTCACGTGGCAGGCGTTTCACGATGTCGCCAACGATTGCAGGCGCGATCTGACGGGGCGAGGGCGCGAAGACGAAGCCGAGCGCGTCCGCCCCGAGCCCTACTGCAAGGAGCGCGTCGGCCTCGGTCGTGAGCCCGCAGATCTTCACCACGAGGTCGTCGCCGCCGGCCATGTTGCCGCCGGCCATGTTGCCCCCGGCCATGGGCTCAGTACCCGTCCCCGTCCGGACGCCGGCGGGCGCCGACGGGATGGCCGCAGAGTGCGTGCACCGCTGCGGCACGATCCGGCGCGCGCACCGCCGCCTCCCCGACGAGCACCGCGTCGTACCCAGCCGCGGCGAGCCGCCTGGCGTCGTCCGCGCCACGGACCCCCGACTCTGCGACGGCCATCACGTCGGGAGGGATACGAGGCGCGAGAGCGATCGCACGCTCTTCGTCGACCTCGAAGGTGAAGAGATCCCGCTGGTTCACGCCGACCAGGCGCGCGCCGAGGGAAAGTGCGCGGTCGAGCTCGTCCATGTCGTGCACCTCGACGAGCGCGTCGAGCGCCAAGTGGTCAGCCAGGAGGAGCAGCTCCTTCAGTTCGGCGTCCTCGAGCGCAGCGACGATCAGGAGGACTGCATCCGCCCCCATGCATCGGGCGTCGCAGACGTCTGCCGGAGCGACCGTGAAGTCCTTGCGCAGCACCGGTACCCCCGCGGCCCGCCTTGCCGCGGCGAGGTCGGCGGGGCAGCCCCCGAAGAACTCAGCGTCGGTGAGCACCGACAGGCACGCCGCGCCGCCGCGCACGTACTCCGACCCGATGTCGGCGGGGTCGAGGTCCTCCGCAATCGGTCCCTTCGAAGGTGAGCGGCGCTTCACCTCGGCGATCACCGCGAGGCCCCCGGCCACGGCGGCGCTCCGTCGGATCGCGCCCGTGAACGAGGCTGGCGTGGGGGAAGCGAGCGCGTCGGCGACGAGGGCATCGAGCTCGCGACGGTCCTCCGAGGCCGCCCGGCGATGTGCGGCGATGATCTCGGAGAGATAGCTGGGCACGGCACCGAGCGTAGTGCCGGGTGGCTGCCCTTCCCGTTACGCGTACGAGCGACGCGCAAGACCTGCTCCTCCCATGACGTGGAGGATCAGCACTCGACGAGCGGGAGGGCCCGGACCTCGACGGCTGTCGCCGCATCGCTGCCCACCGGCGCATCGCTGCCCGCTCGCGCGCCGGTGCCGAACTGTGCTCGAAGGGTTGCGGGGACCGCGACCGACCGGTGCACGTAGGCGAGCGCGACCGTCGCGCCGAGCGCCGGTGACCACGCGGCCGACGTGCACGTGCCCACCGGCTTCTCGACACCAGGCGCCAGCAACAAGACGCCGAGCAGCTGCCTGGCCTCGCCGGCACCCAGTCCCGGCGCCACGATGCCGCAAAGCCGGCGTGCCACCCTGTTCCCACGTGCGTCCAGACGCGCCACGAGCTCCTGACCCGTGTAGCAGCCTTTCGTGAAGCTCACCGCGCGCTCGACGAGCCCCGCCTCGGCAGCGATCGTTCTCGCGTCCAGCTCCGCGCCCATCTGAGGGATGCCCGCTTCGATGCGCAGCGCTTCCCAGGCATCCCGGCCGCACCGTCGGGCGCCGGCAGGCACACGGTCTTCGGCTCCGGGCCCGAGCAGATCGACGCCGCGCGTCCCGTTCCACTCGACCGGGAGCATCCACGGCGGTCCGCTGGCGGCGCCTGCATCACTCGGGCCGCTCGGCCCGACGCTGCCGCCGGAGGCGGCGTTGGCGTTGGCGGTGTTGGAGCGGTTCCCCACGGCGTCACGCACCCCCGCCCCGCGCAGCGCGACGCACGGCCATTCGCCGGCCTCGATCGTCACCTTGGTGCGGAGCCGGAAGCGCGAAAGACGTTGCTCGACCGTCTCTGCGAAGCCGACATCGGTATCGAGGGCGTAGGCGTCGCCCGCCGTCCGGGTCACGCGCAAAAGGGCCGACAGCTTCCCGTCGGGCTCGAGCAAGAGCGCCCATGCCGACGCTCCGACCCCCAGAGGCGATACGTCCTGGCTCAGCTGGCCCTGCAGGTAGGTCGTCGCATCGGGCCCGGTCACGGTGACCACCGCCCGTGCGGCACGGTAGGCACCGACCCCGCGACGGAGGGCCTCGTACTCGGCGGCGACGTCGTCGCCAGGGCCCGCGATCGGCGCGCCGGTCACGGCGCCGCGCCGAGAAGTGCCGAGCTCATCTGCGAGGCAAGACCCTCGGCCGCCGTCACCGCGGCGAGAAGTGCCGCCGCCTTGTGCAGGCACTCGGCGTCCTCGGTCGCCGGATCACTGTCTGCGACGATGCCGGCACCGGCCTGCACCGACGCCTTCCCGCCCGGCCGAACCACCATCGTGCGGATCGCGATGGCGGAGTCCAGGTTGCCCGAGAAATCGAGGTAGCCGACCACCCCTCCGTACACGCCGCGCTTGGTGGGCTCGAGCTCGTCGATGATCTGCATCGCCCGCACCTTGGGCGCGCCCGAAAGGGTCCCTGCCGGCAGCGTCGCGCGCAGCACGTCGACGGGGCCGAGCCCCGGACGCAGTCGCCCGGACACCTGCGACGTGAGATGCATCACGTGGCTGTAGCGCTCGACAGTCATGAGCTCGTCGACGTGCTCGGTGCCGAAGTCGACGACACGCCCGACGTCGTTTCTCGCCAGGTCGACGAGCATCACGTGCTCGGCAAGCTCCTTGGGGTCCTCGGCAAGCTCGGCGGCCCGCAGGGCATCCTCCTCCCCCGTCGTGCCCCTCGGGCGCGACCCCGCGATCGGGCGCGAGGTGACGACCCCGTCGCGAAGTCGCACCATCGGCTCGGGCGAGGAACCGACGACCGTCAGGTCCTCGAAGCGCAAGAAGTACAGGTACGGGCTCGGGTTCAAGAGGCGCAATGCCCGGTACACCTGGAACGGCGGGACCTCGAGATCCACGTCGAAGCGCTGCGACAGCACGATCTGGAACGCGTCTCCCGCGGCGATGTGCTCCTTGGCAGCCGCGACTGCGTCCTCGTACATCTGCGGGCTCACCGTCCGCCTCGCCGGGGCGGGCTCGGGCCTGAGCGCGGGCAGTGCGACGGGGATGACGGCGGTGCGCTGGCAGCATTCGGCGGCGAACGCCGCGACGCGGGCCGATGCCGCCTCGTACGCGGCACAGGTCTCGTCAGCGGTCCACCCGTCGTCCGCGACCACGTTGTCGATGAGGACGACGCGCTGTCGCCAGTGGTCGAAGGCGGCAAGCTGCCCGATGACCGCGAGCACCGCGTCGGGGTGTCCCTGGTCGTCGTCGGGGATATCGGGGAGCCGCTCGATCTCGCGCACCACGTCGTAGGCGAGATAGCCGACCACCCCGCTTTGGAGCGGGGGAAGCCCCGGGATCATCGGCGCGTGGCAGTCCTCGAGCAGCCGCTCGAGCATCGCCAGGACACCTTGGGCACCCGCCGGCGCCCGTTCGCCGGCGTCACGGTCGACCCTGCGTGCGTCGACCCTGGCTGCGTCGACCCTACCTGCGTCGACCCTGGCTGCGTCGACCCTGGCGCCGAGTACCCCGGTCGTCGACACGACACCGCCACGGGCGACGATCGTGGTGAGCGGCGCTCGGCCCACGAAGGAGTAGCGACCCCAGCGCTCGCCGCCCTCCACGGACTCGAGCAAGAAGCCGGGCTCCTCACCCACCACCGAGGCGAACGTGCCCACGGGCGTCAGCTCGTCGCCGACGATCTCGGTCCACACCGAGATGATCCGCTGTCCTGATGCCACCAAGGCGGAGAACTCCTCGAGCGTCGGGTGGACCGGCAACGCTGAGGCGGTCGCGGAGGCGGTCGCGGAGGCGGTCGGCATGCGCTCAGTCGGCGGTCGGATGCGGCGTCGCGCCGCGCGCCTGGATCGGCGCGGACGCGCGCAGGTGTGCGGGCACCCCGGGACCGCTCGCGGCCGTACGGTAGAAGCAGGTCCACTCCTTGGTGTGGCACGCCCCGTCGCCGTGCTGGTCGACCAGCACCAGCACCGCGTCACCGTCGCAGTCGATGCGCACCTCGCGCACGTACTGGCGATCCCCTGATGTCTCGCCCTTGCACCAGTAGACGTTCCGGCTGCGGCTGAAGAACCAGGACCTGCCGGTTGCGACCGTGCGCTCGAGCGCTTCGCGGTCCATGTAGCCGACCATCAGGACGTCACGCGTCGCTGCGTCCTGCACCACGGCAGTGACCAGCCCGCGCCCGTCGAACGTCACGAGGTCGAGCACGTCTCGGTCGACGTCACGCAACGGCACGCCGGCAGGGGCGGAGATTTCGGGAGTTGCGGCATCACTCATCGGAAGGGGCTCACAGCTATCACAGGTACTACGTACGGACTCACAGGTACAGGCCGGTGCTCCCGTCGAGCCGCTCGGAAGCCACCGCGTGGACGTCGCGCTCGCGCAGGATCACGTACTCCTCCCCCTGTACCTCCACCTCGAAGCGGTCCTCGGGGCTGAAGAGCACCTTGTCGCCGGGCTTCACCGCACGGACGTTCGGGCCGACCGCGACCGCCTCGGCCCACGCGAGCCGGCGGGACACCTGCGCGGTGGCCGGGATGAGGATGCCGGCACGAGAGCGTCGCTCACCCTCGGCGGGGGTGACCTGGACCATCACCCGGTCGAAGAGGACGGTGATGGGCTGCTTGGGGGCACGCGCGTCGCCGTGCATGCCGGGCTCGCTCTCCGATGCTGCATGCGCCGATGCCACACTGGCACGGTACCGCAAAGAGGAGGTGACCGATGAGCGAGGTCCGCATCCCCAGACAGACCACCGTGCCGTGCTACCTCGCCGAGCCACCCGGCAGCGGACCGTGGCCGGGTGTCGTGGTGCTGCACGACGTCTTCGGGATGGACGACGACGTGCGCCGTCAAGCGGATTGGCTGGCAGAGGCCGGCTACCTCGCCGCCGCACCCGACCTGCTGTCGTGGTCGAACAAGGCGGTGTGCATCCGATCGGTCTTCAGGGCGCTCCGTGAGCGGCGAGGCCGGCCGTTCGACGAGGTCGAGGCAGTCCGGTCGTGGCTTGCGGACAGTGCGCGTTGCACCGGCATGGTGGGAGTCGTCGGCTTCTGCATGTCCGGGGGGTTCGCCCTGTTGCTTGCGAACGGGCACGGCTTCGCGGTCTCCGCCGTCAACTACGGCCACCTCCCCAAGGACCTCGACAAGGTGCTGGACGGTGCGTGCCCCATCGTTGCCAGCTACGGGGCGAAGGACCTGCAGCTTCGCGGCGCCGCGGAAGCCCTCGAGCGCGCCCTCGCCGCCGCTCGAGTGGCACACGACGTGAAGGAGTACGCCGGCGCGCGACATGGCTTCATGAACCGCCACGACCGCGTGCTGTGGCGAGCCATGGAAAAAGCGGGCGCCGTCGGCTATGACGCGAGTGCCGCTGACGATGCACGGCAGCGCATCGTCGACTTCTTCGACGAGCACCTCCACGCGAGCACCGGCGTTCCGCAGCCTTGAGGCGCACCCCTTGCGCGCCGGGCTGTGCTCAGAGGTTCAAGAGCCCGCCAGCGGCTCAGGGCGCCGGGGCCGCAGCCAGGTCGGAAGTGCAGGCACTGTGCCCGCAGACGTCGCGCACCCTTCCGGTGGCCAGGAATTGGAGCAGCTGTCGCTGGGCGTCGGGTGCATCACGCGGCATGAAGTCGTGCGGGTCCACCCCTGCCGACGGCGGCTCGTTCACGAGCGGCGGCGGCGGGGCATGCGGGTCCTCCCACACATAGAGCGTGGCCGGCGCGTGCTCGTCCGCGGTCGCCGGGGCAAGGCCGTAGAAGGGGTCACCGTGCACGAGCCCTGCCGGGAGCGTCGGCGTGTGGACCGCCGCGCCCAGGGTGCGGGCCTCGATCTCGGTCGTGAAATTGGACACCTGGTGGTCACCGAACGCCATCTGGAGGAGGACCTGGTGACCCGGCGTGCCCGGGAGCGGGTAGGTGGTCAGCTGCGCGACGTACCCGTCGGTCTCTCCCCGGTCGAAGAGCATCTGGAGGAGGCCGAGGATGAGCTCCTGTGTCTGCTCGTTCGGGTACGACTTGTCGAAGTATGGGTAGAGCGGCGCGAAGTCCACGCTTCTCGGCAGGAGGATCGAGTAGTTCATCGACGGCACGCCGAGGACGGCACGCTGCCACTCGGGTGAGATCGCGGTCACTGCCCCTCCCATGAGCGCGCCTTCGCTGTTGCCGTAGTACGTGAGCGGTACGGCAGTGTCGATCAACGCGCGATGCGACGAGCCGGCCCGGAACGCAGCGTCGGACACGAACCCCTTCGAGCTCGTCATCAGCTTGCCGAGATAGAGCGCGTCGATCATCGCCTGCATGAGGTGGTCGGGAAGGCTCGGGAATGCCGACAGGTTCGAGAACAGCCCGACGTCGGTCAGCACCGCGTTGCCTGTCAGCCCCAGCCAGTCGGTCGAGCACAAGACGAGGTGGCCCCGATCGGCCAAGCCCGAGACGTTCTCCGCTTCCATGCCGCGCGTCGTGTTGAAGAGGCCGATGCCGTAGAGGACCGGGCGCCCGGGATGCACAGCCCCAGACAGCCGCTGCGGATCGGCGGCGACCGACCTTGGGATCAGGCAGGCGAAGCTCGCCACCTCTGTCTGTCCCCGGTTCACCGTGGGCAGCCCGTTCGCACCGAGGTGGAGGGTGTCCGTCTTGTCCCCGCTCGGGCCGTTCAAGAAGCTCGGGACGTCGAAGGTCCCCGAGACCTGGCGTGAGATCGCCTTGCCATCCTTCGACGACGGGGGCACGTTCGCGACGGCGGTCACATGGAACTGTGGCGTCTTGCCCTTGCCGTCCAGCGCAGCCATGGCGACATCGCGCATGTGCAGCACTGGGCCGGTCAGGTTGGCAGTGCTGATGACAGTGAAGTCCCACGCGAGGTAGAGCCCGGCAGTGGACACCGAGGCGTCGCGCTGGAGCACGTCGAGCAGCGAGCGCACGTGCGTGCTCAGCGCTGCGCCACCAGGCCCCGCCACCGTCTTGCCGGCCAACACCTGGGCGAAGTCGCCGCTGGCCGCGATGGGGGCTCCGGATGTCGCGCGCAGGTCTCGCAACGCCACCACGATGCGGCTCCCTTCCGGCAGGTTCACCGCGGGGTGGATGAGGAGGAGACGCGTGGCCGGATCAGCATTTCGCGCATCCGCCTCACCCCACCACGCCAGCCGACGCCCGGTAGAGGCGTCCAGCAGCACGATCGGCGCGTTGGGGGAAAGCGAACCGGCGATGTGGTACTGGTCGAC
Organism: Actinomycetes bacterium; assembly: GCA_021810205.1. Lineage (GTDB taxonomy): Bacteria > Actinomycetota > Acidimicrobiia > Acidimicrobiales > RAAP-2 > JAJYVT01. The sequence continues at coordinate 24,706 of JAJZJC010000039.1, forward strand.
GATCCCCGACGCGGCGAGATCGAGGTACGGGACCTGCACCTCGATGACGGAGCCGGGCGAGAAGCCGTCGTTCTTGTTCCATGTGGTCGGGTCGATGTGGACGCCTTGCGCGTTGGCCGGCATCGCATCGAGAGGGAAGTCGACCCGGCGGCCCGATGGCTCCTTGGGGTCGGGCACGGTGTAGTAGTCACTTGGGAACGGGAGCATGCAGCTCTGGCCGCCGAGCGGATCGCAGGCCGGGGCCCCCAGAACCCCCACGCCCCAGCTGGAACCCGGGCCGTGCACGGTCACGGCGTGCGCGGGTGCGGGAAGCGACAGCGGCTGCGAGGACTTCGCGGGTCTCGCGGGTCTCGCGGGTCTCGCGGGTCTCGCGGGTCTCGCGGGTCTCGCGGGTCTCGCGGGTCCGAGGGCGCTCGCCGCCCCCGCCGACGGCACGACGACCGGAGCGCACACCGCCGCAAGGAGCAAGAGCGCCGCGAGAGCGCAGCCCATCGTGGCGAAGCACCGGCGGCCAGCTCGTGCGGGCCCGCGTCTTCTCACCGCACGCGGATCCCCTCCCGGAACCGATACGTGAGTGGACGATGGCACGGCGCGGTGAAGAGTCACTTCGTCGACAACCCCCCTCGTACTCCGGCCTCGACCGGAACTCCGTCGACGCTATCGAAGCGAGCGCGCCAAGCCGCGCCAGCTGGGTTGCACTGCCCCGCATCCCCGTCCTCCCCCGAGCGTCGCTGCCCTGGCGGCCCCACCCCCTCGGCGAGGTGATCGCCGGCCTCGTCGGCGCGGTGAGGTTGTCGGTGGGGTGGGGTTGTCGGCGGGGTGATCGCCAACCCTTGACAGGCGAACATGTGTTCGCTATCATGGGTCGGCTGGGCATGC
>JAJZJC010000040.1 GCA_021810205.1 Actinomycetes bacterium
GGGGACGGGGCTCACCGTCGAACGCGCGGACCAGGTGCGCCGTCCCGTCGAGACCGACGGGCGCACGATCGACGCCCTCGACCTTCTCGTGCGCGCCTCTCGCGCGCGCTAGCGGGCCCCGTGCCGGCCCGATGCGCATGGGCCACCATCTCCTCGGGGAACGCGCGGTGCCGAGGAGGTGCCGAACCATGCCGCCCATGTCGCAATTCGCGCCGCTCGCAAAAGAGCGGGCGCGCATCGACAGGATCGTCCAACGGCTCTTCGACACGACCGGCCCCACCGAGCGCGCCGACCTGGCGCCGGAGCTGGTACGCGCCGCGTCAGGCGGGGTGCCCGCCGAGGCAGATGTCCTCGGGCCGAAGCGGCGCGCGGCAGAGGTCGAGGCCGGTGGCGGCACGGACCGCCGCGAGCACGGCCGGCCCAGAGGAGATGGCCGGCGGCTCTCCCACACCCTTGGCACCGTAAGGAGCCCCCGGCTCAGGCTCCTCCACCAGCGACGCGACGACATCAGGCATGTCCAGGATGGTCGGCAGCAGGTAGTCGGTGAAAGACGGGTTCCGCACCCGGCCGTCGGTGAGGACGATCTCCTCCATCACCGCGAGCCCGACCCCCTGGGCGATGCCCCCTTCGATCTGTCCTTGCACCTGGAGGGGGTGGAGCGCCTTGCCGACGTCCTGACCGGTCGCCATCTGGACGACTCGGACCAGCCCGAGCTCGGCATCGACGTCGACCACCGCCCGGTGCGCAGCGAACATGAACGACAGGTGGGCGTCTCCCTGGCCGTCGGGGTCCAGTGCCTTGGTCGGGCGGTGATGGAGCTCCTGCTCGGTCTCGAGCGGTCCACGCGCGAGCAGCTCGGCGATCCCCAGCCGCTCGCCGGTGTCGCCACGGCGCACAGAGGATCCTGTCGAGGTGCACTGCGAGCTCCCGCACTCCCACAGCTCCGCCGCCCGGCCGAAGAGCTCTTGGCGCAGCACCGCGCACGCGAGCTGCAGCGCGCCGCCGCTCATCCAGGTCTGGCGCGACGCGCTCGACGAGCCGGCCGAGCCGACGTCCACCGTCGACGCCGGCGCCAGGACGACGCGTCGCACGCCGAGCTCATCGCGCACGATCTGCTGCGCGAGCGTGACGAACCCCTGCCCCACCTCCGCGGTGGCCACGGTGACCGTGGCGGTCGGCTCGCCGTCCAGGCCGGCCTCCAGCCTGAGCCGCGCCGAGGAGTAGTCGTCGAAGCCCTCGGAGTACGCGATGTTCTTGAAGCTGACAGCGAATCCGACGCCACGTCGAACGTGCGACGCGTCGGCCGTGGCGCCCGCGCCACCGGGCCGCGCGAGCATCGGGGCGTCGGGCGCGGGCACCGGTGGCAGGGGGTGCGCGACCGCCGCGTCGATCACCTCGCGCACCGGCACGGCACCCGTGAGCACTTGACCGGTGACCAGACGGTCGCCACGGGTCAGCGCGTTCCGTCGCCGAAGCTCGATGGGGTCCATGCCCAACGCCGCTGCGAGCTTGTCCATCTGCGCCTCGTGACCGAAGCAGACCTGCACGGCACCGAATCCCCGCATGGCACCGCACGGCGGGTTGTTGGTACGCACGGCGTAACCGTCGATCAGCGCGTTCGGCACACGATATGGTCCCGGTGCAAAGCACGCGGCGTTCGAGATGACCGCGTTGGACGACGACAGGTACGCGCCCCCGTCCACCACGACGCGCGCCTCCACCTTCACCAGCTCGCCGCTCCGGCTCGCGTGGTGCCGGTACCACAGCCGCGCGGGATGGCGATGCACATGCCCGAAGAACGACTCGTCGCGGGCATAGACCATCTTCACCGGTCGTCCCGTGCGCAACGCGAGCATGCAGAGGTGGATCTGCAGGCTCACGTCCTCGCGCCCCCCGAACGCACCCCCTACGCCGGCGAGGTACAGCCGCACCCGCTCGACCGGAAGGCCGAGGCTGGCCGCGATCTGCGCACGGTCCACGTGGAGCCACTGGGTGGCGACATAGAGGTCCACCCCGCCGTCGTCGCCTGGCACCGCGAGCCCGGCTTCGGGGCCGAGGAACGCCTGATCTTGCATGCCCACCGCGTATGAGCCCTCCACGACGACGTCGCCCCGCGCGCTGGGGTCCCCATGGCGGATGACGAGATGGCGGAACAGGTTCCCATCGGGATGGATCGGCGGTGCGTGCAGTGCGGCCTCGGGGTCGCACTGCGCGTCCATCGGCTCGTAGTCGACCTCGATCGCGAGCGCCGCTCGACGCGCGAGCTCGGGATGGTCCGCGGCGACTGCGGCAACCGGCTCGCCGTGGTACCGCACGATGTCCGACGCGAACACCGGCTGGTCCGGTACCTCCAGGCCGAACGTCGGGCGGCCGGGGACGTCTGCAGCCGTGAGGACCGCCCGGACGCCGGGCATCGCGACAGCCCGAGACGTGTCGATCGCACGGACGCGCGCCGCGACGTGGGGGCTGCGCAGCGTCTTTCCCCACAGCATCGCGTCCATCCACAGGTCGGAGGCGAACGCGAACTCTCCCCGCACCTTCTGCACGCCGTCGGGCCGGTCGGGGCTGTCGCCGAGCCCGCCGGGGAGCGTGCCGAGCCCGCCGGGAAGCGTGGCGATGCCCGAGCCCGCCTGCTCGCCGGTACCGCGTCCGCTGCGCAACACGGTCCCTTTCACGACGCCCTCGCGCGCTGCACGGCGCGCACCGCGTCGAGGATCCGGCCGTAGCCGGTGCAACGGCACAGGTTCCCCGACAGCGCCTCGCGCACCGCCATCTCGTCGGCGTCGGGGTTGCGCCGCAGCAGGTCGTAGATGGCCACGACGAAGCCGGGCGTGCAGAAGCCGCATTGCACGCCTCCGCCGCGCACGAGCGCGGCCTGGATGTCCGCGGCGTCGCCCGACGCGCTCAGGCCCTCGACGGTCTGGATCTCGCTCCCCACGGCATCGACCGCGAGAACCAGGCATGCACAGACGACGACGCCATCGAGGAGCACCGAGCACGACCCGCACTCACCCTGCTCGCATGCGTTCTTGGCGCCGGGCAGCCCGAGCCGCTCCCTCAAGACGAAGAGGAGAGTCTCCCCGATCCATGCGTCCTCGACGACGCGCATCGTGGCGTTCACCGATAGCTCGTAGCGATCGGCGATGACCGCAGGCTCAGGTGGCATGGCGTATGCACCTCTCGAGCGCCCGGCGGGCGATGACCGCGACCGCGTGGCTCCGGTAGTCGGCAGTGCTGCGGTGGTCGGTGATGGGCGAGCACGCCTCGGCCGCGAGCTCGCCGAAGCGGGCGAGCGCCGCCTCGCTCGCCCAGAGGCGGCCCCAGTCGATGGCCTCACCTGCATGGGCCTCGGCCGAGGCACAACGCCGTGGCACCGGCGCGACGGATCCGAGGCCCACCCGGACCGCCCGGGCGTCGAGGTCCACGACGACGGCGACCGACGCGATGGCGATCACCATCGCGTTGCGCGTGCCGACCTTCAAGAACTCCTGAGGTCCCCGGCACCGGTCGACCACGACGTCGACCACCACCTCGTCGGGCGCCAGAACGGTGCGCTTCACCCCCGTCACGAACCGCTCGAGCGCCACCACACGCTCGCCCGCGGCCCCGCGCACCCGCACACGGGCATCGAGCGCGACAAGGAGCGGCAGCGTGTCTCCGGCAGGGCTGGCGGTCGCCACGTTGCCGCCCAGGGTGCCGGCGTTTCGGATCTGGGGTGAGCCGACGGTGCGGGCCGCCGCCGCCAACGCGGGAAGCGTAGATGCGAGCGCTCCTCTGCCCATCTCGGCGTACGTGGTCCCCGCGCCGATGCGGACATGGCCGTCGGCGATGTCGTGGCCGCGCAGCTCCTCGACCCGGCGCAACGCCACCACCGCCGTTGGGCGACGCGACCCGAAGCTCACCTCGACGCAGAAGTCGGTGCCGCCCGCCAGTAGCTGCGCTCCGGGCATCTCGCGCAGCGCACACAGCGCGTCGTCGAGGGTGGCGGGACGCGCGACGCGCAGCTGCTGTGCTCCCCTGGCGTCGTGTGTGGAGCCAGTACTCAACGTTGCCGCCAGCCGTGCACGTGCTCGTCGACGGCACGCTCGTACGCTGCCTTGCGCTCCGGCGGCAGCCAGGAGGCCTCGAACGAGCTCTTGGCCAGCGCACCCAGCTCCTTCCTCGAGAGCCCGAGCGCGCTCGCCACCGCTTCGTAGTTGTCGGCGACGTACCCGCCGAAGTACGCGGGGTCGTCCGAGTTCAGCGTCACGAGGACGCCGCGCGACATCAGCTCGTAGATCTCATCGGCCATGAGCGTGCCGTACAACCGGAGGTTCGAGAGCGGGCAGGACGTGAGCCCCAGCCGTCGACGGGCGAGCTCGTCGCACAGCCGGGGATCGGCGACGCACTCGGTCCCATGGTCGATCCGGTCGACGCCGATCACCTCCACGCACTGCCACAGGTGCGCAATGGAGTGCTCCTGGCGCGGGTCGCAGTGCGCGGTGAGCCGGTATCCCGCGGCGCGTGCGTCGGCGAAGACGCCCGCGAACTTCTCGGGCGGGTTCCCCCGCTCGTCGGAGTCCAGTCCGACGCCCAGGATCCAGCCGCGCTCGCGGTACGGGAGCGACTCGGCCAGCGTGGCGCGCGCCGACTCGACGCTCTCGTCTCGAAGAAAGCACATGACCAGCTCGGTGTCGGGACCGCCCTGCGCGCGTGCCGCCTCCTGGGCACGCCGGATCCCCGTCACGACCGTCGCGAAGGGCACGCCCCTCGCGGTGTGTGCCTGCGGGTCGAAAAAGAGCTCTGCATAACGCACACCGTGGTGGCGCGCGGTCTCGAGGTACCGGGCGGTGAGCTCGGTGAAATCTGCCTCGTCGCGCAGCCCGGCCATATCCGCGTAGTAGGCGGCGAGGAAGTCGGCCAGGCCCTCGAACGCCGGCGGGCGTGTCACGGGAGCCCGCTCCACGCCGTGGCGCGCCGCCATGGTGGCAGCCATGGTCGGCTCGAGGGTGCCTTCGAGGTGCACGTGCAGCTCGCACTTCGGCAAGCCCAAGATGAAGTCGTCCACAAACCCCCCACTCGCTGCCGTCGGGTGCCGCCTGCCCGCCACTGTTGCCGGTGCCCGTACGGGCGGTCAAGGCAGCCGCCGGCCGCCCTCACTCTCCGTGGCGCCGGGCCAGCTCGGCCACTGCCACCGCCACCGAGCGGCCCACGTCCGCGTCGCCAATCCCGAGGAGCGCGCCGTCCTCGACGACGGCCCTGCCGCCGACCATCGACAAGGCGACGGGCGGCAGCGAGCCGAGGGTGAGCGCGGCCACCAAGTCGTCCATGCCGGCGTGGGCCGCGGTGTCCGCCCGCCAGACGACCAGGTCGGCCAGCTTGCCGACCTCGAGCGAGCCGATCTCGTCCTCGCGTCCGAGGCACCGCGCGCCGCCGGCGGTCGCCATCGAGAGCACCTGGCGCGTGGTCAGCGCCTCGGGCCCCAGACGTCCGCGGGCGGTCAAGAGGGCTGAGCGCAGCTCGGTCCCGAGCTGCCCGGACTCGTTCGAGGCGCTGCCGTCGACGCCAAGCCCCACCGCGACGCCCTCGGCGAGGAGCTCGGGCACCGGCGCCATGCCGGCGCCGAGGCGGGCGTTCGAGCTCGGGCAGTGGGCGACGCCCGTCGACGCCGCCGCAAGCCTGCGGCGCGCCACCGCGTCGAGGTGCACGCCGTGCGCGATCCACACGTCATCGGCGAGCCAGCCCACCGACGCCGCGTACTCGGTCGGAGTGCACGAGAACCGCTCCTTGCAGTACGCCTCCTCGTCGGCGGTCTCGGCCAGGTGCGTGTGGAGACGGACGCCGCGCCGGCGAGCAAGGCTCGCGGCACCCTCGAGCAGCGCCGTGCTCACAGAGAACGGCGAGCACGGCGCGACGGTGACGCGGACCATGGCGCCCGGCGCGGGGTCGTGGAAACGGCTGATCGCCTCCTCGGTAGCACAGAGCGCGGCATCGGTGTCCTCGACCACGTCGTCGGGGGGCAGCCCGCCTGCCGAGCGCCCGAGGTCCATCGAGCCGCGCGAGACGTGGAACCGCAACCCGACGAGCGCCGCGGCCTCGACCTCTGCGCCGAGGAGGTCGCCGGCGCCGGCCGGGAAGACGTAGTGGTGGTCCATCGTGGTCGTGCATCCGCTCGTCGCGAGCGCTGCGAGCGAGCCGAGCGCCGCGGCGTGCATGATCTCTTCGTCGATCAGCGCCCAACGCGGGTACAAGGTGGTGAGCCAGTCGAACAGCCCGGCGTCGGGGGCCATCCCCCGCGTGACCCACTGCGAGAAGTGGTGGTGGGTGTTCACGAGCCCGGGCGTCACGAGACACCCCGTCGCGTCGACACGTCGCGCCCCCTCGACGAGCTGGGACACCGGGGCGTCACCCGCACCGAGCGCGCGGATCGTCCCATCCGCGACGACGACATGGCCGCGCCGGTACTCGGTCCCCGCACGGTCGGCCGTCGCGATGGCAGCGCCCTCGATCACCCAGTCCCGGCTCACCCCACCACCCCCCGCCGCGCGCCGCGGTCGAGGCAGCGCAGCGGCTCGATCGCGCCGCCGACCTCGGGGTGGACGACGATCAGCCCGCTGTGGTGTCGAGCGTCGCGCTGCATGCGCCGAGGGTACCAATGGGGAGGCGACGGCACCGGCCGTTGACGGCGACCCCCGCCGCCGGCCATGCTCGGGTCGTGGGGGATACGACGGCGGGCCTCGTGTGCGGGCACCATCACCTGTACTCGGCGCTGGCGCGCGGCATGCCCGCGCCCTTGAAGACCCCGACGAGCTTCGTCGAGATCCTCGAGCAGGTCTGGTGGCGCCTCGACGTCGCGCTCGACCTCGAGATGCTGCGCTGGTCGGCCATGCTCGGCGCGCTCGAAGCGCTCGAGTGCGGCACGACCGCGATCGTCGACCACCACGAGGGCCCGTCGGCGATCGAGGGGAGCCTCGACGTGATCGCGGCTGCCTGCGCCGAGGTCGGCGTACGCGTGCGCTGCTCCTACGGCGTCACCGACAGGCACGGCGAGGACGGCGCACGCAGGGGTCTCGAAGAGAACGAGCGGTTCCTGCGCTCGGGGGGTGACGGCATGGTCGGCATCCATGCCGCGTTCACCTGCAGCGACGACACGCTCGAGAAAGCGGCGGGACTCGCCGCCGACCTCGGGGTGGGCGTCCACGTCCACGTCGCCGAAGGCGACGCGGACGTGGACGCGGTCACCCGGCTCGCGCCGCTCGTCGCCGAGGACTGGCTCGTCGTCCACGGCGTGCACCTGCGGGAGCCCGGCGAGCTCGGTCGAGCCACGCTCGCCCACTGCGCCCGCTCCAACATGCACAACGCCGTCGGCTACGCCCGCCCGCGCACATGGCCCGGGCGCGTCGTGCTCGGCTCCGACGGGATCGGCGCCGATATGCGCGAAGAGCTCCGCATCGCCTACGTGCGCGCACGGGAGGACGACGTCACGACGGCACCCACGACGCCATGGGAGTGGCTCCTCGCCGGGGCCGCGCTCGTGCCCGGGGCAGCGAGCGACCGGGTGCGGTGGAGCGAGGAGCACGCCGACGACCCCTGGTACGCCGCGTTCACCCCCGGCACCACCGCACGCGATGCCTGGGTCGACGGCGACTTGGTCCTCGCGACAGGAAAGCCCACCAAGGTGGACGCGGCCGAGGTGCGAGCGAAGGCGGCCGAGCAGGCGCGGCGGCTCTTCTCCCGCCTCTAGCGCGCCGGTGACGATCCTCCATGCTCGTTCGCCAAACGATTCAGCATTCCTTGACACACCGCCGACGGACAGGCAAGTTTGGGAGGTGGAACCGCGGATCGACGTCGATCGACTGCAGTCCCGACTCCAAGAGCTCGCCCGCATCGGGGACACCGGAGACGGTGGATGTGCTCGGCTCGCGCTCAGCGACGAAGATCGCGACGGCCGCGACCTGGTGGTCACCTGGATGCGCGATCTCGGCCTCGACGTCACGATCGACGGTATCGGCAACGTCGTGGCCACGCGTCCGGGCCGCGAGGACGGCCCGCCGGTCATGTGCGGATCGCACATCGACACCGTGGCGACTGGAGGCGTCTACGACGGGAACCTCGGAGTCCTCGCGGGGCTCGAGGTGCTCGAGACGCTCGCCGCCGCAGGCATCACGCCACGGCGCGCGATGGCGGTCGCGTTCTTCACCGACGAAGAAGGCGCGCGCTTCGCGCCCGACATGCTCGGCAGCCTCGTCTACGCAGGCGGCATGTCCGTCGAAGAGGCCTACGACCTCGTGGGCATCGACGGGACCCGCCTCGGCGAGGAGCTCGCGCGCATCGGGTACATGGGAACGACGCCGTGCCCCGGGCTCGCGCCGCACGCGTACGTCGAGCTGCACATCGAGCAGGGACCTGTCCTCGAGCGCCACGGCGACGTGATCGGCGCAGTGACCGGCGTCCAGGGGATCTCCTGGCAGGAGATCGAGCTCGGCGGCCAGCTGAACCACGCCGGCACGACGCCGATGACGTTCCGGCACGACGCCGGGTTCGCCGCTGCCGCGATCGCCGTCGCCGCGCGCCAGCTCGCGACCGACGTCGGCGGCGATCAGGTGGCGACGGTGGGGAAGCTCGACCTGCGGCCCGACCTCGTGAACGTGGTGGCGGGCCGGGCCACCCTCACGGTCGACCTGCGTCACACCGACGACGCGTCGCTCGCAGCAGCGGAGCACCGCATGGCCGAGACCGTCCGCCAGATCGCCGACGGCGAGGGTGTATCGGTCTCGCGGCGCCAGCTCGCGCGCTTCGCGCCGGTGGCGTTCGACCCGCGTGTCGTCGACCTCGTGGAGAAGACCGCGCGCGAGCACGGCCAGCCGGTGCGGCGGCTCCCGTCGGGCGCCGGTCACGACGCGCAGATGCTCGCCCGCCTGTGCCCCGCCGGGATGATCTTCGTGCCGAGCCGCGGCGGCATCAGCCACAACCCTGCCGAGTACAGCGCGCCCGAGCATCTCGACGCCGGCGCGAACGTGCTCCTCCACGTGATGGCGCAGTTGGCGGAGGCCGAGCTTTGAGCCGGCGCCTCGTGGTCGCCGCGGCGCAGCTCGGTCCGATCGCCCGCGACGAGCCGCGCGACGCGGTCGTCGAGCGGCTCCTCGAGCTCTTGCACGCGGCGCACCGTCGCGGCGCCGAGCTCGTCGTCTACCCCGAGCTCGCCCTCACCACGTTCTTCCCTCGGTGGTGGACCGCACCGCTCGAGGCCGCCGACCACTGGTTCGAGACCGAGATGCCGGGGCCCGCGACCAAAGCGCTGTTCGACGAGGCGCGGGCGCTGCACGTCGGCTTCTTCCTCGGCTATGCGCAGCGCACGCACGACGGCCACCGCTACAACAGCGCGATCCTCGTCGAGCGCGACGGGAGCATCGTGGCGAACTTCCACAAGGTGCACATCCCCGGCCACGAGCACGACGAGCCGTGGCGTCCCTTCCAGCACCTCGAGCGCTACTACTTCGAGCCGGGGCCCGAGGGCTTCGGCGTGTGGAGCGCCTTCGGCGCAACGGTCGGCATGATGCTGTGCAACGACCGCCGCTGGCCCGAGACCTACCGGGTCATGGGCCTCCAAGGGGTCGAGCTCATCTGCTGCGGCTACAACACCCCGATCCACTACCCGCCCGATCCCTCGCAGGACGCGCTGGCCGGCTTCCACAATCAGCTCGTGCTCAGCTCCGGCGCCTACCAGAACGGCACCTGGGTCGTCGCAGCCGCCAAAGGCGGTGTCGAAGAGGGCGTCGACATGCTCGCGCAGTCCGCCGTCGTCGCCCCATCGGGCCAGATCGTGGCCCAGGCCGTCACGAGCGGCGACGAGGTGGTCGTCGCCGAATGCGACCTCGACTGGTGCGCACGCTACAAAGAGACGCTCTTCGACTTCGCCCGCTACCGGCGCCCCGAGGTCTACGGGCTGATCGCCCAAAGGGGGAATCGGTGACCTCGACCTCAGCACGCACCGTCACGTTCCGGGTGAACGGCCTGGACGTCGAGGTGCGTGGCGACCACCCCCACCTGCTCGCCGCGCTGCGCGAGGAGCTCGACATCACCTCGCCGAAGGACGGCTGCTCGCCGTCGGGCCAGTGCGGGTGCTGCACCGTCATGATCGACGGCAAGGTCCAGGTGTCGTGCCAGTACCCCGTGGCCAAGGCCGAGGGACGCGACGTCGTCACGCTCGAGGGGCTGGAGGAAGAGGAACGCGAGCGCTATGCCCGCGCCTTCGCGGCGCACGGCGGTCTGCAGTGCGGCTTTTGCATCCCCGGCATCGTCCTTCGGGCCAAGGCGCAGGTGGACAAGAGGGGCGAGGCGCTCACCAGGCAGGACATGGCGCGGCACCTCGGGGCCCACCTGTGCCGCTGCACGGGCTACGTGAAGATCCTCGACGCGATCGAGGCAGTCGCCCATGGGACGCCGCTGCCGACCAGCTTCCCCGGCGACGGCGCCGGCATCGGCGCGGGGGTGCAGAAGTACGAGGCGGAGCAGCTGGCACTCGGCGAGCGTGCCTACATCGACGACCTGCGGGTGCCGGACATGGCGCACGCGGCGCTCCGCTTCACCGACCATGCCCGAGCGGACGTGGTGCGGATCGACACCACCGCCGCCGCCACCGCGCCCGGTGTCGTCGGCGTGCTCACCGCTGCCGACATCCCCGGCCTCCGGCGCGTCGGCATCATCCACACCGACTGGCCGGTCCTCGTCGGTGAGGGCGAGCGCACGTCGTACGCAGGCGACGTGCTCGCGGTCGTCGTCGCTCGCACCCGCGAGCAGGCCCGTGCCGCTGCATCGCTCGTCTCGGTCGACTACCGCCCGCTCGAGCCGCTCACCGATCCAGCAACGGCGCTCGCCTCCACACAGATCGCCGTGTGGGGCACCGAGTCCAACGAGCTCTCGCGCTCGGCATATGCCCGCGGTGACGTCGACGCGGCGCTCGCCTCGAGCGCGCACGTGGTCCACGAGGTCTTCGAGACCCAGCGCGTAGAGCACGCGTTCTTGGAGCCCGAATCGACGCTCGCGGTGCCACGCGACGACGGCGGGCTCCACGTGTACTCGGGCGGCCAGGGCGTGTGGGACGACCGTAACCAGATCGCCTCGTGCCTCGGGATCTCGCGCGACATGGTACGCGTCGAGCTCGTCTCGAACGGTGGCGCCTTCGGCGGCAAAGAGGACATGTCCAACCAGGCGCACGCGGCACTCGCCGCGCACCTGCTGCGCCGTCCGGTCAAGTGCACCTTGTCGCGCGAGGAGAGCTTCTTGCTCCACGCCAAACGCCACCCGATCCGCCTCGAGTACTGGGCGGGGTGCGACGACGAGGGCCGCCTCACTGGGCTGCGTGCCCGCATGCTCGGCGACTCCGGTGCCTACGCGAGCGTCGGCATGAAGGTGCTCGAACGGGCGGCCGGCCACGCGACCGGTCCGTACCGGGTGCCCGCCGTCGACGTGGAGTCGATCGCCGTTCGCACCAACAATCCGGTGTGCGGCGCCTTCCGCGGCTTCGGTGCCAACCAGGCGCAGTTCGCCATGGAGGGAGTGATGGACAGGCTCGCCGCCGCGGTGGGCATCGACGGGTTCGAGATCCGAAAGCGCAACGTCGTCCACCCCGGCGACCTCTGGGGTCCGGGGCAGGTGATGGACGACGGGTGCCGAGGAGCCGAACGGTGCCTGGACGCGTTGCGGGCGCCCTACGACGAGGCGAGGGCTGCAGGCAAGGCGGTCGGCATCGGGCTCGGGCTCAAGAACTCAGGGCTCGGCAACGGCGTCAAAGAGGTCAGCCGGGCGGTCGTGCGCTTCCGAGGTGACGGGACCGTCGAGGTGCGCCACGGCTGGACCGAGATGGGTCAGGGCATCCACACCGTCGCGTTGCAGGTGGCGGTCGAAGAGCTCGGTGTCGAGGCGAGCCGGGTGGTCGTCGTCGTCGACACCACGAGGGAGCTGGGCGACGGGCAGACGACCGGGAGCCGGGCGACGCTCATGGGGGCGGGCGCCGTGCGCGAGGCGTGCCTCGCCGCGCTGGCCGACGGCTGCCGCGCCGAGGTCGACTACGTCGGCGAGCACTGCGTGGACTGGACGCACCACCTCGGGGAGGTCGAGCACCCGATCATCCACTCCGCCTTCGGCTACGCAGCCCAGCTGGTGGTGATGGACCCGGGCACGCTCGGCGTCGAAAGGGTCGTGGCCGCACACGACGTCGGGCGCGCGGTGAACCCGCTCTTGTGCACCGGGCAGGTCGAGGGCTCCGTGCACATGGGCCTCGGGTACGCCCTGACCGAGGAGTTCCCAGCCGACGACCGTGGCTTCCCCACCAAGTCGACCCTGCGCTCCCTCGGCATCCTGCGCGCGAAGGACGTCCCGCCGATCGAGGTGGTGCTCGTAGAGGTGCCCCAGCCGCGTGCGCCCTACGGGATCAAGGGCGTCGGGGAGATCGGGCTCGTTCCCACCGCCGGCGCGGTCGCCGCGGCGCTCCACGACGCAGACGGCGTCTGGCGCACGAGGCTCCCAATGCGCGCCGGCAGTGCGGCGGATGCGAGTGTCGATGGCGACTGATCCTTCGGCCGGCGCCCCCGCGCTGGAGGCGCGCGCCGCCCTCTACCTCCAAGACGCCCATCCGATCCGCGACGCGATGACGTACGCCGCCTATGCAGAGCAGCGAGGCTTCGAGGCCGTGTGGCAGGCCGAGAGCAGGCTGGTACGCGAAGCGACCGTCCCGCTCGCGGCCTACGGCGCCGTCACCGACCGCATCCGGCTCGGCTCGGGCGTCTCGGACTGCTGGTCGCGAAACCCCGCCCGCATCGCCGCGACGTTCTCGACCCTCGACGACCTCGCGCCCGGACGCGTGATCCTCGGGCTGGGCGCATGGTGGGACCCGCTCGCTGCCAAGGTCGGCATCGTGCGAGCCCACCCGCTCACCGTGATGCGCGAGGTGGTCACCACGGTGCGCGCCCTCCTCGCCAACGAGACGGTGACGTTCCACGGCGAGTGGGTGCACCTCACAGGTGTCGAGCTCGACTACGTGTACCAAGAGCGCCGCCCGAAGGACGTCCCCGTCTACATCGGCGCGACCGGCGACAAGATGCTCGAGCTCGCTGGCGAGATCGCGGATGGCGTCGTCTTGAACTATCTCGTCTCCCCCGACTACAACGCGCGGGCGCTCGAGCACATCGGGCGCGGGCTCGAGCGCGCCGGGCGCGCCATGGCAGATCTCGACCGTCCCCAGCTCGTCGTGTGCTCGGTCCACGAGGACGAACGAGTCGCGCTCGACATGGCCCGTCTGATGGTCACCCAGTACCTCGGCCAGCAACCGCACATCATGCGCGCGTCAGGGGTCCCCCAGTCCCTCCTCGACGCCGTCGGCGAGGTGCTCACCTGGCCAGCCACCCACGAGCAGGTCGAGGCCGCGTCGCGTCTCGTTCCCGACGAGGTCGTCCAGATGCTCACCGCCTCGGGAACGCCCACGCAGGCACGCGCCCGCGTGGCGGAGTACGTCGCGCAGGGGTGCACCTGCCCCGTCCTGTACCCCCTGGGCGACGTCCGCACGATGATCGACACCTTCGGGGAAGACTGCGCATGACGCTCGCCTTCCGTGCCGTCGCCAATCCGATGGCCGGCCCCCTCGAGTGCCCAGCGCCCACGCGCGCCCCGCTGGCCTTCCACCGCCGCCTCCCCGGCTACGTGCCGACGCCACTCCTCTCGGTCCCCCAGCTCGCCGGACGGCTGGGCGTCCGTGAGCTCCTCGTGAAATGCGAGTCGGCACGCTTCGGCCTGCCGTCGTTCAAGATGCTCGGTGCCTCCTGGGCGACGTACCGCGCGCTCTGCGAGCGGGCGGGGCTCGAAGCCGCCGGCGAGGCAGGGGACGGCTGCGGAGCAGGGGACGGCGGGGACGGCTGGCGGGACCTCGCCGAGAAGCTCAGCGTCCTGCGCCCGCTCACCTTGGTCGCAGCGACCGACGGGAACCACGGCCGGGCCGTCGCCCGCATGGCGCGCTTGCTCGGTTTCGAGGCCCGCATCTTCGTCCCCGCGGGCACGAGCCCTCGCCGCATCGACGCGATCGCCCAGGAGGGCGCCGAGGTCGAAGTCGTCGACGGCGGCTTCGACGACGCGGTGCGGCGATCGGCGAAGGAGGACGGCCCGCACTGCCTCATCGTCTCCGACACCAGCTGGTCGGGGTACACCGACGTGCCGGGCTGGGTGATCGAGGGCTACTCCACCATGTTCTTCGAGATCACCGACGCGCTCGAGGCGTGCGACCACGCACGGCCCGATCTCGTGGTGGTGCCGGTCGGGGTCGGCGCGCTGGGCGCCGCCGCCGTTGCGCACTTCCGGCCGCAGGGCACCCACATCATCGGCGTCGAGCCGACGGACGCCGCGTGCGTGACCGCGTCGGTCCTCGCCGGCGAGCGCCGCTCGCTCGACGGTGCACAGCGCTCGATGATGGTCGGCCTGAACTGCGGGACGCCGTCGCTCGTGGCCTGGCCGATCGTGTCGCGAGGCATCGACGGGTTCGTGGACATCGACGACGACTGGACCCGCCAGGCGGTGCGCGACCTCGCCGCAGCGGGCATCGAGGCAGGTGAGACCGGTGCCGCTGCGCTCGCCGGCCTCTCCGCGCTCCAAGTCGAGAGCCGGAGCTGGGGGGAGCTGCCCGACACCCCCCTCGCGGATCTCGCCGAGCCCGAGTCGTCGGTGCTCGTGCTCGTGACCGAGGGCGCGACCGACGTGACGTCGTGGCGGGCCATCCTCGGTGTCGAAGAGATCGGCGCCCTCCGCCCGGCGTAGGGCGCCAGTACGGCGCCGCGAGAGATGGCCATGGCCGAGCGCGAAGCCAAGACGCGTGGCCGACGGACTGGGGGCGACGGCAGTGGGGCTCAGGTCCCTGAGGTCGAGCCGGTAGCAGGCGCCACGGCACCGCGCGTGGTGGGATCCGCCGCCGGGGGGCTGCCGCCCGGCCATCGGGGCGACGAGCGCTCCCCCACGTGGCCGGAGCGACCCGCGCCAAGACCCGAGGTGAGCTCGGGCACGAGCGCGACCAGGAGGACGACGAGCGCCAGCGTCCAGCTCCGCGTGGCGTCTCGCAGCGCGCCCAGAAGAAACGGGCCGACGCTCGCCAGCAAGTAACCGACGGTTTGCGCCATCCCCGACAGCTCTGCTGCCCGCAGCGAGCTCGGCGCCCGCGCCACGATGAAGTGCAGCGCGAGCGCGATGGCCGCGCCCTGTGCAAGTCCGAGAAGGACCATCCAAGCGAGCGCGCCCGCGACGGGATGCCAGAGGAGGCCGCCGAGGGCGACGGCGTTCGCGACCACCGTCGCGCCGACCACGAGGCGTGCCCGACCGGGCGTAGAGGCGAGCAGCGGCGCGCCGAACGCCGTGGGCAGGCTGGCGAGCCCTGACAGCGACAGCAGCCAGCCGGCGGTCGACGCGGACACGCCACGCTGCTCGAAGATCGTAGGGAGCCACGCGACGAGCGCGTAGTAGCCGAGCGACTGCAGTCCCATGAAGACGGTCACGTGCCACGCCAGCCGGTCTCGCCACAGACGCGTCGAGACGTGCGCCGGGGCGATGACATGACGTGATCCAGCCGTCGCGAGCATCCACAAGACCAGCGCGATCGCCCCGGGCAGGGCCCAGAGCGCAAGACCTCCTCTCCACCCTTGGCCAAACGCGCGGATCAGGGGCACCGTCACGCCTGCGGCGAGCGCTGCGCCGGCCGAGAGCGCCACAGAGTAGACACCGGTCACCATGCGCGCGCGCAGTGCAAAGTCACGCTTGATCAGTGCGGGCACGAGCACGTTGCCGGCCGCAATGGCCACACCGGCCGCGGTGGTCCCGACGAACAGGACTCCTGCCGATGGGACCGCACGCAGCGCGAGCCCTGCGACGAGCAGGACGAGCGAACCCGCGACCGTCGCCTCGATGCCGTAGCGCCGAGCGATCAGGGGTGCGAGCGGCGAGCACAGGCCGAACGCCAGGACCGGGAGCGTCGTGAGCAGACCGGCCGTCGCCGCCGTGAGCCCTGTCGCGTGCTCGATGCCGTTCAGCACGGGACCGACGGAGGTGATCGCGGGGCGGAGGTTCAGCGCGACCACCCCAACGGCCACCGTGAGCAAGACCGGTCGTGCCACATGCCCTCTGCGGTGCGCCGCCGCCGTGTGCGCGTCGTCCATGCCCGGCCCACTCTTGCACGGCGGCGGGAGCGGGAGCGGGGTGTGGAGCTGCTCTCTTTCCACGTGCAGGGTCGGGCGTCGGCCCGCTCGCCAGGTGAGCTCTGGCCGCTTTCCTATCCATCCCCAACGGAACCCCAACATTCACGGCGTTGAATGTCCTCGAGGCGGGACACCTGGAGGAGAACGATGACTGCACTGATTTGCGACACGACGAAGGCCCCGATCGGGGAGCCATGTGCCCCAGTCACCATCAAGCTGGAGTCCTGCCAGGGCAGCTGGCTGTTCCAACCGGCCCGGATGCGCTTCCGCCGGGTGCTGCGCGTGCCCGGGCGCCCGGGCGCCACCACCGACTGGTGCCCCTACTTCGGGCTGCACTTCGTCGACGCCGATCGCTTCGTCGTGCTCTTGAATCCCCAGGGCACCCGGCTGCTGCACTCGTGGCGCCACCTTCCCGGCACGGTCTGCGACGCCTGTGCCGAGCCACGCAGCGATGAGATGCTGCAAGGGGAGATGCACCAGCTCGCTGGGTGAGACACGGCAACGCCGATCTCACCGCCAGTTGCGGGACCCTCGCGGACGGCGAGGAGCACGAAGCCGGTCAGCGACGTCCTCGGCTGGCTGTTGCAGCGGACCTGCACTGGCTCAACGCTCCGCCTCCACGTCGAGCCAGTGCCGGCTGATCTCGACCACTTCGATGTCGGGATGGGACCAGACGAAGCGCTCCGCCCGGTCCAGCAGCGTCGCCACTTGGCCAGCGGAGGGTGCAACGGTGGCGAAGCCCAGCACGGCGACCTGGCGTCGGTCGTGCGCCTCGACCTCGGATGCCGACACGCCGAAGCGCTGCCTCGACGTGTCGACGAGGTGGCGGACCATCGAGCGCTTCTCCTTCAACGAGGCGCTGAGCGGGATACGGATCGTGATCCGCAGGGCGGCGACATGCATGGGTGAAGCGTGCCTCACGGCTGCGACTCGTGCCGGGCGGTCCGGCGGTCCCCGCCGGCCCGCTGGTCCCTACCACTCCGGCCAGGTGGAGGGAAGCGATCCCTGGACCGGGCCGTTGAAGATGCCAGACGGTGCTCCCAGTGCGCCGAGCAGCTCGGAGAAGTTGGCCCCGTACGCGGTCGGCAAGGAATTCGTCTCGGCCAGTGTCGACCACTGGTCGGCCTCTCTCGCCAGCGATTCGCCGACGAGCGGCGGTGGCGCGCCCCACCCGGTCTCGAGGTTCGGCGCCGCGTCGATCAATGTGCCCACCACCGTGCGCGACGTCACTGCCTCGCCGATCTTCACCTTGGGCACGACGTTCTCCGCGACGTAGACGATGTCACCCGCCGCGGGGCCGTCGACCAGCTCGTACGCGATGAACGCGCCGCCTGGCCACCCCGAGTTGGTCGTGCTGAGGACGACACCATCGCCGATCGCGTAGATCGGGCCACTGCCCGCGTAGTCGACACCTTGGTCGACGCGCTGGGGGGAAAGGCCGGTGACTGTTCGAAACGGGTTCTGGTAGCCGCCGACCTCGACGGCCATCCCCGCGAAGCTTGCCTGCGTCGATGCGCCGGACCCATAGAAGGGCGCGTCGCCGAAGGTGAAGATGCCGCCGTCGGAGGCGACCTCCCAGTAGCCGCCACCTGTGGGCGTCGCCGCCATGCCGACGACGGGCTCGTTCAGGCGTACGGCGCCCATCGAGCCCATGAAGGCCGCGTT
This sequence comes from Actinomycetes bacterium, assembly GCA_021810205.1. GTDB lineage: Bacteria > Actinomycetota > Acidimicrobiia > Acidimicrobiales > RAAP-2 > JAJYVT01. The sequence goes on from JAJZJC010000040.1 coordinate 17,871, forward strand.
GCCGAAGGTGAAGATGCCGCCGTCGGAGGCGACCTCCCAGTAGCCGCCACCTGTGGGCGTCGCCGCCATGCCGACGACGGGCGCGCTGAGGGGCCTGCCCGCCATCGACCCGTAGTTCGGCGCGTCACCGAACGTCTCGATTGCGCCATTCGACTCGACGCCCCATGCGCCCTTGCCGTCAGGGGTCGCAGCGACACCGACGAGCGGCGCTTGCGGCGGCGTCGACGCCGACGCGCTGATCGCCGCACCGAGACCCACGAGCTGCCCGGACGTCGTGAGCAGGCTGTAGCTGTGCCCCACGAGTGATGAGCTCACCGAGCTCGAGAGGGCCCAGTGCACGGTGCCGGTGGCACCGGTGCTCGGGGTGGTGGCACCGGCGCTCGGAGCGGTGACCGGTCCCACGAGCAAGGGCGCGACGAAGGCAGCGAGCAACGCGCACGACCCCGCGATCCGCCGGCCCCAGTTCTTCCCCTCCCGCCTCACCACGTCCCTCCCATCCCGGCACCATGGTCGCCGCTCTCGGGGCGCGTGGCAAGGCTTGCTGCATTGCAATTTTCAGACGATCAGCAGCGAATGGCGTGGCCGCACGACCGCGGTCACTGCCTGGATTCGGTCCTGGCAGGCGGCCATGCCGTCCGGCAAAATGGACGGCGGCGGTGAGCGGTTCACCTGTCGAGCGCAAGGAGGACCGGATGAAGGGGTTCAAACGCTTCCTGATGCAGGGCAACCTCATCGTCGTCGCGGTCGGCCTCGTCGTGGCCCTGGCGCTCAGCACCGTCATCGAGGCGTTCACGAACGCGATCATCCTGCCACTCGTGAACCGCGCCCAAGGCTCGCACCCGATCGCCCTCGGCGTACAGCTCGGCACGAAGGGCAACCCGAGCACCTATCTCGACTTCGGCGAGCTGGTCTCGGCGATCGTGTACTTCGTGATCTTCATTGCCGTCGTCTACTTCGTCATCATTGCGCCGTACCGGCGCGTCCAGGCCAAACGCGGCGTCACGGTCTTCGGCGAGCCGCCGCCGGTGAAGTCGTGTCCCTACTGCCTGTCGACAGACCTGCCGGTCGCCGCGACGAAGTGCCGGTACTGCGGGAGCGACGTCACGGCCTCGTGAGCATCGGCCGAGCGCGCTCGGCACCGGTGAACAGCACGACGACCCTCTCGTCCGGACGTATGACGCCAGTGGCGACGAGGTCGAGCACTCCGGCGAGACCGGCAGTCCCAGTCGCGTCGACCTGGTACCCGGCACGCCAACCGAGCTCACGGGCCTCGGCCAGACGTGCTTCGCCGACCACCACCGGCTGCCCCCCCGTCTCCAACATCGACCGGACGATCGCCAGCCAGTCATAGGTCTCGTCGTCGAGGATGCCGGTGGCGATGCTCGTTGGTTCGGACTCCCACGGCCACATGTACCTCGACCGGTGACATGCGGCGCGAGCGAGGAGGGCATCGAGCGCTTCGTGCGAACCCTCGAATCCTCGCGCGAGGAGACGGTGGGCGCGCTCGAGCGGGTGCGCGCCCTGCGTCTGGACGGTGTGGAAGCGGGGCTGCACCTTCATCACGCCAAAGGCCACGGCTTCCCTGAAGGCCTGCGCACAGCTGCTCGCCAGCGCACCCCCGCCTACCTGGACCACGACGTGGTCGACCGTCGATCCCCGGCGGTCGAGCTCGGTGGCGATCTCGTACGCGATCGTCTCGCCGCCTTCGATGGCAAGGCCGTTCAGGTCACCCTGGCAGGTGAAGGCGAGCGCGCCTTGCGCGAGCTCGCGGCGGAGCGCCGCGACGGTGGGATCACCGTGCTCGCCCGCCTCCCGCGCGCACTGGACGACCTCGGCGCCGCGCGCACGAAGCCGTCGGACCATCGCTTCGGGTGCGTCGAGCGGGACGAACACGACAAGGGCGCGGCTGCTCGCCGCAGCGAGCGTCGCTGCGCCGAGCGCTGCATTGCCGCAACTGGCCACTGCGAGCCGGGGGCGCGCCGCGGTGCCGCCGGACGCCTCGGCGACCTCGATGTGGAGAAGCACCCCCATCAGGTGGCGCGCCTTGTGCGAGCCGGCCACGTTGTCGGTCTCGTCCTTTACGAGGACGCCCCCGGTCGAGGAGAAGCCGAGGGCGTCGGAGATCACCTCGCTTCGCTCGAGCGGCGTCGTAGAGAAACCTCGCCCGTCGACTGCCTCGACCGACCGGTCGAGGCGGCGCACGAGGCCGACGAAAGCGTCGTCCGTCATGCCCGAGCCAGCGGCACGATGCGCACTGTGCAAGAGCGAACGGTAGCGGACGAAGGGACAGTCCTCGGTGTCGTCGGAAGAAGGGAAGGCGGCTCGAGCGACGTCGAGCACACGCACGAGCACGTGGTCGACGTCGCCGACGCCACGGTTCGGGCAGGCGAACGGGTACTGGTCTCGGGCATCGGGCGAGGCGCCGCACCCGGCGCACACCAGGCGGCTCACGCCGCGGCAGCCCCAGAGCGGGCGTTGAACTCACGGATCAGCTCGTCCCAGCGCTCGAGCATTCCTCGGATCTCGTGCCAGAACGAGGGCATCAGGCGCTGTGAGAACTCGTCGACCGGCACGCCTTGCTGCTCGACCCAGGTGAAGTAGCCGAGATTGAAGATGCGTACTCGCTCGGCGTGGTCGAGCTCGCGCAGATGGTCCTCACCTGCTCCGAGGAGGTGTTCGCCGACGAGCAGGGCTGCGTCGTGCTCATCGAATCCGCCGGGGTAGCGCCGAGCGAGGTACGCATCGCGTTCGCTCACGTACATCGGCGCGCCGTCGGTCGCGACCGTCGCCACCACGTCGTGCGGACCGAGGTTCGAGTGCTTGGCCAGCTTGATCGCGGCGAGGATGTTGCAGATGCTCGAGAGCCCGAACGATCCGAGCGCACGCAGGACCGTCTCGGGAACCTGACGGCGTGCCGCCAGGAACGCCCGCCCCACGTCGGTGTTGAAGACCACGTTCAGCGCGTCGGTTGCTCGGTGCGACACGGCGGCGACATAGTCGGTGTTCATCACGTTGTGGATCAGCGGCACGTGCTTGTCGCCAATACCTTGGATGTTGTGCTCGCCGAAGCCGTTGGAGAGCATCGTCGGACATTCGAGCGCCTCGGCAGCGAGGATCCCCGAACCGAAGTGCTCCTTCAAGTAGTCGCCAGCGGCGATCGTCCCGGCCGAGCCGGTCGCCGAGACGAAGGCGTGCAGCGAGAGCTCGGTGGAGCTGCGCGCTTGGAGATCCTCGAAGATCTCTCCGATCGCGTGCCCCGTGACGAGGTAGTGCACGAGGTGGTTGCCGAACTCGGAGAACTGGTTGAAGATCACGTTCGTCGGATCGCCGGCAAGGCGATTGCACTCGTCGTAGATCTCCTTCACGTTCGACTCGGATCCTGGCGTCTTGACGATGTCGCCCGGGTCCTGCACCCAGGCCTCCAGCCATGCGAAGCGCTCCCGGCTCATTCTCTCGGGCAGTACCGCGACGCCGCGGCATCCCATCAGACGTGAGATCGCCACACCGCCGCGGCAGTAATTGCCCGTCGACGGCCAGATCGCCCGGTGACGGGTCGGATCGAATTGGCCGGTGATCACACGGGGCGCGAGGCAGCCGTAGCTGGCGAGAACCTTGTGGGCGCCGATCATCGGGAACCGGTCAGCGAGCGCGACGACGATCGTCGCTTCCACGCCGGTCAGCTCGGGACCGAGGACGACGTGATCGGGGACTTCGGCATAGCCGACACGCGTTGCGTCGTTGTGCCAGTGGATCCGGAACAGGTTGCGCGGGTCGGCGTCGTCGGCGCCCACGCCATCAAGGCCGGCACGCACCGGCCTTGCGACCGTCATGGGATGGGCGAGCTCGTGGAAGGTCGGCAGCACGATGCCCCGCTCACCAAAGCGCGAGGTGGTGCGCTCGAGCACCGATTGATCGACCACATCGACTTCGAGGCCCAGCCGCTCCATCTCCCAGCCTCCAGATCTCGCGCAGCCCGGGCCTTCGCCGTCAGCCGAGAAGCTTCTTGGCGATCACCACGCGCTGGACCTGGTTGGTCCCCTCGTAGATCTGGGTGATCTTGGCGTCACGCATGAAGCGCTCCACGGGGAAGTCCTTGGTGTACCCGTAACCCCCGAGAAGTTGCACCGCGTCGGTCGTGACCGACATCGCGGTGTCCGACGCGAAGCACTTGGCCATGGCACCCACCACGCCCAGCTCGCCGGCAGGGTCGTGGTCGACGAGGGCGCAGGCACGGTACACGAGCATGCGCGCCGCTTCGGTGCGCATCGCCATGTCGGCCAGCATGAAGCGGAGCCCCTGGAATTCGGCGATCGCCTGGCCGAACGCGTGGCGCTCCTTCATGTAGCCCGCCGCGTAGTCGATCGCGCCCTGAGCGATCCCGACGGCCTGGGCCCCGATGGTCGGTCGGCTGCGGTCGAGGGTGTGCATCGCGATGTGGAAGCCCTGGCCCTCTTCCCCCACGAGGTTCGCCACGGGCACCCGCACCTCGTCGAGCAGCACCTCGCCGGTGGGGCTCCCGCGCAGCCCCAGCTTGTCCTCGTGCTTGGCGACCTTCACGCCCCACTCCGCCTCCACCACGAAACAGGAGATGCCACGATGCCCTGCCGAGGGGTCGGTCTTGGCGAACACCGTGTAGGTGTCCGAGATACCGGCGTTGGTGATCCAGTACTTGGTGCCGGTGATCACGTAGCTGTCGCCGTCGCGCGCCGCACGAGTCGAGAGCGACGCCACGTCGCTGCCGGCGTCGGGTTCGGAGAGGCAGTAGCTCGCCTGCGCCTCACCCGAGGCGACCTTGGGCAGGTACTTCTGCTTCAGCTCGTCGGACCCCCAGTTCATGACCGGGAGCATGCCCAGCTTGGAGATGAGCATCGTCACCGACGTCGAGGCACAGACCCGGGCGATCTCCTCGGCCATGATCGCCTGGCTGACGGTGTCGGCGCCGGCGCCGCCATACTCCGCGGGGATCCCCAGGGAGGGAAGCTCCATTTCGACGCACGCCTCGAACGAGGCGCGCGGAAAGCTCGCCGTGCGGTCTGCTTCCGCGGCGTGCGGAGCGATGCGCTCCTCGCAGAACCGGCGCATGGTCTGGCGGAACTCCCGCTGGACGTCGGTGAGCGCGAACGTCATGCCAGCCACTCGCCCGGAGTGATCTCGTGGGCGCGACGCCGGAGGAGCTCCTCGGGGACGCTGTCGATGAGGGCACGCTGGGCCGGGTAGTCGTGGGCGACGCCGGAGAAGGCCTGTCGCCGCGCGGCGACGAGCGCCTCGGGCGGGTCGGCCTCGCCGAACCCCCACAGCGCAAGGGCGGTCTGGATGTCGAAGATCGTGGGCGCCCTGCCGAACAGAGCGGCGCGCCGGGCAGCAAGGAGCCCGAGGCCGACGACGACGTCGTGGGCGGACTCCCCCGGCTCGAGGACGAGACTGCGCTCGACGCGGCGCGCGAGGCGGAGCGCGTAGCCCTGGTCGGGTCCTGGCGTGCCGCGGCTCCGGCCGCCCGGGCGCACGGGGAAGCGCAGCTCCGCGGGCCGGTCCGCCACCCACACCCGGGGCGTCTCGAGCCGCAGCGAGGGCCTGACCTGATCGGCCACCGCGATCGGCACGTAGCTGGGCTGGGTCATGTGCCGACGTTACCCGCCGCGCCGAGCCCGGTTGCAATCGTTCGGCAGCCCTCGTCAGCCGACGAAGTGCAACCAGTCCTTGTGTGTGTCCACCTCGCCGTGGACGGTGGCGAAGTACGCCCGCTGAAGCTCGGTGGTGATCGGGCCGGGCTTGCCCGCCCCGACCGTGCGGTCGTCGACCGAACGGACCGGGGTCAGCTCGGCGGCGGTTCCGGTCAGGAAGACCTCGTCCGCCAAGTACAGGTCGGAGCGGACCATCGCCTCGTGGCGGACTTCGAGGCCCATGTCGTGCGCGAGGACCTCGACCGTATCCTGCGTGATGCCTTCGAGGGCGCCGGCGTCCGAGGTCGGCGGCGTACGCAGGACGCCATCGCGCACGACGAAGATGTTCTCACCGGTGCACTCGCTCACCCTGCCGTCGGAGGTGAGCAGCACCGCCTCGTCGTAGCCGCCCTTCAGCGCCTCGACCTTCGCGAGCGACGAGTTCACGTACATGCCGACGCCCTTGGCGGCGGTGGGCATGGCGTTCGGGTCGTGCCGGCGCCACGAGCTGATCTTCAGCGAGACGCCGTTGGCGAGCCCCTCCTCGCCGAGGTAGGTCGCCCACGGCCACGTCGCGATCGACACGTTCACGGGGCTCGGGATCGGGTTCAGCCCCATCTCGCCGTAGCCGAGGTACACGAGGGGCCGGACGTAGCAGCCGTCGGACATCCCGTTCACCCGCACGACGTCGCAGCACGCGTTCACGATCTCCTCGGGCGTGAAGGGGATGTCGATCATGAGGACGTGCGCCGAGGCGAAGAGCCGCCGGATGTGGTCGCCGAGCCGGAAGATCGCGACGCCCTGGGCCGTCGGGTAGGCCCGGATTCCCTCGAAAGCGCCCGAACCGTAGTGGAGCGTGTGGGTGAGGATGTGGACCTTTGCGTCGTCCCAGTCGACGAGCGTCCCGTCCATCCAGATCTTGTGCGTCGGGGTGATCGGCACGGTTACAGCCTTTCTGCGACCGCGTCGCCGACGGCGCGGGTGGACGGCGCGGGACGGTTGGCCCGCTCTTCGGTGATGGACTCGATATACGCCTGCACGGCCTTGTCGATGCGGGTAGCGGCATCGTGCTCGCCCAGGTGCCCGAGCATGAGGGCGGCCGAGGAGATCGCGGCGACGGGGTTCGCGATGCCCTTGCCGGCGATGTCGTGCGCGGCGCCGTGCACCGGCTCGAAGAACGATGGCCCGGTGCGCGCGGGGTTCAGGTTGGCCGACGCTGCGTAGCCGATGCCGCCGCACACCGCCCCCGCCAGGTCGGTGAGGATGTCGCCGAAGAGGTTGTCGGTGACGATGACATCGTAACGGGTGGGGTTCTCGACCATGGAGATGCAGGCGGCGTCGACGTGCTGGTAGTCGGTGGTGACGCTTGGGAACTCCTTCTTCACCTCCTCGAAGGCTCGCTGCCAAAGGTCGCCCGAGAAGGTGAGGACGTTCGTCTTGTGGACGAGGGTGAGGGCGTTGCCCGAGCGGCGCTTGGCGAGCTCGAACGCGAAGCGCACGCAGCGCTCCACGCCCATGCGGGTATTGACCGAGCCCTGCGTCGCTATCTCTGCGGGAGTGCCCTTTCTGAGCACGCCGCCTTCCCCCGCATAGGCACCCTCGGTGTTCTCGCGCACCACGACGAAGTCGGCGCCGTCACCGATCGCGCCGGGCACCGCACGGAACGGCCGCAGGTTCACGTAGAGATCCAGCTCGAAGCGCAACCGGAGCAAGAGACCGCGCTCCAAGAGCCCTGGCGGCAGCGACGTGTCGCCGATCGGCGGGCCGATCGCGCCGAGCAGGATCGCGTCGTACCCGCGCAGCGCCTGGAGCACCTCGTCGGGGAGGACCTCCTTGGTCCGCCGGTAGTGGTCGGCACCGAGCTCGAACTCGGTGGTCTCGAGCGCTACGCCGGCCGCGGCCACGACGTCGAGGGCGACCGAGACCACCTCCGGGCCGATGCCGTCACCCGCGATGACCGCGACGCGGTGGGGGCCGCCGCGTGCGCGTGCGCGCCCCGCGGGCGGGCTCGGTGCGGGGGACGTGGCCGGTGCGGGGGACGTGGCCGGT
>JAJZJC010000041.1 GCA_021810205.1 Actinomycetes bacterium
CCGACCGGCCGCCCGACCGTCCAGCCACCGCCCACGCCGAACACGTGTTCGCTAGACTCTCGACGTGGCGTCCACGCGCACCCGGTATCCTCCCCACGTGTCCGGGCACTTGTTGATCCGGGGCGCCCGCGAGCACAACTTGCAGGACGTCTCCCTCGACCTTCCCCGCGATCGGCTGGTGGTCTTCACGGGGCTCTCGGGCTCGGGCAAGTCGTCGCTCGCGTTCGACACCATCTACGCGGAGGGCCAGCGCCGCTACGTCGAGTCGCTCTCGGCGTACGCTCGCCAGTTCCTCGGGCAGATGGACAAGCCCGACGTCGACTTCATCGAGGGGCTGTCGCCGGCGATCTCCATCGACCAGAAGTCCGCCTCGCGGAACCCTCGCTCGACCGTCGGCACCATCACCGAGGTCTACGACTATCTCCGCCTCCTCTACGCGCGCATCGGCAAGCCGCACTGCCCGATCTGCGGGCGCCCCGTCGCGCGCCAGACCCCCCAGCAGATCGTCGACCGCGTGCTGGAGCTGGACGAGGGCACGCGCTTTTGGGTGCTCGCTCCCGTCGTGCGGGGGCGCAAGGGCGAGTACGCCGGGCTGCTCGACGATCTGGCGAAGCAGGGCTTCTCCCGTGCCCGCGTCGACGGGACGGTGGTCGAGCTGGCGGACCGGCGCTCGGCGACGCTCGCCCGCTACGAGCAGCACACGATCGAGGTCATCGTCGACCGGCTCGTCCGGCGAGACGGGATCCGCCAGCGGCTCACCGAGTCGATCGAGACGGCGCTCTCGCTCACCGGTGGCACGGCGGAGGTGCAGGTGGTCGGCCCCGACGGCGAGCCACCGGCCGGCGCGGAGGCCATCACCTTCAGCCAGCACCTGGCCTGCCCGGTCGACGGCATCAGCTTCGAGGAGCCCGCGCCGCGCAGCTTCTCGTTCAACTCGCCCTACGGCGCGTGCTCGACGTGCCTCGGCCTCGGCACGCGCTTCGAGGTGGACCCCGAGCTCGTCGTCCCCGACCCCTCGCTGTCCCTCGCCGGCGGGGCGCTCGCCCCGTGGGCCAACGCGCGCAGCGAGTACTTCACCGGGCTCCTCCACGGCATCGCGGAGCTGGGCGGCTTCTCCGTCGACACGCCGTGGTCCGCATTGCGTGCGAAGGACAAGAAGCTCGCCCTCTACGGCTCGGGCGCGAAGAAGGTGGCGGTCGAGTACCGCAACCGCTTCGGCCGCAGCCGCTCCTACGAGACGCACTACGAGGGGATCGTCCCATGGCTGCAGCGGCGTCACGCGGACGCCGAGTCGGACTTCTCGCGCGAGCAGATCGAGCAGTACATGCGTGAGGTCGCCTGCCCGGCATGCGGCGGTGCACGGCTCAAGCCCGAGTCGCTGGCGGTCACGGTCGACGGCATGAGCATCTTCGAGCTCTGCAGCCTCTCGATCACCAAGGCCGTCGCACGGATCGAGGCGCTCGAGCTCTCCGAGCGCGACCACATGATCGCGCAGCGCGTCCTGAAGGAGATCCGAGAGCGGATGCGGTTCCTCCTCGACGTCGGGCTCGACTACCTCTCGCTCGCGCGTGCGGCGGGCACGCTCTCGGGCGGCGAGGCCCAACGGATCCGCCTCGCGAGCCAGATCGGCAGCGGCCTCGTCGGCGTCCTCTACGTGCTGGACGAGCCCTCCATCGGCCTGCACCAGCGTGACAACCAGCGCCTGATCCAGACCCTCGTGCGCCTCCGGGACCTCGGGAACACCGTGATCGTCGTGGAGCACGACGAGGAGACGATCCGCACGGCCGACCACGTGGTCGACATCGGGCCGGGCGCGGGGGAGCACGGCGGGCGCATCGTCCACTCCGGACCGGTCACCGGCAAGGGCGGCTTGCTGTCGAACGCCGAGTCGCTGACCGGCCTCTACCTGTCGGGGAAGCGCAAGATCCCCCTGCCCGACCGCCGCCGCCCCGGCACGGGCGAGGCCGTCGTCGTCCGCGGCGCGCGCGAGCACAACCTCGCGAACATCGACGTGGCCTTCCCGCTCGGCTGCCTCGTCGCCGTGACCGGCGTGTCGGGATCGGGCAAGTCGACGCTCGTGAACGAGATCCTCCTGCGCGCGCTCGCGCACGATCTCCACCGGGCCAAGGCGGTTCCCGGCCAGCACCGGACGATCGAGGGGATCTCCCACGTCGACAAGGTGGTCGACGTCGACCAGGCCCCGATCGGCCGGACGCCGCGCTCGAACCCCGCGACCTACACGGGCGTCTTCGACCACGTTCGCCGGCTGTTCGCGCAGACCCCGGAGGCCAAGGTCCGCGGCTACCAGCCCGGGCGCTTCTCGTTCAACGTGCGCGGCGGCCGCTGCGAGGCGTGCGCCGGCGACGGCACCATCAAGATCGAGATGCACTTCCTCCCCGACGTCTACGTGCCCTGCGAGATCTGCGGGGGCGCCCGCTACAACCGCGACACGCTCGAGGTCACCTTCCGGGGGAAGAACATCGCCGAAGTCCTCGACATGTCCTGCGAGGAGGCGCTCGCGTTCTTCTCGCACCAGCCCCCCATCGCGCGCCACCTCCGCACGCTCGTGGACGTGGGCCTCGGCTATGTCCGCCTCGGCCAGCCGGCGCCGACGCTCTCGGGCGGCGAGGCCCAGCGCGTGAAGCTCGCGAGCGAGCTCAGCCGGCGCCCCACCGGCCACACGATGTACATCTTGGACGAGCCGACGACCGGGCTGCACTTCGAGGACGTCCGCCGCCTCCTCGACGTGCTCAGCCGTCTGGTCGACCAGGGCAACACGGTCGTCGTGATCGAGCACAACTTGGACGTCGTCAAGTCCGCGGACTGGATCGTCGACCTCGGTCCCGACGGTGGCGATCGGGGCGGCATGATCGTGGCGGAGGGAACGCCTGAGCAGGTGGCGAAGACTCCCGGCAGCTACACGGGTGAGGTGCTGCGGCCGGTCCTCGGCGTGCGCTGAGCGCCGGGGCTTGGAGCCTCTTTTCGCGGCTGCACGGCGGCGTGCTCGGGCATGCCGACGCCACAGTGGCGCGGCGGCGCCCCGGCCACGCGAAAATGGAGCGGTGCTGCAACGGCCGGCCACGGGCGACATCCCCGACGCTCCGGGCTCCTATCAGTTCTACGACGCCGACGGGCGGGTCCTGTACGTGGGGAAGGCCAAGTCCCTCCGGCACCGCCTGCCGAACTACTTCCAGGACGCCGCCGCGTTGCCGCCGCGCACGGCGCAGATGGTCACCCAGGCTGCGCGTGTCGAGTGGGTCGTCGTCGCGACCGAGGTCGAGGCCCTCATGCTCGAGCACTCCCTCATCCAGGGCCACCAGCCGCGGTTCAACGTCCGGCTGAAGGACGACAAGAGCTACCCGTGGCTCGCGGTGACCGTATCGGACGAGTGGCCACGGCCGATGGTGTACCGGGGCAAGAAGCGAAAGGGCGTTCGCTACTTCGGCCCGTACGGTCACGTCGGCGCGCTGCGCGAGACCCTCGACCTCCTCCTGCGCAGCTTCCCGGTCCGCACCTGCTCGGACGCGAAGTTCCGCCGGCACGAACGCCTCGGGCGGCCGTGCCTCCTCTACGACATCGAGCGGTGTTCGGGCCCCTGTATCGCTGCGGTGGAGCACGATCGCTACCGCCAGTACGTCGACGACCTGATGCGGTTCTGCTCGGGGGACACGGCGCCGGTCGTCGCGCGTCTCGAGTCCGAGATGACCGACGCCGCGCAGGCGCTCGAGTACGAGCGGGCGGCTCGGGCACGTGACCAGCTGGTCGCCGTCCGAAAGGCCGCCGAGCATCAGCAGATGGTCTCGGACAGGTCCGAGGACTTCGACGTGGTGGGGATCGCCGAGGACGACCTCGAGGCCGCGGTGCAGGTGTTCCGTGTGCGGCGAGGCCGGGTGGTCGGGCGCAGCGGCTTCGTCGCCGACAAGGTCGAGGATCTGTCGCCGTCCCAGTTCGCGGGGCGGATCGTCGAGGAGATCTACGGGACGCCCGGCCACGAGGTACCGCGGCGGGTCTACCTGCCGGTCGAGCCGGAGTCCGCCGACGTGCTGTCGTCGTGGCTCTCGGGCGTGCGCGGTGCCGACGTCGCGCTCTGCGTGCCCAGGCGCGGCGCGAAGCGAGCTCTCCAAGAGACCGTGGCTCGGAACGCGCAAGAAGACCTCACGCGCCACCGGCTCCGCCGTGCCGCGGACCACAACGCCCGGTCGCGCGCGCTCACCGAGCTGCAAGCCGCGCTCGGTCTCCCCGCAGCGCCGCTGCGCATCGAGTGCTACGACATGAGCCATCTGCAGGGCACCGACTACGTGGGTTCGATGGTCGTCTTCGAGGACGCGTTGCCCAAGAAGTCGGACTACCGCAAGTTCGCGGTCAAGCACGTATTGGGCAACGACGACTACGCCGCGATGCACGAGGTGCTGTCCCGGCGGCTCGGCGCCCTGGTGGCTGCGCGCGAGCGCAACGCTGCGGGAGCGGGCGCGACGGCCCCAGCGGGCGACCGGGAGGCACCCCGCGGGGACGCCCCCGCGCTCGAGGGGCTGGTCCCCGTGGTGGCGCGGCCGGTGCGCCGCTTCGCGTACCCGCCGCAGCTGCTCCTCATCGACGGGGGCAAGGGACAGCTCGGGGTCGGCCAGCGGGTGCTCGAAGAGCTCGGGCTCAGCGGTGAGATCGAGCTGGCTGCGCTGGCCAAGCAGTTCGAGGAGGTCTACCGGCCGGGCACACCCGATCCGGTGCGCATCCCGCGCGGCTCCGAGGCGCTGTACCTGCTCCAACGGGTACGAGACGAGGCGCATCGCTTCGCGATCACCTACCACCGGCAGCGCCGGGGAACGCGCATGACCCGCAGCGTGCTCGACGGCGTGCCCGGTCTCGGTCCGGCCCGAAGGGCGCGGCTCATGAAGGAGCTCGGCGGCATCCGGGCGGTACGGGCCGCCGGCCTGGACGACCTCCTCGCCCTGCCCTGGCTGCCCGATGCCGTGGCTCGAGCGGCCTACGAGCAGCTCCACGGCGGGGGCGGTCGGGGAGCCATCGCGGACATCGGTGTTGCAGCAGGAGAGACTAGAGGGCAATGAGCGAGTTCCTCTTCGTGACGGGGATGTCGGGCGCTGGCCGTTCGACTGCCGGCGCGGCGTTGGAGGACCTCGGCTGGTTCGTCATCGACAACCTGCCGCCCGCGCTCATGACGAAGGTCGCCGATCTCGTGGACGGCCCCGGCTCGGAGCACGACCGGGTGGCGCTCGTCATCGGGCGCGGCGGCGGGGAGTACCTGAACGAGGTCGCGCCGATCCGTGCACACCTGCTCCAGTCGGGCCATGTCGTGAGGACCCTGTTCCTCGACGCGCCAGACGACGTGCTGATCCGCCGCTTCGAAGGCACGCGCCGGCGCCATCCCCTCGCCGCTCGCGGGGTCGAAGAGTCGGTCGCGGACGAACGTCGCCTGCTCCAGGCGCTGCGCGACGAAGCCGACGTCGTGATCGACACGGGCGACTTGAACACGAACCAGCTGCGCCACCGGGTGATCGAGCTCTTCGGCGACCCGGTGCACGCGGCGCACATGCAGACCTCGGTCGTCTCGTTCGGCTACAAGCACGGCATCCCGCTCGACGTCGACATCGTGCTCGACTGCCGTTTCCTGCCGAACCCGTACTGGGTGGACGAGCTGCGCTCCCACTCCGGGCTCGAGGCGCCGGTGCGAGACTACGTGCTCGCGCAGCCCGGCACGGTGGAGTTCCTGGACAAGATCGAAGAGCTCCTCGCGATGATCCTGCCGTCCTTCGAGCAGGAGGGGAAGTCGTACCTCACCGTGGCGCTCGGGTGCACCGGAGGACGGCACCGCTCGGTGGTGCTCGCCGAGGCGCTCACCGAGCGCCTGGCAGCCCGAGGCATCCGGGCGGCCTCGTTCCACCGCGACGTGGATCGCTAGCCGCCTGCTCGCCGCGAGCGATCCCGGCTGCCGGGACTGGCGGGGGTGCCCTGCTCGTCACGCTCAGTGGTCGCACCGGTCTCAGCGGTACCGCTGCGCTCCTCGAACGGCGGCACAGTCCGGGCGGGTGGAGCGGGCCAGGTGGGTGGTGGCCAGGTGGGTGGTGGACCCCAGGGGCCCCGCCCCGGTGCGGCGACGCCGGATGGCGGGACGTGCGCATCTGCGCGCGCGTGGGCTTCCTCGCTTCGCGCGCCGATGAAGACGAAGATGCCGATCAGCACCAGCCAGACGTCCCACGCCACACCTGCGATCACGAGCGCGACGGCGAGGACCCGCGCCACCGAGGCGGCGATCCTGGTCGCGGACACGCGTGGGAGCCGGCGAGCGAGCGTCGCGCGCAGCACCCGGCCGCCGTCCATTGGAAGAGCTGGCAGCAAGTTCAAGGCGGCGAGGAAGAGGTTCAGCCAGCCGAGGTTCGCCCACCACGAGGCGGCCGCGCCACCGCCTCCGAGCGCGGGTGGCCACACGGGTGCGCCGACGAAGGCGGCGATGGCCAACAGCAGCGCGCCAAGCCCGAGGCTCACCGCGGGTCCGGCGATCGCGATGGCCGTCTCGTCTGCGGGCCGCTCGGGAATGCGCGCCATCCGGGATATCCCGCCGAAGGGCAGGAGGAGGATGCCGAGCACAATCCCGCCTCGCCGGCGTGCGACGACGCTGTGCCCGAGCTCGTGGAGCACCACGAACGCGAAGAGAGCGACCACCCAGGCGAGGCCCGTCAGGACTGCCCCGAGGCCGCCGCGCGCGTCTGCGAACGCGACCCACGCGAGAAGGAGGAGGAAGGTCCAGTGGACCTCGAGGGGCACGCCGGCCACGCGGCCGACGAGGAGGCTGTGGGCCGCGGCGCCGGGGCGGCGCCGGGGCGCGCCACCACCTGGTTGCTGCCATGTGCCCGAGCCGGTGCCCGGGCGTGTGCGAAGCGACGGTCCCACTCCTCCACGATAGGGACGACACCTGGTGTTGCCGGCGCGAGACGTCGCGCTCTTGCAGAACTTGTCGCTTCGACGCGATGTCGTCAGCGTGGCGCGCTCGGGTCGAGCTGGCGAAGGAAGATGCGGCAGCGCTCGGCCTCGTCGTCCTCGCCGATCGCTGCCGCCGCATCGCGTAGCGCAGCGAGGGAGCGCAGGAACCCACGGTTCTCCGCATGGACCCAGCGGACGTGGCCCGAGCCGCGCCATCCGGCGGCGCGCAGCGCGTCGAGCCCGCGGTGGTAGCCGACCCGTGCGAACGCATACCGATCCGCGCCGGGGGTCGCGAGCTCGGCGAGCGCGGCCCATGCCTCGAGGTGCCGTGGCCAGTGCTCGGCGACCGCGGACAGCGCGGCCCTCCGGCGGTCGGCGGGCTCGGCCAGCGCGGCGTCGGTTGCCGCGACCGCGCTGGGGTCGGGGGTAGGCAGGACGGTCTCGTCGGATCCCGAGGTGAACGCGATGCGGCTCGAATCCGGCGGCGAGTCGTCTGGCATCCCTGCATCTGGCATCCCTGCATCCTCCCGCGTGCTGCCTGCGACGTGCATCTTCCCGCGTGCTGGAGCTCGTCGCGCCGGTGTGTGGCGCGAGAGCCGCCCAACGAGCGACGGCCACAGTGGCGGGAGCGGTGTCACCTCGGCGCCATAGAATCTCCGGGATGACCACGCAGTGCGACCAGACCGCGGCGCGCGCTTCGACGGCCGGCGGGACCGGGGCTGCAGGCGCCACCGGCGGAGGGGCGACAGGGCAGACCCACACCGGGCTCGCCCTCCTCGTGATCATGATCGGGGTGCTCATGGCGGCGGTCGACACCACGATCGTGGTGCTCGCGTTGCCCGAGATCGAGCAGTCGCTGCACGTCGCAGTCTCCGGCGTCATCTGGATCATCATCGGCTACCTGCTGGTGGTCACCCTCCTCGCGACCCAGGTCGGCCGGCTCGGGGACATGTTCGGCCGGGTGCGAATGTACGAAGCCGGCTTCATCATCTTCATCATCGGCTCCGCGCTCTGCGCCGTCGCGAGCAACGAGGCGACCATGATCGCGTTCCGGGTGGTCCAGGGGGTCGGCGGCGCGCTCATCACCGCGAACTCGGGCGCGGTCATCGCGGACACCTTCCCACCGGAGCGCCGTGGCCGCGCCTTCGGGTTCAACGCGGTGGGCTGGAGCCTCGGCGCCATCTTGGGCATCTTGCTCGGTGGCGTCATCGTCACCTACATCGACTGGCGCTGGATCTTCTGGATCAACGTCCCGGCCGGGATCGTGGCGTTCGGCCTCGCGTTGCGTGTGCTGCACGACAAGGCGGAGCGACGCCGCCAGCGTCTGGACCCGGCAGGCATGGTGACGCTCGGGCTCGGGCTCTTCGGGGTCCTGTGGGCGATGACCAAGCTCGCGACGACATCGTTCTCCGGTCAGGTCCTCGGCTTCCTGATCGCGGGGGTCGCGTGCCTCGTCGCGTTCGTCTTCGTCGAGCGTGCGCAAGAGGCGCCGATGGTCGATCTGTCCATGTTCTCGATCCCTACGGTCTCGCCCACGCTGCTCGCGTCGTTGTTCCAGGCGTTGGGCAACTTCGCTGTGCTCTTCCTCGTGATCATGTACCTGCAGGGTGTGCGGGGCTACTCGCCGCTCGACGCCTCCTTGATCCTCGTGCCCGGCTACTTGGTGACGGGGCTCGTCGGACCCCTCGGCGGCAGGATCACCGACAAGGTGGGCCCGGTCCTGCCGACGACGCTGGGTCTCGCCGTCGAGGCGGTCGCGCTCGTCGTGTACGCGCAGCTCGGGCTCACCACCGCGGTGTGGATCGTGGCGCTCGCCGCAGTCCTGAACGGGATCGGCGGTGGCGCCTTCTTCCCTGCGAACACCACGGCCATCATGCGTGCGGTCCCGCCCGAGCAGTTCGGCGTGGGCTCGGGCACGCTGCGCACGTTCGGCAACGTCGGGATGGTGTTCTCCTTCTCGGTGGCGGTCCTGGTCGCCGGCCGCGCGATCCCGCACCGACTCGCGTTCGCCATCTTCGTGGGCAGCACGCATCTCACCCGCCAGCTCGCCGGCGCGTTCACCGACGGACTGCACGCGGCGTTCTACACCTCGATCGGCTTCATGGCCCTGGCGGCGCTGCTCTCTGCGACCAACGTGGTGCACTTCCGCCGGCGTCGTGCAGGCGTCTCGTCCCTCGAGCACCTGGAGCCCCTCGAGGCGCCTGGGGCCGACTGACCCTGCGCCCCGCAGGGTATACGACAAGCGTGGTCGCCCACGCTGGATCCCCCGCCCGAGCACGGCTGAGACGTACAGTGAGCGGGCCTGCCGACATGTCGCACTCGTGGAGCGCCCGGTAGCAATGTCGGGTAGCCGACGAGACAGTGCGCGCATCGTTGGGGCACACTGGGATACGTCGGTTGCCATCGGGGGAAAGTTGTTCGTGCGGCGCGCAAGCGGTCCGACGCGGCGACACACGTGGCAAAAGAAGGAAGAAGGGGAATGGCGAAATGGACGAGCACCCGGTCGAGCGGTTCGACCCGATCTTTCGAAATCTGCTCTCGTGGCGGCTGGTCGAACCGTCGCCGGACGGAGGCTGGGTCCTGCACCCAGATGCCGTTGAACGCCTGACCCACCTCTCGCATGTGACGCGCTCCTCCGAGGCGTCCGAGGTCGTCTACTTCGGCCACGCGTGCGCCGTGTGCCGCGCGAGCGGGCTCACCCGGCTGCGCGACGGCCAGTACATCTGCGATGCGTGCCGGCGCGCCGCTGACCTGGCGGCTGTCGCGACGCCGCTCCCAGCTCCAGAGGAGCACAAGCCGAAACGTCGCTTCCGCTCCCAGCGCGTCGCCAGCTGATCGCCCGCCGGACCAGACGAACGCGCCCTCGACGAAGGTGACGACGAACGTGACGCCGAGCGCAGCGATGCCGGTGACGACGAACGGGACGGCGAGCGGGACGACGAGCGTCAGCGTCCTCGGACACCGCGTCGAACGGCGAGAGGACCCGCCGCTCCTCGACGGGAGCGCGCGCTTCGTCGCCGATATCCGCCTGCCGGGCATGCTCCACGCCGTCTTCGTCCGCGCGGCCGTCGCGCACGGCGAGCTCCGGGGCGTGGACGTCTCCTCCGCCCTCGCGTGCGACGGGGTGGTCGCCGCGTTCGGCGCGACGGACCTGGACTTGCCCGACATCCCCGAGTGGCCACGCGCCGGGGCATCCCCGCGCCCTGTGCTCGCGCGGCCATGCCTGGCCAGGGACCGCGTGCGGTTCGTCGGAGAGGCGGTCGCGGTCGTGGTCGCCGAGTCTGCCGCCGCCGCGGCAGATGCCGCCGAACAGGTCATCGTGGACGTCGAGCCGCTCGAGGTCGTGGTGACGCCCGAGCAGGCGCTCTCGCGCTCCCAGGGCGCGCTGGACGGTGACGCACCCGGCGGGGGAGGGCTCCTCTTTCCCGAGCTGGGGACGAACGTGGTCCTCGAGGCAAGCGCCGGGGAAGTGGGGACATCGGGAGACGAAGAAGAAGATGACGGCGTCCTCGCCGGCGCCGAGGTGGTCGTCCGCGCGCGCTTCGTGAACCAACGGGTGGCGCCGGTGCCCATGGAGCCCAACGGCATCGTCGTCATCCCATTGGCCGACGGTCGACTGGACTGTCTCGTGAGCTGCCAGGCGCCGTTCCAGGTACGCGCGGGGATTGCCCGGGCACTCGGCTGTGCGGAAGACGATGTG
Organism: Actinomycetes bacterium; assembly: GCA_021810205.1. Classification (GTDB taxonomy): domain Bacteria; phylum Actinomycetota; class Acidimicrobiia; order Acidimicrobiales; family RAAP-2; genus JAJYVT01. Next base: position 10,634 of record JAJZJC010000041.1, read on the forward strand.
CGGGTGCGCACGCCAGCGGTCGGCGGTGGCTTCGGCGCGAAGGGCGGCATCTATCCAGAGCACCTGGTCGTGGCTGCGATCGCGCGGCGGCTCGGGCGTCCAGTCTGCCACGTCGAGTCTCGCGGCGAGAACCTCGTCTCGATGAGCCACGGCCGTGGGCAGCTCCAGGACGTGGCACTCGGCGCGCGGCGCGACGGCACGATCGTGGGGCTCCGTGCCCGCACGGTGACCGATGTCGGCGCCTACTGCTGGCGCGGCACGATCCCGTTCCACACGGCGAGGCTCATGGCGACCGGCGTCTACCGGATCCCTCGCCTGTCGTGGCGTTCCGTCGGCGTCGTGACCAACACCACGCCCATCGGCCCCTACCGCGGTGCTGGGCGCCCCGAGGCCGCGGCCATGCTCGAGCGGGCAGTCGACATGCTCGCGGCCACCCTGGGCATGGACCCCGCCGAGCTGCGGCGGCGAAACTTCCTGCCGCCGACAGCCTTCCCGTACACCACCCAGACGGGCGCCGTGTACGACAGCGGGGACTACGCGAAGGCGCTCGCGCGCCTGCTCGAGCTCGCCGGCTACGACGCGCTGCGCGAAGAGCAGGCCGAGCGACGCGCCCGGCGAGCGGCCGGTGTCGGCCCCATTGGCACCAGCACCGTGGACGGCACCAGCGCCGTGGACAACCGGCTCATGGGTATCGGGCTGGCCACCTTCGTCGAGATCAGCGGCGGGGGCTCCGAGTACGGCGCCGTGCACGTGGACCCCGACGGCACGATCGTGGTGACCACCGGCGCATCCCCCCACGGCCAGGGCCACGAGACGACGTTGGCCCAAGTGGTGAGCGACGCGCTGGGAGTGCCGATGGAGGCGGTGCGCGTCGTCCACTCCGACACCGATGCCGTCGCGCGCGGCGTCGGCACCTTCGGCTCGCGTTCGGGTCAGCTCGCCGGGAACGCCGCGGCGCGCGCGGCGGGATCGGTGCTCGACCAAGCGCGCGCAGCCGCGGCGTCGCTGCTCGAGGCCGACCCCGCAGACATCGTGCTCACCGACGGGGGGCTCTCGGTGGCCGGCGTGCCCGCGCGGGCGCTCTCGTGGGCAGAGGTCCTGGCCGGCGCCCCCGGTGGCATCCTCGCCGCCGAGGACGACTTCGCCCAAGAGGAGGGAACGTACCCCTTCGGCGCGCACCTTGCTGTGGTGGACGTCGACCCCGAGACCGGCGCGGTCGAGCTCCGCAGGCTCGTTGCCGTCGACGACTGCGGCACCATCGTGAATCCGATGGTCGTCGAAGGCCAGGTCCACGGGGGACTTGCCCAGGGCATCGCGCAGGCCCTCTTCGAAGAGGTGCGCTACGACGAGGCGGGTAACCCGCTGACCGCCAGCCTGGCCGACTACGGCGTGCCGAGCGCGGCCGAGCTGCCGAGCTTCGAGCTCGCAGAGACGGTGACGCCGTCACCACGGAACCCATTGGGCATGAAGGGCATCGGGGAGTCGGGGACCGTCGGGTCGACGGTGGCCGTCCAGAACGCGGTGGTCGACGCGCTCGCCCCCCTCGGCGTCCGCCATCTGGACATGCCGCTCGGACCCGGGCGCGTATGGGCCGCCATCCACGCTGCTCTCGGCAGTTGACCTCCCTTCGCCCCGTCCGGACACGGCCATGTCCGCCTCGTAGAGTGCGGCCATGGGCTTCTTGTTGCGAAAGCTGTTCCGGGTCCTCCGGATGCGGCGCGATCAGCGCCAGCGCGGCCGGCGCTGAGCCGCGCTGCGCTCGCCGGGGCACTGGGTAGCGGGAGTGAGGATTCGCCAGCCTGAGGATCGGGAAATTCACTGGGGTGTCCGACGATGTGCGTAGTGGCGGAACGTCTCGAGCCGTGGCCCGCCGGCCGCGCGACTTGCCTGTCGCGGACTGGAAGCAGATCGCGCAAGGGACGGTCGCTCACCTCAAGCGGGACCGGGTGTCGGTCTCCGCGGGCAGCTTGGCGTACCACGGCTTCCTCGCGTTCTTTCCTGCGATCATCGCCGCCCTGGGCATCCTGACGCTCATCCACATCGGCGGCGGCACTCTCCACCATCTGACGAACGGGATCGACAGGGCGCTGCCGGCTGGCGCCGCCGGGGTGTTCAAGGGGGCGGTGCGTGCGGCGGCCAAGCGGCAGTCGCCCACGATGGGCGCGGCCATCGTGGGCATCACGGTGGCACTGTGGAGCTCTTCGAGCGCGATGGCGGTCCTCCAACAGACGCTCGACGTCGCCTACGAGGTGCCCACGGACCGCAAGTTCCTCGCTCGGCGCGCGCGGGGCATCGTGCTGATGGCGCTGACCGTCGCGCTCGGAGGATGCGCCGCTGCGCTCATCGTCTTCGGACAGCCGATCGGCAGCGCCATCGACGGGAACGTGCCAGTGGGCGGCGTCGTCTTCGAAGCTGGATGGACGGCACTTCGGTGGGTCGTCGGCGCGGCCGTGGTCGCCGTGCTGTTCTCGATGTACTACGGGATCGGGCCGAACCGCAAGACGCATTGGCGGTGGATCACCCCTGGCAGCGTCCTTGCGACCGTCGTCTTCCTCGCGGCCTCTCTCGGCTTCTCGTACTACATCAGCACCTTCGGCTCGTACGGCAAGACCTACGGAAGTTTCGCCGGCGTCGCCATCTTCATCTTCTGGCTCTACCTGACGGGTTTCGCAGTCCTCCTGGGTGGGGAGCTGAACGCGGAGGTCGAGCGACGGCGTCCGGGACATGGCCTGGTGGCCACTGCGCGCGCCACTGCGCGCAGTGCCGAGGTGCCGTCGATCTTCACCGGCGAGGCGTCGGTGCGCCGCCGCGAGCACGTCGCTATGGCCGGCGAGCCTCAGGCGCAGGAGGGGCCGCGCCAGGCCCAGGCGGGGGAGTAGCGGTGCCCGAAGCGCCCGGTGCGAGCGACGACGGGGACGCCGGGGGAGCCACGGGCGCGGCGACGGGCAAGGGAGTCCCCGGCGGTACCCGCCCCACGCCGGCCGAGAGCATGGCGGAGTTCGGGATCTTCATCTGTCCCGTGTCCAGCTCCACCGTGACATAGGTCAGGCTGATCTCTCGCACCCAGGCGTCGAAGACGCCGCCGAGCGCACCCGACCGCACGCGGATGTGGTCGCCGATGCCGAAGGGTCTGGCGAGAATGATGACGAGGCCGGCGAAGACGTTGCCGAGGCTTTGTTGCGCGGCGATGCCGAGGACGACGCCGGCGAGCCCTGCTCCGACCAGGATCTTCTCGATCGGGACGCTCAGAACTGCGAGAACTCCGAAGACCACGACCAGATAGCCGGCGGCGCCGGCCAGGATGCGAACCGCCGCCTGGGCGGCGGGCACGGGTCCGAGCGCGATGGAGCGGCTCAGGGCGTGCGCGACCCTGGTGGTCGCCAGCCCGCCGCACACGACCAGCACGCCCGCACTGATCCAGGCGACGAGGCGCGGGTCGAGTGTCCTCGAAGTGACGTGCCCCCACGCAGAGCCCGCGACGAGCGCGGCGAGGGCGATGGCACCAGCCACGATGCCGACGGCCCACTGCCGGCGGATGCTCGGAACGCTCATTGGTGGCTCGGAACGTGCATGGGTGACTCGGCAGCGAGGGTAGCCGTCCCGGGCGCCACAGGGCGCGAATCGGGGGAGGCGGCCCGTCGGTGACCACGCGGTTGGTAGCGTCGTCTCGTGCGTGTCCGAGTGTTCGTCGAACCGCAACAGGGCGCCAGCTACGCGCAGCTGTTGCGCATGGCCAAGCACGCCGAGTCGCTCGGGTTCGATGGCTTCTTCCGTTCCGACCACTACCTCACGATGGGGGGCGACGGCCTTCCCGGGCCGACCGACGCGTGGGCGACGCTGCCCGCGCTCGGTCGGGAGACCGAGCGCCTCAGGCTTGGCACGCTGGTCACGTCGGCGACCTTCCGGCTCCCTGGTCCGCTGGCCATTGCGGTCGCGCAAGCCGACGACATGAGCGGTGGCCGCATCGAGCTGGGGATCGGCACGGGATGGTACGAGGAGGAGCACCGCGCCTATGGCATCCCCTTCCCGCCGCTCGCCACTCGCTTCGATCGCCTCGAGGAGCAGCTGTCGATCCTGACGGGGCTGTGGACGACGCCACTCGGTGAGCGCTTCACCTACGAGGGCCGCCACTACCGCATCGACGACAGCCCCGCGCTCCCCAAGCCGGTCCAGAAGCCGTACCCGCCGATCATCTTGGGAGGGTTCGGCGCGGTCCGCACGCCGCGCCTCGCGGTACGTTTCGCCGACGAGATGAACGTGCCCTTCCACAGCGTCGAAGACACGGCCTCCCAGTACGAGCGGGTGCGGCGTGCATGCGAGGTCGCCGACCGTGACCCGGCCACGCTGCGGTTCTCCGCTGTCGTCGTGGTCTGCTGCGGGAGCGACGAGCAGGAGCTCGCCACGCGCGCCGCCGCGATCGGACGTGAGGTGGACGAGCTCCGAGCGCACGGTGCCGCCGGCCAGCCCAACGAAGTCGCTGCGCGCTGTCGCGAGTACGGTGCGAACGGGGCGACAACCATCTACTTGCAGGTGCTGGACGTCGACGACCTCGACCACGTGTCCCTCATCGCTCGCGAGGTCCTCCCGACACTTCGCTGAAGCAGCCGTCCGCGTCACGCCGGCGCCCGGGAACGGGTGCGATTCCTCGGGCGTCCCGCCGATGCCGTAGTCAGCGCCCGAGCGATCCTCCGCTCACGAGCTCGAAGGAGTCCCACATGGCCGCGTAGCGCCCACCGGTGCTCAAGAGCTCCTCATGGGTCCCCACCTCTACGACCACGCCGGCATGGACCACCGCGATCCGGTCGGCAGTGCGAGCCGTCTGGAGGCGGTGGGCGATGATCACCGTGGTGCGGCCCTGCGAGACGCGCTGGATGGCGGCGGCCACCTTGGCCTCGGTGGGCAGGTCGAGGTTCGACGTCGCCTCGTCGAGCAAGAGGATCGCAGGATCGACGAGCTGGGCCCTGGCGAGCGCGATGAGCTGGCGCTGGCCGGCCGACAGGGAGCGACCGCGCTCCGCGAGCTCGTGGAGATAGCGACCGGGGAGCTGTGCGACGAAGTCGTGGGCACCGACGGCCCTCGCCGCAGCCTCGACCTCGGCGTCGCTCGCGCCGGGACGGCCATAGGCGATGTTGTCCCTGATCGAGCCGGAGAACAAGAAGGCCTCCTGGGGAACGTAGCCGAGCTGCGCGCGGTAGTCGTGGAGGCCGAGGGTCCGCAGATCGTGGTCGTCGGCGGTCACACGGCCAACGTCGGGATCGTAGAAGCGAGCGATGAGCTTCATCACGGTCGACTTGCCCGCGCCGGTCTCTCCGACGAGTGCCACCGTCTCCCCCCGCCGCACTGCCAGGTCGACACCGCGCAGCGCTTCGGGGGGCTTTCTCGCCGCGTCGGCGTCAGGCAGGCGCGGGTCGGCCGGGCCCCTGCGCGTCGCGGCCGGTGTCGTGACGCCCGGGCGGTACGCAGCGTCGGGGTACGCGAACCGCACCGCGTCGAGGTCGATGCGGCCCTCGAGCAGCCCCACCGGGACGGGGTGCTCGGGGTCGGGCGTGCGGGTCTCGATGTTCATGAGCTCGGAGATCCTGCCGATCGACACCCTGGTCTGCTGCCAGGAGTCGAAGACCTGGGAGAGGCTCTGGATCGGCGAGAAGAACATGTCGATGTACAAGACGAACGCGATGAGCGCGCCCGTGGTGAGACCGCCGGCGCGCACGAGCGCGGCGCCGACCCCGAGCACGATCACCTGGGCGATGCCCGACAGGAACTGGATGAAGGGGAAGTAGGTCGCGACGAGCCGTTGCGCGCGCATCCGCACGGCGACGTACTCGTGCCCGAGCCGGTGGAACCGCGCGGTCGTACGTTGCTCGTGGACGAAGGTCTGGGACTCCCTGATGCCCGACAGGCTCTCTTGGAAGTCGGCGTTCACGATCGCGATGCGCTCGCGCGCCTGGTCGTAGAGGGCTGCCGCTCGCCGCCGGAACACGACGGTCGCTCCGGCGAGGGGGACCACCACCGAGAGGGTGCAGAGCCCGAGCACTGGGTTCAGGAGCACCAGTGCGACCCCGACCCCCACGAAGGTGACGAGGGCCACCAGCGCCGAGAGGACGCCGTTCTCGATCAACGACTCGAACTGGTCCACGTCGGTGGTCATCCGAGTCATGATCCGGCCCGCCATCTCGCTCTCGTAGTAGTCGAGGGAGAGGCGTTGGAGCTGTGCCCAGATTCGCACCCGCAACGACAGCATGATGCGCTGCGCCGCGCGACCGGTGATGAACGTCTCGCCGATCTGATCCGCGAGGTCCACCAGCGTGATCGCCAGGTAGATCCCTGCCGCCCCGAACAGCACGGCGGTGGCGCCGGTGTTGACCCCGCTGTCGATCCCGGCCTTCACGAGAAGCGGCCCGGCAAGACCTGCCACGCCGTCGAAGACCACGAAGAGGAGGCCGAGCAGAAGGGGCCAGCGGAACTCGCGCAAGATGGTGGTGAGCGAAAAGGAGCGGTCCTGGCGGGTCTCACGTGAGAGGTCGACGTTCGCCACGTCGCGCACAGGCTCGAGGCGTGCCACTCGCGCCAGCAGCTCGGGGGTGGCCACCAGGTTCAAGCGCCATCCGCCGGTGCCGATGCGAGTCGCCATGCTCGCCGCGTGAGCCTGGGCGAGCGTGCCCGAGGAGCCGGGCGTGCGCAGCAGGGTGCCGGGCGTGCGCAGCAGGGTGCCGGACGTGCTCGGCGGGGGGCCGGTCACGGTCGTGGCACCCTGCCACCCCGACGCTGTCGCGTCGGCGGGCGCCGACGAGCCTTCGGATCCCCGCGGCGTAGGGGTAGAGGAGGAACCGACATGGCTGGCCAGCGCCTCGACGCGGTCGCCGAGCTCCTCGAGGTCCTCTTCTTCGAGGCCGGAGAGAAGCGCACGGTAGCGACGGCTGGTCCGCACGAGCGCGTCGTGCGTTCCCTCCTCGACGACGCGGCCCCCCTCGAGCAGCACGACGCGATCGGCGAGGCGCAGCGTGGAGCGCCGGTGGGCGACGATGATCGTCGTACGCCCCTCCATGACCTCGCGAAGCGCGTCGTGGATCGCCTCTTCGGTCCGCGCGTCGATCGCGCTGGTCGCGTCGTCGAGCACGAGCACCCGGGGCTCGCAGAGGAGCGTGCGGGCGAGCGCGATGCGCTGGCGCTGACCACCCGACAGGCTCATGCCACGCTCGCCGATGACGGTGTCGTAGCCTCGTGGCAGCGCCTCGATGAACTCGTCGGCCTGGGCGGCGCGTGCTGCCTGGCGAATCTCCTCCTCGGACGCGCCGGGTCTGCTGTAGGCGATGTTGGCCCGGACCGAGTCGGAGAACAAGAAGCTGTCCTCGAAGACCATGCCGACCTGGCGGCGCAAGGACGCGAGGGCGACGTCGCGCACGTCGATGCCGTCGATCTTCACGACCCCGGCGCAGGGGTCGTAGAAGCGCGAGACGAGCATGCCCACAGTGGACTTGCCGCTACCGCTCGGTCCGACGATGGCCACCCGCTCGCCCGGCGACAGGTGCAGGTCGACGCCCCGGAGCACGGGCTCGCCGTCGCCGTAGCGGAAGTGGACATCGTCGAAGCAGATCTCGCCACGAAGCGCCGGGAGCTCGAGCGCGTCAGGGGGGTCGGAGATCGTCGGCGCCATGTCGATGAGCTGGAAGATCCGCTCGACTCCCGCGCGCGCCTGCTGGCCGATGGTGAGCACACCGGCCAGCTGCCGCGCGGGCGACATCAGCGAGACGACGTAGGTGGCGAACGCCAGGAAGGTGCCGAGCGTGATCTGGTGATGGATGGCCATCCAGCCCCCGAGTGCCAGGATGCCGGCCTGGCCGATGCTCGGGATCGCCTCGAGCAGCGGCTGGTAGCGGGCGGTGATGCGAACCGCGCGCATCTGGGCGCCGTAGAGAACCTTGGCGGACTCGGCGACGCGGGCGATCTCTCGGTGCTCCTGGCCGAACGCCTTCACCACCCGCACACCGTTCAAGTCCTCGTCGACGACCGACAGCAGCTCGCCCTCACGCTGCTGGGCGTCCCAGGTCGCGGGGAAGACGCGGTGGCGCATGCGGTACGACACGAGCGCGAGGCTCGGCGCGATCACGATGCTCACCACCGCGAGCAGCGGCGAGAGGTAGAGCATCACGCCGAGAGACATGAGCATGAGCACGAGGTTCCCGCTCATGAGCGGCATGAAGTTCAAGAGCCCCTGTACGAGCGCGGTGTCCGAATTGGCGCGGGCGACGAGCTGGCCGGTGGGCATCCGGGACAGGTTCTCGAAGTCCATGACCTGGAGATGGTCGTGCATGTCGTTGCGAAGGTCGTACTGCACCTGCAGCGCCACTCTTCCGCCGTGGTAGCGGCGCACATGCGCGGCAGCGAACGCCAGTAGTGCCAGCGCACTGAGCGCTGCGAGCCAGGGCCACAGCGAGCCCCGTCGATGAGCGATGACCTCGTCGACGATCTCTCGGGCGATCAGGGGCACGATGGTCTGGCAGACTGCACCGACCAGCGCGCCCACCATGGCGAGCACGAGATCCGACTGGTGGCGAAGCAGGTAGCCCCACAGCCGACGAACCCAGCCAGAGGTCGGCGAGACCGACGTCACGCGCGCGCCTGGCGTGCGCGCCCGATCCGCTGCGCCTGCACGGCATCGAGGGCGGGACCGAGCGACGCCAGCGCGGCAGCGACCTCCTCGCCTGTGGCGCTGCACGCGCACAGCTCCGCCAGGGCGGTCGTCATCGCCGCCTCCACCGCTCCGAGGAGCGCACGGCCCTTCGGGGTGATCGACAGATCGGTCGCCCGAAGGTCTCCGGGTGACTCGCTGCGCCGCACGAGGCCCTGGCGGCACAAGGCGTCGACCGCCACGCTCACCGTCGGCCTGCCCAGGTCGAAGCGCTCCGCGACCCGTGACGCGCGCTCGTCTCCTGCTGCGATCGCCGAGAGCACGCGGTACTGGGCAATGCCGAGATCGCCTGCCGCGCGCTCGAGGAGGCGTGCCGTCCGGGCGAGCGACCGCACCGCCTCGAGGGTCGTCTCGGCACTCCCTGGGGTCCGGGCGGACGAGGTTCCCACGCCGCCCAGGCTAGCCCTGATAGTTCGATATTCGAACAATATTGGACGAAGGTGTCGGCACCGCCGGCCACATCGTGACGGCACGGCGGCCACATCGTGACGGCACGGCAGTGGGGACATTCGGCCCTACTACTTCGGGTCAGGGTCTCCACGATGGGGGTGTCGGAAGGGAACGGTTCAGAACTGCGGGCGAGCGCGAGGGAGGTGCGCCGTGGCCAAGTGGGGCACGTCGTCGTGGTGGCGCCACGCGTACCGCAAGGAGCATCAGCAGCTGGTGGCAGAGTGCGAGGCGTTCTGCCTGGGACGCTTCGCGGAGCACACCATCGAGGCCTCCGACGTCGTGCCCGTGTGGGCGTGGACGAACCTCCTGGCGCACGGGACCGCAGCGCAGCTGCGCAGCGAGGAAACAGCGTGCGCGTACCGTCGAGGCAGCTCCCAGGACTGGCGTGGCGCCCGCGCCTACCTCGTGACCGAGCTGCTGGAGGCCGTAGAGCGGGGCGTGCCCCTCGAGGATCTCCAGACGCAGGTGCTCCAGCCGCTCGAGCTGGACCTCTGCGGGCAGCGGTCGGTGGAGTGGTGGACGACCGGACGCTGGGTGACGACGGTGCGCACGGCGCTCGGCGCCTACGAGCACTCCCGGCGCCACTGACGCAGGTTCGCCGCAGACGCCCGATCTTGAAATCTTCACCGGTGTCAAGTAGCCCGTGGGGGATGACGGCCAGGGCACATGTGACGGGCGGCGCCGTGGAGGGCGCTGTCGAGCACGGACTTTATGTCTTTCGCGGGATCCCCTTTGCCGACGCACCGTTCGGCGCGTTGCGTTTCGGGGCCCCGGTGCCGCCATCGCCATGGGAGGGCACCCGCCGTGCGACGGCGTTCGGGCCGCCGCCGCCACAGACGGGTCATGCCTTCAGGGAGCGAGGAACCGAAGGCGAGAAGGACCCCGCACCGGACTGCCTCACGGTCAATGTGTGGTCGCCCGACCTCTCCGCCGGCCTCCCGGTGATGGTGTGGATCTACGGGGGCGCTTTCCTCGTGGGCAGCTCGAGCCAGCCGGTCTTCGACGGGGCGCACCTGGCCCGTGACGGCGTCGTCGTGGTGACGTTCAACCACCGCGTCGGTGTCGAGGGGTTCGCGTCCTTGCAGGGCGCGCCTGACAATCGCGGCCTGCTCGACCAGGTCGCAGCCCTCATGTGGGTGCAGGAGAACATCGCGGCCTTCGGCGGTGATCCTCGACGCGTGACGGTGTTCGGCCAGTCAGCGGGAGCGAGCTCGATCGCCGCACTGCTGGCAATGCCGGCCGCACGGGGCCTCTTTCGGCGCGCCATCCTCCAGAGCATGCCCGGCACGTTCTTCTCGGCCCAGCTCGGGCGCGACGTGGCCGACCGGATCGGCGCCGAGCTCGGTGTCGCTGCGCGCGTGGAGGAGTTCTCGAGGCATAGTCCGAGCGCGCTGGGCAAAGCCGTGGACCGCCTCCAGGCCAAGATGCCGGCTCTCACCGACCGATGGGGCCGCGTCGCACGCACGGTGACGCCGTTCTCGCCGATCGTCGGCGTGGAGAACCTCCCCACCGCACCCTGGGAGGCCGTCGCAGCGGGCTGCGCTTCGGGCGTCGAGATCGTCGCAGGCTTCATGGAACACGAGTACCAGGTGTTCCACACGCTCGACGGGACGCTCGCGCACGCCGACGATGCAGACGCCACCTTCATGCTCGACCTGCTCGGTCCAGCCAAAGCGGACATCGACGACGGGCTCGACGCCGCGACCGCCTACCGCGTGGCGTACCCGGGCAAATCGCCCGGCGAGCTCATCGAGGTCGCGTTCTCCGACTGGCTCTTCCGAATGGGGACGCTGCGCCTGGCCGAGCACCACGTGGCTGCCGGAGGTCGGACGTTCGTCTACGAGGTCACGTTGCCCGCGCCGGCGAACGACGGCGCCTTCGGCGCGTGTCACGGGTTCGACGTGCTGCTCACGTTCGGGAACTTCGAGAACCTCGGGTCGGACTTCTCGGCTGCCTTGCTCGGCGACGCGCCGCCGAGCAAGGCCGTCCGGCGTGCATCCGAGGCGGTCCGCGGCGCCTGGACGGGCTTCGCGGCGACGGGCGACCCCGGATGGGCCCCCTTCGATGCCACGCGCCATAACGCACGCCTGTTCGGCGAGGAGCCGGAAGAGGCCGACGCCCTCGAGGAGCGATCCGCGGCAATCTGGGCACGCCACCGGTTCGCAGCGCTCGAGCTGGTTGGCGACTGAACCCGTGGCGACTGGCTCCTCGGCGACTGGCTCCTCGGCGACTGGCTCCTCGGCGACTGGCTCCTCGGCGACTGGGGCAATGGGGAGCGCGCGGCCGGCGCCGCACGCGGCGGTAGCGGCAGGCCGTCTTCCTCAGCCTTCTTCAGCGCCTCGGTGATGGCGGCACCGAGGGTGCGCCGGGTCCGCGGTCTGGTTCGGGGCTCCCTGCCGGCGTCTCCGGCGTCGCGTCGACGGGCGCATTCGACGTCGACGAAGCGGTGACACCGTCCCGTCGTCTGCCCTCGCCGAAGTCGGGTCGGCGCATCCAGATGTAGATCCCGATGTAGGCGACCAGGAAGAGCAGGCTCAGGCCACCCCACAGCAACCACGTATGCAGCGTGCTGGTCGCGAGCATCGCGGGAACGTGCGCCGCCGCTGCCTGCATGATGTCGGCTCGTGCCATCAGCCCCGTCTTTGGATCCGCTCCCCCCAGTCTACGGGACCGATACAGGCGGCCCGCCCACGCCGGCGCGCACATTGCCGGCACCTCCGGCCGCGGTGCTGTGCAGAGGAAGCCTGCGTCCTCGAGGAGCGTGACTGCGAGCTTGCCGGCACCGAGGTCCCCGACGGTGACGGGGTAGGGCACGGTTGACTTGTCCGGTGACGGTCACGAAGGCGCCCGTCGTCTGCACGTCCTGGCCGCTGTAGACCGTGACCGCCCGCTGACCAGCGGCGGTACCCGATGGTGCGAGCGCGACCCCTCACAACGCCAGGAGCGCAGCGACGACCGCGCAGCCCCGCCGCCGACGCACGAGCCGGGCATGGAAGCGGCGGACGGTCGAAGCCCTGTATGAGGGTCCCCCAATCATCCTGGTCAGGTCCTCCGAAGATCGCCGCCGGAAGACAGTGCCGCAGCAGCCTCAGCGCCCCCGACGCACCCACGCGTCGAGGTCGGGGGCCTCGCGGCCGATGGTGGTGGACTCCCCGTGCCCCGTATGGACGACCGTGTCGGGCGGCAAGGTGAAGAGCCGTTCTCGAATTGAGCGGATGATGGTCGGGAAGTCGCTGTAGCTACGCCCAGTGGCGCCGGGACCACCGCAAAAGAGCGTGTCGCCGCTGAAGACGTGCCCACCGCTCTCGAGCACGAAGCAGCAGCCCCCCGGCGAATGGCCCGGCGTGTGGAGAACCCGTAGCGCCGCATCGCCAGCGCTGACCACCATGCCGTCTTCGAGCGGGCGGTCGGGCTGGCGGTCGGGATAGACGCCCGACCACAGCATCGTGTCGTCGGGGTGCAGCAGGATCGGCGCGTGGACCAGCTCCTGCAGTGCGGCAGCGGCATTGATGTGGTCGTTGTGCCCATGAGTGAGGGCGATGGCCGCCACCCTCCGGCCGTGCAGCGCATCGGCGATCGTCGCCGCGTCGTGGGCCGCGTCGATCACGATGACCTCGCGGTCGCCGCCGACCAGCCAGACATTGTTGGTGACGTCCCACTCCCCGCCGTCGAGTCGGAAGACGCCGTCGGTCGTGACGAGCTCGATCACAGGACCCCGATCACAAGATCACGACGCTGCGCAGGACCTCGCCGCGCTCCATCTTGGAGAAGGCATCTTCCACCCCCTCGAGCGCGATCCGCTCGGACACGAACTCGTCGAGGGGGAGGCGTCCTTGGAGGTAGAGATCCACGAGGAGCGGGAAGTCCCGGTTGGGAAGGCAGTCGCCGTACCACGACGGCTTCAGCGCCCCGCCGCGACCGAAGAACTCGATCATCGGGATCTCGGGGAAGCTCATCTCCGGCGTCGGCACTCCCACCTGGACGACCGTGCCGGCGAGGTCCCGGGCAAAGAAGGCGAGCTCGAGGACCTTGGGGTTCCCGACCGCCTCCACGCACACGTCGGCGCCGAACCCGTTCGTCGCGGCGCGAACCGCGGCGACTGCGTCCTGGCGCTCAGAGTTCACCGTGTGAGTGGCGCCGAAGCGGCGGGCGAGCTCGAGCTTTCGATCGTCGAGGTCGACCGCCACGATCGTCGTCGCACCGGCAAGCTGCGCGCCGGCGATCGCCGCATTCCCGACTCCGCCACAGCCGAACACGGCGACCGAGTCACCCAGATGGACGTCACCGGTGAGCATGGCGGCCCCGATGCCCGCCATCACCCCGCAACCGAGCAGCCCAGCCACCGCCGGATCGGTCTCCGAGACCTTGGTGCACTGCCCAGCGGCGACGAGGGTCTTCTCGGCGAAGGCGCCGATGCCGAGCGCGGGCGAGAGCACAGTGCCATCGGCGAGCACCATCTTCTGCGTGGCGTTGTGCGTCGAAAAGCAGTACTGCGGCTTCCCCCGCCGACAGGCCCTGCACTCGCCGCACACCGCGCGCCAGTTCAGGACCACGAAATCGCCGGGCGCGACGCCGGTCACGCCGTCTCCGACGGCACACACCCGTCCCGCTGCCTCGTGACCGAGCAGGAAGGGGAAGTCGTCGCCGATCCCACCGTCGCGATAGTGGAGATCGGTGTGGCACACGCCGCAGGCCTCGACGTCCACGAGCGCTTCGCCGGGACCCGGGTCCGGCACGAGGATCGTCTCGATCGAGACCGGGCTCCTCTTGGACTTCGCAACCACCGCGCGAACCTCATGGGCCATGTCGTCACTCTCCAAGTGGTATCGGTGGGACGACCCGACGCCCCAGCAGTGCGCACCATGATGGATGCCGCCGCCATGGGCCACAAGCCACGAGCAGCCCCCCGTGCGGGAACGGCGGGGACGTGGTGATGCGCGGTGGAGGTAACTTGCGTCCGTGACCAGCCCGATCGACCTGTTCCTGGGAGGTGCCCAGACGGTGGTCGACGCACTCTCGGACTCCCGCGTCGGTCAGGCCTGGGACCAGCCGTCGGTGCTCGAAGAACAGAGCGTCGGTGGACTTGCGGGACACCTCGCGCGCGGCGTCTGGGTAGTCGGGGAGTACGTGCATGCCGGCACGCCGACGGCTCCAGTCGACTTCAGCTCGGCAGCCGAGTACTTCGTCTTCTTCGCAGAGACCGCGCAGGCCGAGGACCATCGGGCGATCCGTCGACGCGGTGCTGCCGTCGCCGCAAACGGATGGCACGGCGTCGGCGAGGAGCTGGCATCGCGGCTCGAGGTGATGTCGGGCGCGCTGACGTCGCTTCCGCCCGATCGTCTTGTCACGGTCATCGGAGGCAAGGTCATGGCACTCGGCGACTACCTGCTGACGCGCGTCGTCGAGCAAGCCGTCCATCTCGACGACCTGGCCCGCAGCATCGGCGCCGCCTCGTGGACCCTTCCCGATGGCCACGAGGCCGCAGCCCTTTGCATCGGGCTCGAGACTGCTCGCCTACGCCGAGGGACTGGAGCGCTGCTCCGCGCG
>JAJZJC010000140.1 GCA_021810205.1 Actinomycetes bacterium
AAAGGTTCGCATTGTGTAAGGCTGGGGGCGCCGAAATTCTTTACAGAAGTCGCATCTTCTCGTTCACAGAAGCCACGGCGCGTTCTCGTGAAAAGGAGCTTTCAGGGCGTGAGCACCTGCGTGCAGGTGGTCGAGGTGCTCTCGGCCGTCAGCGGGGCGCGCACGGCCGCTGAGTCCCTCGACCAAGACGCCTGAGCCGTGGCCGCCCGCCCTCCACGTGTCCCGACGAAGGATCATGTGGCGAAGGGTGCAGGGTCCGGTGGGAGAGAGGCGTCGACTGACGCCATTGTCCTCGTAACCCAGTCGCCTGGAAACACCCAAGGAGGGCCGGTTGTCCTCGCGTGCCGATGAGACTGCTGCCTCGGCATGCAGGTGATCGAACGCCAGCGTGAGAACGGCGGTGCGCATGGCCGTGCCGATCCCCTGTCCACGGACCGCAGTGTCGAGCCAGGAAAACGAGTCCACGAGGCTCGACTCTTCAGTAGGACTGCATGAAGAGCCGCCGACGGTTCGCCTCGAGATCCAGGCCTTCGAGCATTATGGAGGACGGGTCGTGCTCCGCATCGTCGGGGAGGAGCCGTACAAGGCCCGGCAGGTCGCACTCGCGAACCGGCCGGAGCGACACGCTGCCGTTGCGCAGACGAATACAACCGAGCGGCCAGTCGTCGCCAAGCTCGTACACGCGGCGAGGCTACCGGAGACCTCATGTGGCCACTCGCCTGATGGCGTGATCCGGATACGGCGTGATCCGGATAAACAGACCAGGCGCTCGACCCCTGTCTGCGTGGCTGACACGTAGAGGGAGAGAACACCGCCCGCCCCACCGGGCCTCGCACACGGCCGGCGGTCGGTGCGATCGCCGGGTGGAGCACGACGCCGCCCGGTTCCGCACTGGCAACGACGACGGCGTCCATAGCGGAGCCGCGCTGGGCAAGGTGGCGCAGCTCGCCCGCTCGACGAGCAAGGGAGGCCGGCACGTCCTCCCGGACGTCGCAAGTGTCGAGCAGACGATTCACCGCCGCGTCATTGCGTTGGCGGCCAGTGGTCGACTCGGCGAGGACCACGGAAGGAACCAGCGGTGGCCAGGCACCAACCCGAACCAGCGCGCGGATGGCAGCGACGGCATCCCGGTTTCGCTTGGCAAGGAAGCTCACTCCCCCGGAGGCCGAGATGAGCATCGTCAGCTCACCTTGGGTACCTCGGCATCCTTACCGAAACGCCCTCGTCCATGGTCACGCACACGCCGTTCACGCGCACGTTGCTGATGGCGCCCGCAACGCTGTTGTGCCCGCCGTCGGCGCATCGCCATCTCGGTAGGGTCCAATGCCGAGCAGGCGATCGACGGTCGTGAATTCGTAGCCGCGCAACGCCAGCTCGGAGATGGTGAGCGCGACCGCGGCGACGGTGGCCGCCCGAACGCCACCCTTCGCGTCGAACCCGTCGTGGAAGATGACGATGCTCCCGGGTCGCACCTTGGCAACCGCCCTACGGGCGATCCGTTCGGGCGCAGGTTGGAATACCTCGAGCACGTGGGCGAAGTCCCCGGAGACGAGCTGGAGCGACTCCTCGCGCGCCACGGTGAAGAGCGCTGGAGTGCGGAGGAGCCACGGTGGCCGGAAGAGCACGGGTCGGATCCCGAGATGCCGTGCGAACACTTCGTCGGCGCGGTGCACCTCATTGCGCACGACGTCGCGCCCGATGCAGCGCCCGAACCGGTGCGAATATCCATGGCTTCCGAGCACGTGGCCCTCACGAAGGAGGCGGCGGGCGGCCTCGGGGTGGCGTTCGATGCAGGCGCCGACAGCGAAGAAGGTGGCAGGGATGCCCGAGGCAGCGAGCACGTCCGCGATCTGCGAGGTGTACGGCTCGTTCGGTCCGTCGTCGAACGTCAGAGCCACGAGACGCGCGGTCGTTCGTCGGCGATAGGGGAACGGTCCGAGCAGTTGGGAGTATGGGGACATGAGCGTCCAGTACGACGCTGCGGCGCCGATCGAGCCTGCCACAAACCAGCGGGTCGGTCCGCTGCGGTGTCGCGGCGTCGGGGTGCAGGGCGACGTCAGACGAGCCCGACCACGTACATGCTGGTACGCAGGAGCACCGCGCCGAGGGCGAGCACGGTCGCGGCGATGAGCAGGCGAGAGGCCCACAGGATGAAAGAGGATGACTGCGCCGCGCGCCGGAACGCCGGAGCGGTGCCGACCACCGGCCGCCCGGTCACACGGTTCAGCCAGTAGGCGACGAAGTAGTAGAGGAAGAAGGTGACGACGAGGTTGTACGCCAGGCCCCGTTGGAGCCGGCGCGGCGAAGTGAACGTGGGGTTGTGTCGGTCGAAAACGACCGGTCCCCGTCGCTGAAGGCGCCGCAGCAGATCCAACTCGTCGCCGCCTTGGGTCATCTGCGTGTTGTAACCGGGCCATACTGCCCGGCGGAAGGCGAGGTTCGTCGCGGTGACGTAGAGCACGCGTCCGGTGAGCCGGTGGACGAGGGCGACGGCGCCGAACAAGAGCGTCGGGTACGTTCTTGCCCAGAATGAGGTGGCGTCGGTGAAGCTGCACGGGCCGCCGACGGCGACACATGACGGGTGCTGGGTGAGCACCTCGTCGATACGGGAGAGCCAGTCGGGGGCGAAGGTGGTGTCGGCGTCGGTGGACACGACGAATTCCCCGCGTGCGAGTGCCGTTCCCCGCTGGCGCGCCCAGCACACGCCTGGCCGCTCTTCGTGCACGACCGTCGCACCGAAGCCGCGCGCGACGACGGCAGTCGCGTCGCTGCTGTTGTTGTCGACGACGATGATCTCGATGTCCCCGGCGAAGTCCTGGTCGGCGAGGGACTGCAGACAGTCCCCGATGTAGCGTTCTTCATCGAGGGCGGGGACGACGACGCTGAAGCGTGGGCGCGCAGCGAGCGGCATCACTGGCAGTTCGCCGGGCATGTCCGTCTCCTCGCTCTGCACCACCATTTGTCCCCTGATTCTCCGCTGACCGAGATTCGCGAGTCAGCGCGCGAACGTAGGTTCGATACGTGACAAAGTGCCTTTCAGCTGGGAGAATGGGTGGTGACAAGACACCGACTGCCGAGCGAAAGGCACCCGTCTGGTGGCAAGGATAGCCAACCAGGAGCGCCGCGCGCGGCCATACGCGAATGCCGCCCGACCGCCGCGTTCGGATCCTATCGCTCATCGTCCGTGGATACAACTCGTTCACAAGGGCTCGGACGCCGCATCGTGCACGGTGGCTCGGGGTGCTCCGCCGGGGCGCCCGCGCAATAGGTGCTCTCGAAAGGGTATGTCTTCGCAGCCGTCGCGATCTGGTCAAGATGCACGTCGGCGGTATGCGCGAAGAGCGCAAGATCGTTGGTGCCATGTGGCCTCCTGCGATCGGCATGGATGCACACGTCGCCCTCTGCGGCCACGTCTCCCATGGTGTGGACCGGGAGCCCGATGGCGCCACGCCGCGTCGAGGAGATCGAGGATCGTGTGCGAAGCTGAGCGCTCAGCTACGGCCTGCCTCCTGCAGCACCTGCGGGTGACGGAGGGAGATGTCGGCGCATGCCTCGCACACCGACTCGGGGACGAGGCCAATGCGCATGAGCACGCCGAAGATCTTGCAGCCGAGGCAGAGCCCCAGCCCAGCTTCGAGGGTGGCGGCGCAGGCGAGCGCCCCGGTGACCACGAGCGCCGCCATGTGGGCGTCCGCTGCGAACCACAGGAGCACCGCCGTGGTGCTGAAGGCGGTGCCGATGCCCTGGGCGAAGCGTTTGGGCGGTCCCGGCACGAGCTTGGGCTTGCCGAACCGGGGTGCGACGACCGACGTCGCAAGGCGACCGAGCGGGCTCAACGTGGGGCCCGTCGCCACCCGGGCCCAGAAGCCGGCGGCGAGGACCACCAAGAGCCACGGCTGCCGTGCGGCGATCGCAGCCGCGCTCATGAGGGCCACACCGGCGGCCACGGTCCGTGCCGCCTTCTCGTTGACGGGATCGGGGAACGAGACGAGCGATCGGAGGGTCACGCTGAAATCTTACCAAATTGCTCAGGTATCTGCTCCAGTCAGTGTGATCCCGGCTCGGGACAGGCGTAACGGGCAAGGCTCTCGGTCTCCTCCCCCTCCCAGCCGGTCCTCCCAGCCGGTCGTTAGGCTCGCCCGTCGTGGTCCGACGACGTGCCTCAACCGTCGCGGGTTCACGAGTCGCCCGCTGGAGCTGGACCCACTCGCAGTACCTCGGGCTCGCCCCTTTTCTCGTCGCCCTCACCATGCTCGGGCGGGCTGCCCAGAACATCGGCCAGACCACGTACCCCCTCGAAGGGCGCGAACTGCTCGGTGTGGGCAACGGGCTCATCGGGACGATGACCGCCGTCGGCGGCCTGGTCGGTGTGGCCATGGCGTTCACGGTGGCCGCACGGGTGACGCCTGCCAACGCCTTGCGGATGCTCGCCGTCGGGCAGGCGATGGTGCTCGCCGCCTTCGTCGCATTCGCACTCCCGGGCGGGGGCACTGCCTCCTTGTGGATCGGGGCGGTGCTCGTGTGGGCAGGCGGCGGGCTGGTCTTCCCCGCCACCATGACCGCGGTCGGGACCGGCGGGACCGGCAACCCGTCGCGGGCCGTCGCCGTCTACGCCGTCGGCCTGTCCATCGGACTCACCGGGGGTCCGCTCCTCGAGGCTGGCGTGCTGCCGCTGTTGTCCGAGTCGCTTCGTGCGACCTTCGCCGCGTTGCTGCCGTTGCCGGCAGCCGCCACGGTGCTGTCGCTCGTCGGCGCGGCG
>JAJZJC010000141.1 GCA_021810205.1 Actinomycetes bacterium
CCCAGAGGAGTGGCGGCGCGGGTGGGGCGACGAGGCCCCGGAAGAGGGCGCCCACGGCGTGATGGCGCTGGCACTGGTGCGCGCCGGGAACATCGACCATGGCTGGGTGGTGGTCGCCGATCCGGCACGCGAGCTCCCCACGATCGCGCCGGCGGCCATCGAGCACGGCGCGGTGATCGCGGCGCTCGAGATGACGCGCGACCTCGCCGTTCTCACCGTCGAGCGGCAGTTCGCGTACGAGACGTTGCGCGAGCTGCTCACTGCGCCGCTCGACGCGCGAGGCGAGAGTGCGGCGAGAGCGGCGCGCTTTGGTTGGGACTTGGAGCGACCGAGCGTCGTGCTCGTGGCCGACCTCCGCGCGGCACGCGCCGTGCCCAAACGCAATCAGCATGCCGACGGCACCATGGTGGCGACGGGCGCCAGCAGTGACCTCTCACCAGTCCGGGCGCTCGACATTTGGATCAACACGCTGCGAGACGCAGACCCCCGAGCGGCGATCGCAGGATCGTCCCTCGAGCTCCTCGCCGTCGTCGATGCAACCGCCGATCCCGCTCAGCTGGCATGCCGATCGAGCGACAAGATCGTCGAACGACACGGATGGCGGCTCTTCGTCGGCGCCAGCAAGCCGTGCACCGGGGCAGCGGAGCTCCCGCGGGCCTACCGCGAGGCACGAACGGCCGAACGCGTCGCAAGCCAGCTCAAAGGTGCGGTTCCCGTTCGCAGTTACGCCGGTCTCGGGCTCTATCGCCTGTTCAACGAGCTCGACTGCCAAGAGCTGGAGGACTTCGTCGACGAGACGCTCGGCCCGTTGCTGGGTCTCCCGAGATCCACGCGCGACGAGCTCATGGCCACGCTGGAGGTGGTCCTCCAGGAGCAAGGGAACATCGCTGAATCGGCACGTCGCCTCCACTACCACTACAACACCATGCGCTATCGCATCGCCAAGCTCGAACAGCTCTTGGGCAACTTCACCTCGGACGCCGATGGCCGAGTGGCGCTCGAGGTGGGAGTCCAGGCGGCGCACTTCTTGGATGCGCGGGCAGCGAGCTCGGCTGCGCCGAGAGAACCGAGGCCGTGACCTCGTGGAGGCGGGGGCAGCTCGCCGGCGTCACGCCACTGCGCCGTGCGTTCGGGTTTCCCATGGTGTCGTTACGGCCGGCACGCGCGGCAGCGAGCACGAAGGCGCCCGCGGCTGAGGCGCTGCGATCGAGCACGGCGTGGTCGGCAGTAGGCTGACGTCTGTCCCCTTGGGAGCGACGCCTCGTACGGGGTGATGGCCACATCGGTCGTCACCTGCACTGGCCCGACGCCTCTTCTGATCGGTGTCTCGAGTGCCAGGAGGTACGAGATGGGCATCTTGTTGCTTTGTATCGTCGTGTTCGTCATCCTCGCGGTCATGAACAAGGTACGCAGAGGGTCGTTCTCCTTCTGGCAGCGCAAGGGCCCGCGGAACTGGTGACGCGGTCTCGCTGTCCGTCCGCGCTCGAGCGGTCGGGACGGCGCTCCCTGCGTGCAATGCTGCTCCCTGCGTGCAATGACGACAGCCACAGTGCGCATGTGCTGTGGCGCACCCATCGACACATCGAGAGGAAGCCATGGCTTCACTTGACGCCTCCGAGCTGGGCGTTCAGCTCGACAACGACCACCTCCCCGAGACCAACGGCCGGATGGCAGTCTGCCGGCGCTGCGGCGTCACGACGGACGGCCCGACGGGCCACGTGCACCGTCTGAGGGAACGTGAGGTCGCACGAGCTGGTCGGTGGCTCGATGCGAGCGACCGCCAGCATCGCATCGACCAGGCGAGATCGAGAGCGTCCTAGCCGGCCCAGGGTCGCCCGGCGTCGGGGATGCTCGTCGGCTGGGCAAGGGCCGAGCGGCTCAATGTTCCTCGGTGGTGAGGTGGGCCAACTTTCGCCCGTCGTGCGGTGACTGCTCGGCCTCGGTGTCAGGTGACATCGATCGGAGGTCTCGCTGCTCTTCTTCGACGTCGTGCATCACCTTGGGAGGTGCTTCCTCGAGCATCATGAGCGATTCGTCGGCGCCGGGGAGGGCGTGGAGGATCCCATCGAGCTTGCGCTGGACCGCCGCCTGCTCTCTTCCCTGGGTGTGCTGGATGGCGAAGAGCATCACGATCGTCACCGTCGACGCCGAGATCTCGAAGCCGGCAACCCAGCCGCTCGGAAAGCCCATCGCTCCGCCTGCGGCGATCAGGACGATCATGGCCGCGATGATGGCGACGGCGATGATCGGCAGCGACGTGTAGTGCTCTATGCGGTAGAGGACCCGGCTCGGCACTCGAAGCTGCGCGGTGCGATGGGAGATCCGGCTACGGGAGGCGTCGTTCTGGTCCCGTGCGGGGCGTTCCTTTCGATCCCGTGCGGAGCGTTCCTTCACCAACCGAGGTTACCGGTCGAGGGCCGGGCTCCGTCGCAGCGATTGCCCGTGGGAAGGGAAGTAGTTCACGGGATCCGTGCGACACTGAATCTGTGGGGCTTGTTCGCAATGTCACCGTCACCCTCGACGAGGAGACGGCACGCTGGGCCAGGGTCGAAGCCGCCAAGCGGGACATGAGCCTGTCGCGCTTGATCGGCGAGATGCTCGAGACCTCCATGCGAGCGCAGCGTGGGTACGAGCAGGCGATGCGCTCCTACCGCGCCCGTGGCCCACGCCGGCTCAAAGGGAGCGGCGCGTACCCCGGCCGTGAGGAGCTGCACGACCGTGCCGGTGTTCGTTGACGCCAATGTCCTCGTGTACGCACGGGACTCGTCGGAAGTCGAGAAGCAGCGCCGCGCCAGCGCCTGGGTCGACGAGCTCTGGAGGCGCCGATCGGGCCGGCTGAGCACCCAGGTGCTCTACGAGTACTACGTGACGGTGACCCGCAAGCTGGTACCCGGCCTGCCGGTGGCGGACGCGCGCAGCGACGTGAGAGACCTGTCGAGGTGGCAGCCGGTCGCGCTCGATGAGCCGCTCATCGAGCTCGCCTGGGGTGTGCAGGACGCGCATCACCTCTCGTTCTGGGACTCGCTCGTCGTCGCCGCTGCCAGGCAGACCGGGTGTGCGCACCTGCTGACCGAGGACCTCCAAGACGGCCAGGACCTGGGAGGGACGGTCGTGGTCAACCCGTTCGTGCACGAGCCCGATCAGGTGCGCTGACATCCTCCCCACGTTCGCCGAGCGTGCCGGCTACCTGCCGCGACGCAGGAGGTAGGTGTCCATCACCCATCCTCGGCGCGCCCGTGCCGCGGATCGCACCGTCACGATCTGCTCGGCGACGGCGGCCAGCTCGCCCGCGATCAGGACTTGGTGGCTGGTGCCGAGGTGAGCGCCCCAGTAGATGGTCACCCCCGCGGGGTCCACGTGGCGGAAGGCGCAGTCCTTGTCGAGCATGACCACGACGTCGTCGCACCCGGGCGGAAAGCCGCTGGCCGCCAGGCGCCGCCCGGTGGTCACCGCCAGGGGCTGGCCGACTCGGGTCAGGGAGATCCGATGGGCGGCCGCCAGCATCTGGATGCTGCTCAGGCCGGGGATCACCTCGACGTCCACCGGTTCGCGGAGCGCGTCGAGGACTCGCAGGGTCCCGTCGTAGAAGGCCGGGTCGCCCCATACCAAGAGCCCTGCACAGTCGTCGTGGCCGAGCTCGGTCCTGAGCGCCTCACCCAGCGCGCCCGCCCGGGCCGCGGTCCAGTCGACAACCGCCTGGACGTAGTCGTCGGCGCCGCGATCCCGGCGGGGATCTCGGACCTGCACGAACCGGTAGGGGTGGGAGGTGATGACGCGCCGGCACAGGTCGTGCCGAACGGCGGCGAGCTCGTCGGCCGGGGACCCCTTGTCGAGGACGAAGAAGACGTCGACGCTGTTGAGCGCCGCCACCGCCCGCGCGCTGAGATGATCGGGCTCGCCCATGCCGACGCCGATCACCTTGACGCTGGTCATCGGGTGGCCCTGGCGGTGGCGACCGCCGTCACGCGCCGGCCCCGCCGTCTGGTCCCCAGCAGACGAACACCGGGTTCTCCGAGCGCAGGCGGACACCCAGGCCGTCCGTCGACACGCCTCGGCTGACCGACAGCTCGACCACGTTGCCGAGCATGGCCGCAGCCTTGAGCGCCCGGTCGACGATCGCGTACGCGGCGACCACGACGCCGCCGGGTCGCAGCCGACCGATGGCCGCGTCGAGGACCTCGGGCCCCCCGCCGCCCACGAAGACGCGGTCGGGGTCGGGCAGTCCGACCAATGCGTCGGGCGCCGCGCCCTCGGTCACGGTGAGGCTGACGCGGTGGCGGGCGGCGTTGGAACGGATCCGGGTCGCCTGGGCGGGGTCACGCTCGACGGCGAAGATGTCGAGGCCGGGCCGGAGCCGGCCGCACTCGATCCCCACCGATCCGCTGCCCGCCCCGACGTCCCACAGCACCCCGCACGGCGGCAGATCGAGCTTTCCGAGCGCGACGGCGCGCACCTCGGCTTTGGTGATCATCCCGTCCCGGTGGTCGAATTCGGCCTCCGCCAGCCCCCACGCCAGGCTGGGGCCCGCCGGGCGTCGAGCCCGGCCGGTCAGGACCAGGACGGACATCGGGTCGAAGCTTCCCCCGGCGATGGCCGCCAGGTCGGAGACGGTCACGACCTCGTCCGGCTCGCCCAGGCGCGACGCGACCGCGGCGACCGCCTCGCATCCGGTCGGCTCGCCGGCGGCGATCAGCGCCGCTGCCACGACCTGGGGCGGGCTGTCCGGGGAGGTGAGGGCGGCGACCGAGG
>JAJZJC010000142.1 GCA_021810205.1 Actinomycetes bacterium
CTGAGGATCGCGCTGCTCGCCCGCCATCGAATGGGATCTCGGAAGGGGCATCGCTCTCGGCGGGGCCGAGATCCAAGAACGCGGCCAGCGCGGCCGCCCCCGAGACGCCGTCGAGAACTGCGTGGTGGAGCCGCGCGACAACCGCGGTGCGCCCACCTGCCAGCCCGTCCGCGACCACCATCTCCCAGAGCGGGCGATCGAGAGGAAGCGGCTGGCTGAGCACCCCCCCTGCCAACGCGTCGAGCTCGCGCTGACCTCCCGGCGACGCGACCGACGCAGGTCGGACGTGGGCATCGAGGTCGATGTCCTCCACTTCGGCCCACACAGGCCTCTGCAGATCGAGCGGCATCCGGGCGGCCCGGCGGGACAGGCGAGGAACACGGCCCAGCCTCTCCCCGACGGTCGTGCGGATGGCGTCGAAGCGCCGGGCCGCGCTTTCCGCCGCGCTCGACCCGGGCTCCTCGAGCACCGGCGGGTCGAGCACGAAGATCCCCGCGACGTGCAGCCTGCTCGAAGGCGTCTCCATGGCGAGGAACGCGGCGTCGAGTCCCGAGAGTGGTTCCAGCGTCCTCTCCACTTCCTCTCGGCTTCTTCTCGAGGCTTCTTCTCGAGGCTTCTTCTCGCCGGCGCCCGGGTCGCTCTGCGGCTACCGGCCGCTGTGCCCGAACCCGCCGGTGCCGCGGGACGCAGCTGGCAACAGGTCCTCGTCCACCAGGTCGAACAGCGCGTGCACGACGGGCTGGACGACGAGCTGGGCGATGCGGTCCCCGCGGCGCACGTCGTAGTCCTCCACCGGGTCGGTGTTCACGAGGAGCACTGCCAGCTCGCCGCGGTACCCCGAGTCGATCAGCCCGGGGGTGTTCAAGCAGGTGACGCCGTGGTGGAGCGCGAGCCCACTGCGCGGCTGGACGAACCCGGCGTACCCCTCGGGGATGGCGACGACGACTCCGGTCGGAACGAGCGCCCTGCCCCCGCCAGCTGCCAGGTGCGCGTCAGCCCTCGCGTACAGGTCCGCTCCGGCGTCGCCGGGCCGGGCGTAGGAGGGGATCGGCAGGTCGGCGTCGAGGCTGTGCAGCGGCACGGGCAGCATCTCGTGCATCTGGGCGATCGTAAGCGACCTGACGTCCGACCGCCGCCGAGAGCCCTGCCCCGGTCATGGCACTAGCCTCGAGCGACGATGCTGGCCTGGATGGATCTCGAGATGACGGGGCTCGACCCCACGAAGGACGCCATCGTCGAGATCGCCACGCTCCTCACCGACGACGACCTCGCCGTGGTAGCGGTCGGCCCGGACCTCGTGGTCACGACCAGCCCAGGACAGCTCAGCGCGATGAGCGACCTGGTACGGGAGATGCACACGAGGTCAGGGCTCCTGGCTGCGATCCAATCGTCCACGATCTCCCTCGAGGAGGCGGGCAAGGCCACCCTCGAGTTCCTCGAGGCGCACATCCCCGAGCCCGGCAAGGTCCCGCTGTGCGGGAACTCCATCGGCATGGACCGCAGGTTCCTCGCCGCGCAGCTCCCTCAGATCGAGCGGTTCTTCCACTACCGCTCGATCGACGTGTCGACGGTGAAGGAGCTGGCGCGTCGTTGGTTCCCGCAGGCGCTCGCCGGAGCGCCCCGCAAGCACGGCGGGCATCGGGCCATGGAGGACGTGAAGGAGAGCGTCGCCGAGCTCGCGTACTACCGCCAGAGCGTCTTCCGCACCCCGTGACCTGCCGGGCGCCGACGCCTACTTGTTCGGCTGGGGGGTGAGCCGCAGATAGGGACGGAGGGCGGTGAACCCCTTGGGGAATTTCACCTTCGCCTCGTCGTCGCTGATCGCCGTCGAGATGATGACGTCGTCGCCGTCTCGCCAATCGACCGGCGTCGACACCTGGTACTTGTCGGACAGCTGCAGCGAGTCGAGCACGCGCAGGATCTCGTCGACGTTGCGGCCCGTCGACGCCGGGTACGTGAGCGTCAGCTTGACCTTCTTGTCGGGTCCGATGATGAAGACCGAGCGCACGGTCAGCGTGTCGTTCGCGTTGGGGTGGATCATGTCGTAGAGATCGGCGACGCGATGGTCCTCGTCGCCGATCACCGGGAAGTTCAGAGCCTGGCCCTGGGTCTGCTCGATGTCCGACGCCCACTTTTCGTGCGACGCCACCGAGTCGACCGAGAGCCCGATGAGCTTCGTGCTCCGCTTGTCGAACTCGGGCTTCGCCTTGGCGAACGCCCCGAGCTCGGTGGTGCACACCGGCGTGAAGTCCTTCGGATGGGAGAAGAGGATCCCCCAGCTGTCACCCAGCCACTCGTGGAAGTGGATCGTGCCCTGCGTCGTCTCCGCCGTGAAGTCCGGTGCGGTGTCACCGAGTCGAATTGCCATTGGGCTCCCTCCTTGTCCCGGCCGTTGCCGTGGACGCTGCGATGTTCACCTGATGATGTCGCCACATTTTAGCACCATTGTCGACTGGAAAAGTCGGATTTCCCGGCCGCGGGACACCGCCTCGGCCGCGGGACGGAACTGCACGACCGAGCTGCGCGCCGCTCGGCGCGCGGCCCGCGCTGTCCGGCGTGCGATGATCCGAGGAATGCAGCTGAACGCCGCCGTCACGCCTCGATGCGACACATCGCGGCGGCGAGCATCCGACAGCCTGGAGACGTCGACGTGAGCACGGGGACACGGCCGACTGTCGCCGCCTTCGACTTCGACGGCACCCTCACCTACGGCGGCAGCGTGCTGCGCTTCCTCGTGAAGGTCCGAGGAGCCGTCCCCGTCGCCCTCGCGGTCCTAGGAGACCTCCCGAGGCTCGTGCACGCAGCGATCGTGGGCGGAACGGCCTCCGACGACGCCAAAGAGGCGCTCTTCATGCGGCTCCTCGCCGGCCTTCCGGCCGCCGAGCTGGACCGCATCGGTGCCGAGTTCGCCGACGCGCACCTTCGCCGGCGGCTGCGCCCGGACACCCGGGATCGCCTCGAGTGGCACCGCAAGCAAGGCCACCACGTCGTCGTGGTCTCCGCCTCCCCCGAGTGCTACGTGCGCCCGGCAGCCGCACTGCTCGGCGCCGACGCAGCACTCGCGACGCGGCTCGCCGTAGGCGGGGACCTCCTCACCGGGCGCTACGAGGGGAAGAACTGCCGAGGGGCCGAGAAGTACGCCCGGCTCATGGCGTGGCTCCGCTCCCAAGGCCTTGCGGCCGCCGAGCCGGTGCTGTGGGCCTATGGCAACAGCCGGGGCGACCGCAGGCTGCTCGAGGCCGCAGACCACGGCGTCGACGCGAGCAGGCTCGGGCGCTTCGGCCGCCTCCGCCGCTTCCCCCGGCTCGCCCAGGTCGCGGCGAGCAGCGTCAGCCCGTGAGGTCCGTCGCCATCTGATCGACCGCTGTCTGGGTGACCGCGAGTGTCCCGCCGAGGACCGTCAGGTGGGAGACCCGGAGCCCGCCGATGCCTGTCGACCCCGCCGCGAGCAGGAACGCCGTCAGCGCCGCTCCGAGGGTCGTGGGCGTCTCAGTCAGCACGAGCGGCTCGGGCGCCCCCGAGCCGGGGCCGTCGGCGGCGACCACCGCACCGGCCAGCCCGTCGCTGTAGCCGTTGCCTCGCGCCACAGCGAGACCTCCGGTGCCTTGCCAGCCTGCGCCTGTCGGCGACGGTGCCTCCTCGAGCTGCGCGAGCTCGACAGCCGTCCCCGTGGCGTCGCTGCCTGCCACGCGCAGCACGGAGACGCCGAGGCGCTCGATCGAGGCGGCGACGGCGTTCGAGACGGCGAGCTGGCCACCCATCACCACGACCTGGCGGATCCCGAGGGTGCCGATGGCCGACGACGACTGCGCGGACAGGGAGGTCGGTGTCGTGAGGAGAACGGGGAGCCGCTCGGCGTAGGCCAAGGTGCTCGCCGACTCGGCGTCCTGGAACCCCTTCCCGGTGGCGACGACGGCCGTCGGGAGCGCACCAGGCGCCACCGGCGCACTCGACCCCGTCCCCGCCGTCGTGTTGTCGCGCCCGTCGCCTCCTGTCGCATTCGAGCCCTGGTATGCGCCTGCGAGGTCCATCGCGCCGACGCCGCCGAGCGCGGCGGCTGACGTCGCGATCTGCGCCGCCGTGTCGTACTCGGTCTGCCCGAAGATGCGCGTCACCAGGATCTGCCCACCCGGCCCCGGTCCCCCGCCGCATGCAGCGACAGGAGTAGACCGCAGCGTGGCGACCACCGATGTCGAGACCGCGAGCGGGCCGCCGACCACATAGACGCGGGTGACCCCTTCAGCTCGGATCGCTGCGGCAGTCACGGTGGACAGCTGGACCGGCGGCGTGAGGAGCGTTCCGGTGCCGAGCGCCCGGGCGAGCGGTGCGCTCGCCAGCGCGTCCGGGTAGCTGGCGTCGGTCGCGAGCACGACCGGCCGTGTGGTCGCCGTTCCCGGGCACTCGCCCGCAGCGGCTGTGAACTGGTGCTCCAGCTCCTGGGCCGCCGTCGCGTCGGGTGTCGGGCCCGCGATCCGAGACGTCGTGAACGCGGGGTCCGACCCGGGCAGCGACTCGATCCTCGCCGGCGCGTAGAAGTGGTCGACGATCTGCTGCCACGTCCAGTTCCCCTGCCCGTGGTCTGTGCCGACGGCGTACCCGAACGCGCCCCACTGCCCC
>JAJZJC010000042.1 GCA_021810205.1 Actinomycetes bacterium
AAACTGTCGATCGAGGGGTGAAAACACGGCCGGTCTTCGTCCGTACTCGCAGGATCTCCGCGCAATCGTTCGTTGCGTCGCGCACCCCCGAGGTGTTACGGTTCTGCGACAGGCCGCTGCGGAGCGGTCGGAACAACCGATCAACCAAGGTTGTCGACGAAGCCGTCACCGTTCGCGGTGGCCGGACGACAGGAGTAGGGAGCATGCGCAAACAGTTCAGGATCATCCGGTGGCTCGCCGCCATGGTGGCGTCCCTCGGATTGGTCTTCATGGGGTTGGTGACGATCTCCGTCGCAGCTCCCTCCGCAGGAGCCTCGGTGACAAAGAACGTCGTCACCGACCAAGGTCAGACAGGGACGATGGCGAATTACATCTTCCCGTTTATGGCGCTCACACACTTCGGCGTGGACAACATCGACTACTTCCAGTACTACATGTACCGGCCGCTATACATGTTCGGTGGTCACAACTCGATCACATTGGACAAGCGGCTCTCTTTGGCCACACCGCCGAAATTCTCGAACAGCGACAAGACGATCACCATCAAGCTCAAGACATATAAATGGTCAGACGGTGAGCATGTGACCGCGACAGACGTACTGTTCTGGATGAACATGTGGCACCAGAAGCCGACAAGCTACGCGGCTTGGTTCTCCGGCGGCCTCTCGCTGCCGACAAGCGTGAAGTCGATCAAGATCACAAACCCGACGACGATCACGTTCACGATGAACAAGTCGATGAACCCGCATTGGTTCCTTTACAACGAGCTCTCGACGATCACGCCTATGCCGCTCGCATGGACAGTGACGTCGCTCACAGCGGCACCCGGGTCGGCGGGGTGCGCCAAGGCGCCGTTCACAACCACCGCGGCGACAGGGCCGAACGCCGCGAAGTGCAAAGCCGTGTTCGACTTTCTGTCCGAGCAGTCCGGCTTCAACCCGACAACACCCAAGCAGACCATAAACGCCTTCCCGACCTACGTGACGTCCAAGATCTGGAGCGTTGTCGACGGACCGTGGAAGCTGAAGTCCTTCACCCCGACAGTCGACTTCACGATGGTGCCGAACCCGACCTACTCCGGCCCCAACAAGC
Organism: Actinomycetes bacterium; assembly: GCA_021810205.1. Classification (GTDB taxonomy): domain Bacteria; phylum Actinomycetota; class Acidimicrobiia; order Acidimicrobiales; family RAAP-2; genus JAJYVT01. Next base: position 1,093 of record JAJZJC010000042.1, read on the forward strand.
CGAAGATCAAGGAGTACATCGACAAGGCATACACCTCCACATCATCGGAGTTCAACGCTCTGGCGAGTGGCACACTCGACGTCGGCCACCTGCCGGCGACAGAGATCACCTCACCGGCGAAGAAGCGTGGGACGCCGGGACACCTTCCCGTTCCTGGGAAGAACAACCCACGCCTTGCGTCGAACTACGTCATGGCACCGTCCGCGACATGGCAATTCACATACTTCCCCTACAACTTCAAGTCCACGGGTGACACAGGGAACGCCGGTCCCATCTTCCACCAGCTCTACTTCCGCCAGGCAATGCAGCATCTGGTGAACCAGACACTGTTCATCCACTCGGTCGACCACACATACGGAACGCCGAACTACACGCCGATCCCTGATGAGCTGAAGACTCCCTTCCTGTCCAAAACAGCGCTGAAGAACCCGTACCCCTACAGCGTCGCTGCAGCGAAGAAGCTCCTCTCGTCGCACGGCTGGAAGGTCGTGCCTGGCGGCACCGACACCTGCCAGAAGCCAGGCACCGGGAAGGGTGAGTGCGGTGCCGGCATCAAGAAGGGTGCCAAGCTGAACTTCACAATGAGCTACTCGACCCAACCCGCGACGTTGAAGGTCATCAACACGACCCTGAAAGCAGCCTGGTCCGAGGCCGGTATCCACGTGACCCTTCTGCCCGGGACCTTCAACACCGTCTACGCCGGGGCGTCTCCGTGCCCGACGGGCTGTAAGTGGGAGCTCGCCGACTGGGGTGCGTGGCTCTACTCGCCGGACATCTACCCGGCCGGCACAGAGCTCCTCGCCGCGACCGCCGGCTCGAACTCGGGTCTCTGGTCGACACCGACGAGCACAAAGCTCATCATCAAGACCGAGACCGGAAGCACAAACCTCTACAAGTACGAGAACTGGGAAGAGAAGCATCTCCCCTACGTCTTCGAGAACAGCGGTGTTCGCCTGTATGAAGTGCACAAGGGATTGAAGGGCGTAGCCCCCATGGATCCACTTGACACCACGACACCGGCAACATTTTACTGGTCATGAATGTGATAGCATTGTGAGTGAATGGATCGGCCCGGGCCCCATTCTTCCTTGGCTGGAGGACAGGGAGCCCGGGCCGTTCCGCCTGCGGGCATCGACACTGTGAGATCGACACGGTGAGATGGCGCCGCGCACCTAGTCTCCTCTGCCCAGCAGTGTTACGTTTCGAATCGAGTTCTGGTTCGGAAGCAAACGAACAATGAAGATATGGAGGCACGTCTGCCGGGGGCGACGCGACGTGCCTCGGAGAGGAGTGGCGGGATATGCGTCACGTTATGAAGATCCTGCGGGCATTGATCTGTGGCATCGCGGTCGCGGGACTGACCTTGCTCACGGCTGTTGTCCTCATTCCGTCCGCCGCGGGCGCGGTCACAAAGACAACGGTATCCTTCGAAGGCACAGGCGGTGTGCCCGCCAACTACATTTTCCCTTCATGACAGTCTCGAAGTTCTCGGTACAGAACATCGACTACTTCGAGTACTACATGTACCGCCCCCTCTACATGTTCGGTGGCCGCGCGTCGAGGGCGCTGAACACTCGTCTCTCACTTGCGAAGAGCCCGACCTTCTCCAATGGCGACAGGAGCGTGAAGATTGCCCTCAATACGTACAAATGGTCGGATACAGAGCAGCTCACTTCTACAGACGTTCTTTTCTGGATGAACATCTGGCACCAGAAGCCGACAGGCTACGCAGGCTGGTTCGCGGGCGGGCTATCGCTGCCAACAAATGTGAAGTCGATCAAGATCACAAGCCCTACCTCGCTGACGATGACACTCAAGAAGGCAGTGAACCAGCACTGGTTCCTCTACAACGAGCTGTCGGAGATCACCCCCCTGCCCATCGCGTGGACACGCCCCTCTATGACAGCGGCACCCGGTTCGGCTGGGTGCGCCAAAGCCACATTCACGACGACCAGTTCGGGTGGCGCCAACTACGCCAAGTGCAAGGCGGTCTACGACTTCCTCTCGCAGCAGTCCGGGTACAACCCGACAAATCCGAAGACAGCACCGAACGCGTTGCCCGGCTATGCCACGAACAAGCTCTGGTCTGTCGTCGACGGTCCGTGGCGGCTCGCATCGTTCACGGCTACAGGTCCTTACACGATGGTGCCAAACCCCAAGTACTCGGGTCCGAACAAGCCGACGATCAAGAAGTACGTAGACAAGGTGTACGCCACAGTGTCCGACGCGTACAACGCGATGGCGACCAGCACACTGGACATCGGCCAGTTGCCGCCGACAGAGATCACTTCACCGGCGACGAAGCCGGGCAAGCCGGGCCTCGCTCCCACGGTGGGAAAGAACAACCCGCGACTGGCGTCGAACTACAATTTCGTCCCCGACTATCCGTGGGAGGCGAACTTCTTCCCGTACAACTTCAACTCGACTGGGGACACAGGCCAGGCTGGTCCGATCTTTCACCAGTTGTACTTTCGCCAGGCCATGCAACATCTGGTGAACCAAACACTTTACATCCGGAGTGTCACACACGGCTATGCCGTGCCCGTCTACGGCCCGGTTCCAGACCTCCCGAAGAATGCCTTCATGTCGAAGACAGAGCTGAAGAACCCGTACCCCTACAACGTCGCTGCAGCGAAGAAGCTCCTGTCGTCTCATGGCTGGAAGGTGGTTCCCGGCGGCACCGATACCTGCCAGAATCCGGGTACCGGTGCGGGTGAATGCGGGAAGGGCATCAAGAAGGGTGCCAAGCTGAATTTCACAGTTCAGTACCAGTCGGAGACAAAGTCGATCAAGAACCTGATCGTTGCCGAGAAGGACAGCTGGGCGTCTGTGGGCATCCACGTGAACATCGGCGTCGCGTCGTTCAACACCGTGATCGGGAATGCCACGCCGTGCCCGACGGGCTGCAAGTGGGAGTTCCAGGACTGGGGCGCGGGGTGGATCTTCGTCCCCGACATCTACCCGGCAGGGACAGAGATCCTCGCAAAGGGCGCGGGGTCGAACTTCGGCAGCTGGTCGTCACCCACCAGCACAGCGCTCATCCAGAAGTCGATCACCGGCAAGACAACGTTGGTGAAGTACGAGAACTACGAGGAAAAGCAGCTCCCCTACGTGTTCCAGCCGCTCCGGGTGCCGCTGTGGGAGGTCCACAAGGGCCTGAAGGGGGTCGGACCCTTGAATCCTCTGTACTCGGAGACACCGGCCACATTCCGCTGGTCCTGACCGCGAACAAACAAGCACTGAGCGGCAAAGAAGTAGCTGACGTGGACTGGGCGGCTCGACACGCGTGCGCTTGGGAAACACCTGTTTCGAGCGGCTCTTGCATTTCCGGTTGGGTCCGGAACGCCGTCCGCCGAGTGCCGGCGAGCGCTCGACCGTGGCATATTGAGGACCAATGGTCGGGTACCTGATCCGCCGGCTCCTCCAGGCGATCATTGTCGTCCTCGGGGTCATCATCATCGTCTTCCTGCTCTCGAGGATGATCCCCGGCGGCGAGGCGCGCGCAGTGCTCGGGCCGAAGTCGACGCCCCCCCTCATCCGCGAGTTCAACCACGCTAATGGCTTCACACAGCCGTTGTGGGTGCAGTTTTGGCACTACCTGATCGGGCTACCCCTCCTCCACCTTGGCTACTCGTACAAGTTCACGGAGCCCGTCTGGGACGTGATCTCAAACCGCCTGCCGAAGACCATCGTCCTCGTCGGGACGTCGACTGCCTTGGCGCTCGTCATCGCGATCCCTCTCGGCGTGATCCAGGTGGTGCGGAGGAACAAGCCGAGCGACTACGCGCTGACGGGCGTCGCCTTCGTGCTCTACGCGATGCCCTCGTTTTTCCTCGGCACGCTGCTCATCATCTGGTTCTCATTCGACGCCGGCTGGCTCCCCGTGTCGCCCCCCTCGAACGCGTCACCGTTCGCCGTCTGGACCGATCCCAAGGGCTTCATCATGCCGGTGGTCACGCTTGCTGCGCTCACCATCGCGCTGTTCAGTCGGTACATGCGCTCCTCGTTGCTCGACGCGATCGCCGAGGACTACATCCGCACTGCGAGAGCCAAGGGCGCGAGCAATCGGCGGGTGCTCTACGGGCATGCGCTGCGGAACGCGTTGATACCTATCGTCACGCTCCTCGGCCTGTCGTTGCCGGGCATTGTCGGCGGGGCGGTCATCGTCGAGACGCTCTTCAACTATCCGGGAATGGGTCTCCTGATCGTGCAGGCGGCCGAGCAGTCCGACATCCCGACGGTCCTTGGCACGACGCTCGTCATCACGATTGCCACGGTCATCGGCTCGCTCCTCGCTGACATCGTCTACGTCCTCGTGGACCCCCGGATCCGCTATGGAGGGTCGTTTTGACGGGCGCAGACGAGGTCAGGGACACACCGGCGTTCGGGGCGAGCGCGACGGAGAGCCCCGTCGGCGTCGGCATGGGCCTGATCGTCCCCGAGGAAGCCGCCGAGGCAGCCGAAAGACCAGAAGGCGGGGAGGCAAGATCGACTGGCGGGATCGCCAGACAGATCGCCCGGGTCTTCCTAGAGCACAAGCTCGCGGTCGCTGGACTTGTCGTCATCGTCTTGGTCATCTTGTTCTGCTGGCTTGGCCCGGTCATTTACCATACGAATCAGAGCAACCAAGAGCTGGCCCTGCTCAACCCGGAGAACTCACCTCCCGGGGTGACAGGGCACCCATTGGGCACCACAGCGACCGGCTTCGACGAGCTCGGGCGCCTCATGTTCGGAGGGCAAGCGTCGTTGACCGTAGGCCTGCTCTCTGCGCTCGCCGCCACCGTTGTCGGGGTGATCTACGGCGCCATCGCCGGCTTCGCTGGTCGGTGGCTGGACGCGATCATGATGCGTTTCGTTGACGTCGTGCTCTCGATGCCGATCATCTTCCTGTTGATCGCGCTGGTCACGATCTTCCACAGCTCCGAAACCCTGCTCATCGTGGTCATTGCCGGCGTCAGCTGGCTCGCGCCCGCGCGCCTCATCCGTGGCGAGACCTTGACCCTGCGCACGCGTGAGTACGTGCAGGCGGTTCGCGCGATGGGCGGAGGGGCTCCGAGGATCATCGGCCGGCACATCATTCCGAACGCCGTGGGGACGATCGTGGTCTTCGCGACCTTCCAGGTCGCGACATCGATCCTGATCCTTGCAGCGCTCGGCTTCTTGGGCTTCGGCATCCCGGCGCCGGGTACGGACTGGGGCACGATGCTGTCGAACGCGGTGAACGCTGCGGGGAACGGCTGGTGGTGGGAGTTCTATCCGGTTGGCGCCATGATCATCGTCGTCGTCGTGGCCTTCAACTTCATCGGCGACGCGCTGCGCGACGCCCTCGAGGTCCGTACGCAGCGCCGCTGACGCGCTGCTTCGGTCACTGATCGCGGATGGCCGTGGGGCCGGTGCGCACGCCGGTGCCGGTGCCCGACACGGGCACCGCGGCCACCGCGATGCTCACCGGCGTCTCGAGCGGGAAGTGGCACGCGGCGACGTGCCCGCTGCCGAAGTCCACGAGGGGCGGCACTTCGAGCGCGCAACGCTCCTCAGCCCGCAAGCAGCGCGTGCGGAAGCGGCAGCCCGAAGGGGGATCGACGGCGGATGGCAGCTCGCCGCGGACACCCTTTGCCGCAACCTTGGCACGAGCCTTCCACGGGTCGGCCTCGGGGACGGCGTCGAGGAGGCCGCGCGTGTAATGGTGGGCCGGGTGGTCGTAGACCTCGTTCGCTGGCCCCATCTCCACGAGCTTGCCCAGATACATCACGCCGATGGTGTCGGCCATGTAGCGCACCACCGCGAGGTCGTGGGAGATGAGGACGAGCGTGAGGTTCCGCCGTGTCTGCAGGTCTTTTATCAAGTTCAGGATCTGTGCCTGGATCGAGACGTCGAGCGCTGAGACGGGCTCGTCGGCCACGATGAGCTTGGGGTCCAAGGCGAGCGCGCGGGCAAGGCCGATGCGCTGGCGTTGGCCTCCCGAGAACTCGTGGGGATAGCGGTCGACCGCGGTGCGGCTGAGCCCGACCTCGTCCATGAGCTGAGCCACGCGCTTGCGCTGGTCGGCCGACGACCCGACGCGCTGCACCTTGAGCGGCTCGCTCACGATGGCGCCCACCCGCATGCGGGGGTCGAGGGAGGCGTAAGGGTCTTGGAACATGAGCTGAACGTCCCGGCGGACCTCCCGCAGCCGCGAGCCACGCAGGTCCTGGATCTCCTTGCCCTCGAAGCGGATCTTGCCTGCACCGGCGCGCTCGAGTGCCACGACGAGGCGTCCTACCGTGGTCTTCCCACAACCCGACTCACCGACCAGCCCGAACACCTCGCCCCGTCGGATCGAGAAGTCGACACCCGACACGGCCTTCACGGTCCCGACCTTGCGGCGGAAGATCCCGCCTCTCATGACCGGGAACTCCTTGATCAGGCTCTCCACGCGCAGCAGCTCCGGCTGGACCTCGAGCTCCGCCCGGCGCTTGGCGATGTGGGACTCGACGTCGGCCAAGCTCCGTACTTGGACGGCGACCGGGCGGTGCTCCACGTTCACCGGATGGAAGCAGGCGAACCGGTGGGGTCCGCTGTCGTCCGGGCCCGCTCGCAACCGCGGGTCGGTCGCTTCGGCGAAGGGGGGCTCCTCTTCCCGGCACTGGTCCGTCGCGTACTGGCAGCGAGGGTGGAAACGGCAGTTGGCGTGCACCTTGGAGAGGTCGGGAGGAAGGCCCGGGATGCTGACGAGCCGGTCGCCGGTATGGGCGTCGAGCTTGGGCACCGACGCCAAGAGGGCGTCGGTGTAGGGATGGCACATCCGGGTGAAGAGGGTCTCGGTCGTCGCTTCTTCGACCACCTTGCCTGCGTACATCACCACGACGCGGTCGGTTCGCCCTGCGATCACCCCCATGTCGTGGGTGATGAGGATGACGGCCATGCGCAACCGATCACGCAGGTCGTCGATGAGGTCGAGGATCTGGGCTTGGATCGTCACGTCGAGCGCCGTCGTCGGCTCGTCGGCGATGAGCAGCGAGGGATCGCAGGCGAGCGCCATGGCGATCATCACGCGCTGTCGGAGGCCGCCGGAGAGCTCGTGGGGGTACTGGTCGAGTCGCTCGGCAGGGCGAGGCATGTCGACGAGCTGGAGCACCTCGAGCGAGCGGGCACGGGCCTGCTCACGGTTCACGTCACGGTGCAGCCGGACTGCCTCGCTGAGCTGCCTGCCGATGGACATCGTCGGGTTCAGCGACGTCATCGGGTCCTGCGGGATCATGGCGACCTCGTTGCCCCGGACGTGCCGCATCTCCTTCTCGGAGAGGCCGGCGAGGTCACGGCCGTTCAAGACGACGTTGCCGCCGGTGAGGTGTCCATTGCTCGGCAAGAGCCGCATGATCGAGAAGCCCGTCGTGCTCTTGCCGCATCCGGACTCGCCGACGATCCCGACCGACTCTCCCTGCTCGACGGCGAGCGAGACGCCGTCGACAGCGACGACACTGCCCGTCCGCATGTGGAATTCGGTCCGCAGATTGTTCAATTCCAAGACGGGAGGCATCGGGGAGAATCTAGCCGTCGCGCAGTGCTGGACGCAGCCGGAGCGCCCTGGTCGGGATGCTTGTTGGCCCACGGCGGCGGCCGGACGACGCCGGTTGCGAACCCACGCTCGTCACTGTACGGCGGCCATCATGCAAAGCCCCGACCCTGTGCCTGCACCGGCGGCGGGTGATCCTCTCGTTGCCCCACGCACGGGCTCGAGCAAGTGGCATACCGGCCGCGCGGCTAACGTCGAGGCGTACGCCCGCGCAGGCGCGCACCCGCGTCACGCGCCAGACAAGGGAGGACTGCGGTGACGCCGTTTCTCGAAGAGATGCTCGACCCGACTGGCACGGGGATGCAGAGCGATGGCGCCCGTCTCGCTCCGCGAAGCCACCACCTCGAGGGAACGACGATCGGATTGCTGAACAACGCGAAGCCGAACAGCGCCGTGCTCCTCGAGCAGTTCGGTGCACTGTTGGAGGCGCAGTGCGGCGTCGCTCACGTCGTGTCGTTCGCCAAGCCGTCGTTTGCGGTGCCGGCCGACGATGCGCTGCTGGCTCAGATCGCCGAACGGTGTGACTACGCGTTGGCGGGTATCGGCGATTGAGGGTCCTGTAGCGCGGCCAGTTTGGCCGACGGGATTCTCCTGGAGCGCAGAGGCGTGCCCGCCGCCGCTGTCTGCACCGACAAGTTCCGCACGACCGCCGAGGCGATGGCGCGTCTGCACGGTTTCGATGGGTACCGCTTCGTGGCGGTGCCGCATCCGATCGCCAGCCTCGAGCTGCCCGAGCTCGCCTCGCTCGCCGCGGCCACGTTGAACGAAGTCCTCGCGATCTGGGAGGTGGGAGAGTGACGACGCGGACCACCACCGGCGCTGCTTCCGACCACCCCGTCGAGGACAAGCTCATCGACCACCGCCAGGTCCGGCGGGCGATCGAGTACTACTACGAGCATGGCTTCACCGACGGGCTGCCCGTCGTGCCGCCGACCGAGTCCTACGTCGCCGAGTTCCTGGATCAGGTGGACCGTGCGCCCGACGAGGTCGTCGCCGTGATGGCGCACCTGAACCGCGAGTGCACCGTCCGGATCGCGGCCGTGAACGCGATCATGGCCGGCTGCCTCCCCGAGTACTTCCCCGTTGTGCTCGGCATCCTCGACGCGATGCGCCTGGACGTCGGCGCGCGTGGTGCCACCCGGTTCTCGAGCGGCTTGTGGCAGAGCACGACCGGTACGGTGCCGATCACCGTCGTGAACGGCCCCGTGCGTCTCCGCCTCGGCTTCAACAGCCAGGGCAACGTCTTCGGCCCAGGCTTCCGGCCGAACGCGACGATCGGACGAGCCCTTCGGCTCATCGCCATGAACGCCCTCGGAATCGAGCCGCACGTCCTCGACCAGTCGACCCAGTCGAATCCTGCGAAGTACACGTGCTGCATCGCGGAGAACGAGGAAGAGAGCCCGTGGGCTCCGCTCTCGGTCGACGCCGGCTTCGGCCCCGAGACGAGCACGGTGTCGCTCATGATGATGCGATCGTGCATGCACATCGAGGCGCGCTCTGCCACGCGGCCCGAGTATCTCCTTGCTGACATCGCCAACTCGGTCAGCAGAACCGGGACGCTGTACTCGGAGCTGTCGAGCTGCCTCGTCGTCGTGAGCCCCGAGCACGCGCACTTGCTCGCGTCGCACGGATGGGGCAAGCCGCAGGTCCGCGAGTACCTCGCCGAGCACGCCGTGTGCACCCGGGAGGCCATGGAGCGCGCGGGCAAGATCGGGGTCTCGCGCGACATGCACTGGCTCGTGCCTGCCGAGCACCCCGACGCATTGGCCGGTGCCGAGCCCAAGTTCGAACGCCGTGGGGGCACTGACGTCCACCGCGTGCTGAGCTCGCCCGACGACGTCGTCATCGTCGTGGCCGGTGCCGCGAACGCCGGAGTGTCGACGGTGATCGATCTCATGGGTGCCGCGTCGTCGCCGAGCGGGCGGACCGGTGGCATGACCCCTGCCATCAGCGAGATCTACTCGAAGGACGCGGCTGCCACTGCGTAGCCGCCGTCACCGCGCCCGACGCCGCGTGCACGGACGCGGCTGCCAGCTGCCGTGCGGCTGCGCAGTGGATCAGCTCTCATCGTGTGCGTGCGTCTGACGACGGGTCATGGCCGACCGGTGATGGGTCGGCGATGTCAGCCGGACGGATCGAACCGTCAGGGGAGCTGGACGGCGCTGTCTCGTGCGCGGCGTCGGGGAGGTCTCGCTCGGCGACGCGGCGGAACGACAGCCAGTACACGTAGGCGTTCACGGCCAAGAAGAAGGACGCAAGGTAGATGGGCGCGTCGAGCACGATCACCATCAATGCGCCCGCGATCGCCGGGCTCGCCGACGAGGTGATCTGGGAGGGTAGCGCGCCGACCGCGGCGACCGTGCCACGCCGTCGTTCGTCGGCGACACCCATCACGTAGGACTGGCGCGCCGGGATGCTGACGGAGGTGATCCCGCTGCGCAGCACGAAGAAGGCGGCGACGAGGTCGAAGGTCGGCAACCACGCCATGAGGAGCAGTGCGACGATCGACGCGCCCCGGCTGAAGACCACCGTGCGGACCGAGCCGAGCCGGTCGACGAGACGTGAGGCGCCGAGGTAGGGCAGCGCCGCGAACAGGTTGGCGATCGTGAAGAGCAGCCCGATCTCACCGGTGCCGGCGCCGAAGCGGCGGTGGAACCAGTAGACGAGCACCGGGCCGAGGAAGCCGAAGCCGAAGCCGTTGATGGCGTTGGTGAGCCAGAGCCGCCGGATGAGCTGGCGAGTCGTGAGGCTCGCTGGCGCCTGCGCGGTGGCGGCCCGATCGCCGCCCGTTGCCCGTCGCGGCTCTCGGATGGGGACGGTGACGACGACGACGCACAAGGAGATGCCTGCGGCGACGAGGAAGAGCAGCTGGTCGGCTCGCAGCATCTGCCAGCCGGCGGCGCGAAGGTGCCCGGGAACCAGGGCGATCAGCGAGCCGAGCGCGCCGCTGACCACGCCGACGAATCCGATCCTCCCGAAGGTCGAGGTGCGGCGTGCTGGGGGCACGGACGCTGAGAGCAACGGCTGCTCGGCGGGGAAGAACGGCCCCCACGCGCCACCTCCGCCTGCGCCGCCGCCACGACCCACGCCCGCGAGACCGCTCGCCACGACGAGCAGCACCGGGTTCGAGAAAAAGGCGAGGACGACCCCTCCGGCGACGCCGAGCAACCCGAGGCAGATCAGGACCAGGCGACGCCCGAATCGGTCACCGACGAGGCCGACGGCGAGGACCAGAAGTGCCGAGATCGCGGCGCTCGAGGTGAGGATCACGCCGATGGCGGTGCTCGAATCGCCACGTGCGGCGAGGTAGAGAGGGAAGACGATGGCCAGGAAGGCGGTGGCGCAGCTCCGCAGCGCGCGTCCCGCGTAGAGCCAGCCGATGTTGCGCTCGTAGCGGGGGTCGGGTGTCACGTGCGCAGGGCTCGCCGGTGTCGAGCTGGCGTCGGGTGCAAGAGACATCTTGAACGCCGAACCTAGACGGGGCCCGAGGGCGTCCCGTGCCGGCATGCGCGGTGCCGACGCGCGCGGTGCCGGCACGCGCGGTGCCGACGGCGGTCAGCCGTCGATGGTGCGTATCGTGGCCGCGATCTCTTCGGCAGCTGCCTTCACAAGCCTGACGGTGTCGTCGAGTCGAGCGGCGTCGAGGCGATGTTGGGGCGTCACGACGGTGAGCCCGGCGATCACATGGTCACGGCGGCCGAAGATCGGCGCGGCAATGCCGACGACCCCCTGGTCGCGCTCGCCGTAGGTCACGATGTATCCGTTCCGGCGGATCTCGCCGAGGCGGGCTCGCAGGGCCCGCGGGTCGGTGATCGTGTTGTCGGTGAATCGCTCGAGTGGCTCGGAGCCGACCGCACGCTCGAGCTCGTCTTCGTCGAGCCAGGCCAAGGTCACGAGAGCGGAGGCGCCGGCGTGCACGGGCAGCACCTGGCCGCGCTCGTAGGAGAGCCGCAGGCTGCGCCAGCTCTCCTCGCGCTCGAGGCAGACCACCCGGTTCCCCGAGCGCCGCGTCAGCAAGATGGTCTCGCCGGTCGCGTCGACCAGTCGACGCATGACCGGTGCGGCCACCTCCGAGAGCCCCAGGCCCTGTCGGGCAATGCGGGCAAGCTGGAAGATGCGCGGCCCGAGCCGGTAGCCGGCTGACTCTTCTTCGAGGAGCCCGGCATCCCGCAAGCTCTGGAGATAGCGGTAGGTGGTGCTGCGCGACATCCCGAGCTTGTTCGCCACCTCGGACGCGGAGAGGACCGGCCGGCCTTCTTCGTACAGCAGCAGCAGCTGGATGGTCCTGTCCGCCGTGAGATTGCGCTGTGCCCTCGTGGGTGCGCTCATCGGAAGCCTCCTGCTCGCTCTGCTGGTCGCGGCCCGCCTACGCGATCCATCTCTCGATCGCTCCTCGCGAGCAGCCCCCGATCTTTCCTTCCTCGCGAGCAGCCCTTTTGGTCGGCCGAGGTGAACGGACCACTCGCTTGGCACGTTCGGTTGCCAGGGAGCCACTGTAGCGAGAGAAAGTCCCATCATGCGGGACACATGGATTGGAATCACCGGGCTCTGTGGGCTGCGTCGTGACCCGATGCCCTCGGGCATCGGTGAGCCGCCCGGATGGACAGACGCGGATTCCTCCCTGTGTTCCTTGCACCTCACTCGAGTCCCGAATATAGTGTTCATAGTCCCATAAAATGGGACACGTTGGGACCAGGCGGAACGCGTTGCCGAGAGGAAGCGAGGTGGTCACGGGTGGCCTATGTCATCGGCGCTGCGTGCATCGGTACGACGGACCGCTCGTGCGTCGACGTGTGTCCGGTCGACTGCATCAGCGCCGACGATGGCGATCAGATGCTGTTCATCGATCCGGTTGCCTGTATCGACTGCGCGGCGTGCGTCGAACCGTGCCCCGTCGAGGCGATCGCGCTCGAGGCGCAGGTCCCCGCAGAGTGGCGCGAGTTCGTCGAGATCAATCGGCTGCATTTCGAGGATGCTGTGGCGGCACGGGAGCTGGTCGTTGCCTGGGTGGGCCGGCAGTGACCCCGCAGGCGAGGATGGTCCGCCTCCGGCTGAACGGCGAGGACCACGAGACGCTCGCTCGCTCGGGCGAGACGCTGCTCGAGATCCTCCGGGAACGCCTCGGCCTCACCGGTACGAAGCACGGCTGCGAGGTCGGCGAGTGTGGTGCCTGCACGGTCCTGGTCGACGGAGCGCCCCGGCTCTCCTGCCTGGTGCTTCCCGAGCAGCTGGCAGACGCCGAGGTGACCACGGTCGAAGGGCTCGCCGACGGCGCGGTGCTGCATCCCCTCCAGACCTCGTTCATGCGCCTGGGCGCCTCTCAGTGCGGGTACTGCACGTCGGGGATGCTGCTCAGCGCCAAGGCGCTCCTCGACGAGCACCCTGATCCGAGCAATGCCGAGATCCGTGAGGCATTGGCCGGCAACGTCTGTCGCTGCACGGGGTACGCGGCCATCGTCGACGCCGTCGCCGACGCGGCCGAGACCTTGCGAGACGCCCCATGAGGCCGCCGCCGCCCTGGGCGGGCCGGCGCTTGGGCACCGAGCCGGGCGACGGGGACGCGCTCAGTGACGGATTCCAGGTCGTCGGCAAGGCGTTGCCGCGCCTCGACGCGCTCGGCAAGGTAACCGGCGCGACGCGCTATGCGGACGACCTGTCGTGGCCAGGGACCCTCGCGTGCGTCCTTCTGCGGAGTCCACATCCCCATGCGCGCATCGTCGCCGTCGACACTGCTGCAGCGGCGGCGACGAAAGGTGTCGTGGCCGTCCTCACGGGCGCGGACTTGCCGGTTCGCTATGGGGCGATCGCCACGAGCCAGGACGAGGCGGCGCTCGCGAGCGACAAGGTGCGCTATGTGGGAGAGCCGGTGGTGGCGGTCGCCGCCGTCGACGAGGTGACCGCCCGGGAGGCGACCAAGAAGATCGCTGTCGACTACGAGGTGCTCGCGCCGGTGTCCTCCATCGAGCAGGCGCTCTTGGCTCCGGCGGACGAGCCGATCCACGAGGGGACCAAGGGCAACATCCACCGGCTCGCTGCCCTCGAGTTCGGCGACGTCGACGAAGGGTTCGCCGTTGCAGACGTCGTGCGTGAGGACGTCTTCTTCTACGAGGGAAGCAACCACCTCGCCATGGAGGAGCACTCGGCCACCGCGATCTTCGCCGACGGCCAGCTGACGCTGTGGTCCTCGACCCAGGCCCCGCACAATCTGCACCGGGTGCTCGCCAAGGTGCTCGACCTGCCGATGACCCGAGTGCGAGTCGTGGCGACGCCACACGGTGGTGGCTTCGGGGGCAAGGTCGACCCGGCGGCGCACGAGGTGGTCGTCTCGAAGCTGGCGGTGCTGACGGGACGGCCCGTCAAGTGCACCCTCAGCCGGGAAGAGGTCTTCTACAACCACCGCGGCCGGCATCCGGCGCTCATGTGGGTCCGCACGGGCGCCGCCCGTGACGGACAGATCACCGCGATGCACTTCCGGGTGGCGCTCGACGGGGGCGCCCTCGCCTCGCTCGGCGCGGCCACGACCTACTACACGGGTGCGCTCCAGCCGGCGACCTACGACATCCCTGCCTACCGCTTCGAGGCGTGCCGGGTCTTCACCAACAAGGCGCCGTGCGGTCCCAAGCGTGGCCACGGCACTCCCCAGCCGCGCTTCGCGCTCGAGATCCACCTCGACAAACTGGCCGAGGACCTCGGGATGGATCCGGTGGCGCTCCGCCGGTGCAACTACGTGCGACCGCAGTCTCGGACGGTCAACTGGCTGCGGATCACCTCGTGCGGCATCGAAGAGGTGACCGAGAAGGTCCTGGCCGCCTCGGGCTTCGCCACCCGGTCGCGCCGTGTGGGCCACGGGCAGGGCTTCGCCGTCTCCGCGTACCTGTGCGGGGCGGGGTTCCCGATGTACCCGAGCCAGCTGCCTCACAGCGAGGTCGGCTTGAAGGTGGACCGTGGAGGCGTGACGGTGTTCTGCGGCGCCACGGACATCGGCCAGGGCTCCGACACGGTGCTCGCCACGGTGGTGGCCGAGGAGCTCGGCCTCGACCGGGCGGACGTCCGAGTGGTCACCGCCGACACCGGTCTCACGCCCGTCGACCTCGGCTCCTACTCGTCGCGGGTGACCTTCATGGCAGGGAACGCGGCGATCGACGCGGCGAGGAAGATCCGCACGCTCTTGCTCGAAGAGGCGGCTCGCACGTCCGGGCTGCTGGCGCACGAGCTGCGGGTGGGCGATGGCCGGTTCGGGCCGCTCAGCTTCGAACAGGCTGTCGAGGCCGCCGAGGAGCGCCACGGGGCCCTGTCGGCCAGCGGGAGCTACGCCCCGCCGCCGGGCATCTCGGGCGAGTTCCGTGGCTCGGCGGTGGGACCCGGACCTGCGTACACGTACTCCGCCGCCGTCGTCGACCTCGACGCCGATCCGACGACCGGAGAGGTGCTCGTGCACAAGGTCTGGGTCGCTCACGACATCGGCCGTCTCTTGAACCCCGTCCTCGTCCGGGGCCAGATGGACGGCAACGTCTACATGGCCCTCGCCGAGGCGTTGATGGAGTCGCAGACCTACAGAAAGGATCTGCTGCACCACCCGTCGGTCCTCGAGTACAAGACGCCGCTCGCGACGGACATGCCAGCGATCGAGCACCTCTACGTCGAGACGATCGACCCCGAGGGACCCTACGGCGCGAAGGAGGTGGGCCAGGGCCCGTTCCTCCCCGTGGTCCCGGCGGTGGTCTCGGCGATCCACGACGCGCTCGGCGTGTGGGTGGACGAGGTGCCGGTCACGCCCGAGAAGATCCTGCGCGCCCTCGATGCCCGTGACCGCGGAGCCCTCGGGCGTGCTGGACCCAAGCGCTTCCCTGCCGTTCCCTTCCCGCCCTGCATCAAAGTGGAGCCCCCTCATGCTGCGACTGCCCGCGTTTGAGCACCTGCGCGCCGAGAGCGTGCGGGACGCCGCCGGCATGCTCGCCGACCACGGCGGGACGGCACGGCTTCTGGCAGGCGGCACGGATCTGTTGGCGAAGATGAAGCGCCGGCAGGTCATGCCCGACGCGCTCGTCGGGATCGGTCACCTGGCGCCGTTGCGCGAGGTGCGGGTGGCGCCCTCGGGGGCCGCCGAGCTCGGCGCGGCGGTGACGCTCGCCGAGGCGCTCGCGGACCGCCGTCTCGCTGCCGACCAGCCTGGCTACCTCGAGGCTGTCGGGGTGGTCTCCTCGCCAGCCCTCCGCAACGCTGGCACCATCGGCGGCAACCTCTGCGTCGACACTCGCTGCAACTACAACGACATGACCGAGGAGTGGCGCCACGCGGTCGGCTACTGCTTGAAGACAGGGTGCGGGGAGCGCTGCCAGGTGGCGGCGAGCAGTCCACGATGCTGGGCCATCTTCTCCTCCGACACCGCGCCCATGGCGATCGCCCTCGGTGCGACCGTCGTCGTCTGGGGAGCCGAAGGCGAGCGCGAGCTCCCCCTCGGGACCCTCTACGCGGACGACGGCAAGGCCCACCTGCAGCTGGGGCCCGCCGAGATCCTCACGGCCCTGCGTCTCCCAGCGCGGCGTGGCTGGCGTGTCGCCTACGAGAAGCTCCGTCGTCGCTCGGCGGTCGACTTCCCCCTCGCCGGCGCGGCGGTGGCGCTCGAGCTCGACGGCGACGTGGTGGCGGCATGCCGCCTCGTGCTCGGCGCCGTCGCGTCCCATCCGGTCGAGCTCCACGACGTCGCACAGGCGCTCACGGGGCGCCGCCTCGACGACGAGGCGATCGAGGAGGCCGCGACGGCCGGCGCGCGGCTCGCAAAGCCGCTCGACAACTCGGACCTGAACTACGTGTGGCGCAAGCGGATGGTCAAGGTGATCCTCGAGCGCGCGCTGCGCCGCGCGGCGGGCGCGGACCGAGGACGCCTTCGGTGACCACGATCGAAGCGGCGGGTCGGGTGCACGATGTCTCTGACGGCGTGCCGGCGAAGCCGAGCTGGGCGACCTGTACCCCGAGGTGGCCGGGACCGACGTGTGCTCGGGCTGCGGCGCCTGCGTCGTCGCGTGCCCGAGGCGGATCCTCGCCTACTCGGCCGACGAGACCCGTCCCTACCAGACGGACGAGGAGTCCGGTCCGGCCGGATGTCGCTTCGGTGACGCGGGCTGCGACGCGTGCACGAGGGTCTGTACGAGGTTCCGTCCCGATGCCGCCGCCTCGAGGTCGGCCGTTTCGGACGGAGCGGATCGACGGCGCCGTCGTGACCCGCCATGACCCCGATCAGCCGTGGCGGAACCTGCCCGTGGTCGTCACCGACCCTGCGCAGCTCGCAGCGACCGCCGGCTCCCGCTACACCTACTCGCGCAACCTCCTCATGCTCCAGGACGCGTCGCCGGCGCTGCGCCTTGCTTTCGTCGGGCTGCCCTACCAGATCGGTGGTCTCGTGAAGGGACAGGTGTCCGGGCTGAAGCGCTTCCGTCCTGTCGCCTTCTCCGTCGCACTCATGTGCAGCGAGACCTTCGAGGAGACGGCGTTCCTCCACGGCGTGCTCGAGCAGCGCGTCGGCCTCGATCTCCGACGCGTCACCAAGATCAACGTGAAGGGAACGCTGCTCGTCCATACCGACCAGCCGCTCGACCACCTCGCCGACGGTGGCGTCCCGGGCTCCAAGGCCCGCGTGCGCCAGGACCACGTCGTCGAGATCCCCCTGCGCGAGGTTCGACCGACGGCCCGTGCCCAGTGCGGGAGCTGCACCGACTTCGCCGGTGAATTGGCAGATGTCTCGGTAGGCGGGGTCGGGATGGACGGCTGGACGATGGCTGTCCTGCGTACGCCGATCGCGTCGGAATGGCTCTCGGCCATGCTCGACGAGCACGTCCTCGAGCACAAGCCGGCAGGCGAGCTCCCAGCGGCATCGACGCTGCTGGACCGCCTCGCTGCCAAGCAACGCGACCGTGGGACCTCGCATGTCGGCACCGCCCGCCCGGCTGATCCGAGCTAGACGGTGCGACCAGGGCGTCGACCGAGGGCTCCCTCTCTGCGAGATGCCCAGGACTGTTCGTCGCCCACGGTCTGGCGCGTCGCGGTCGTCGCTGGCAGCCGTCCCCATCGACGGTCCGCCAGTCGTGCACGGCGATCGGGACTTTGGTCCCTAGCAGGACCTCCGTCGTCCACCTATTGTCCCATATTTACGGGGCATAGTCCTGAAATACAGGAATAGGGGGCCACATGCCCGCTCTCGAGCTTGGGGACTCACGCGGCAGCTCGATCGCCATGGCGGCGGCTGACGCGCGCGTCGAGCCTGGAGCAGCTGGCGGCAGCACCACGGCCGGTGCGGGAAGCGGCACGCTGCCCGGCACGTTGCCCGGCAGGCAGCCCGGCACGTTCGAGGCCGTCGAGTCGCCTTCGCTGGTCCTCGAGCACGTCACCAAACGCTTCGGTGGGGTGGTCGCAAACGACGACCTTTCCCTGCGTCTCGAGCCCGGCGAGGCGCTCGGCGTCATCGGCCCCAACGGGGCCGGGAAGTCCACGCTGCTGCGGCTCATCAGCGGGCTGCACGCGCCCAGCGCCGGTTCGATCATCCTGGGCACGACGCGTATCGACGGACTGCGACCCGACGTCGTCAACCGCCACGGGATCGGTCTGGCGAACCAGATCCCCAAGCCGTTCCCTGCGCTGAGCGTGGCAGAGAACGTGCAGGTCGCCGCGACCTCCCATCGGCGCAACGGCTCGACGCATACGCGTGTCAGCGTCGACGACGTGCTCGAGGTGTGCCAGCTTGGCGCGCGCGCCGGCGCGCGCGCCGGCTCCCTCGGCCTCCTCGACCTCAAGCGCCTCGAGCTCGCACGTGTGCTTGCGACCGGGGCGACGGTCCTCCTGCTCGACGAGGTCGCCGCCGGGCTCGTCGGCGACGAGCTCACGGCGGCGATCGAGCTGGTGCGATCGATCCATCGGAGCGGTCGGAGCATGATCATCGTCGAGCACGTCCAGCGCGTGATCCAAGAGATCGTCGGCCGAGTAGTGGTGCTCGACTGGGGAAAGCTGATCGCCGAAGGAACGCCAGCCGCGGTCGCCGCCGACGAGCGAGTGCGCGACGTCTACCTCGGTCGCAGAGCGGAGCGCGAGGCGGCTGCGACGTCGTCCGCGCGCAGCGACCGCGCGGAAGGCGAGTCCGCAGACGGTGACAGCGACAGAGCAGCGCTGCTCGAGGTCGAAGACCTCTCCGCGGGTTACGGCTCGCTCATCGCGCTCGAGCGTGTCGACCTGCGCATCGGCGAGGGGGAGGTCGTGAGCGTCCTCGGCGCGAACGGGGCCGGCAAGTCGACCCTCGCCAAGGTCGTGAGTGGTCACGTTTCGGCGCGAAGGGGGCGCCTAGTGTGGCGTTCGCAACAGGTGACGGCGCTGCCGGCCTACAAGCGTGCCCGTCTCGGGATCGCCCACAGCCCGGAGGGCCGGAGGATCTTCCCCGACCACACGGTCCGCGAGAACCTGCTCCTTGGCGCCGCGCGGTCGGCAAGCCGGGCGCACAGGGCCGAGCGGCTCGAGTGGGTCCTCGAGGTCTTCCCGGCCCTGCGTCAGCTCTGCGCTCGCCGCGCCGGGCTGCTGTCGGGTGGCGAGCAGCAGATGCTCGCTATCGGTCGCGCCCTCATGGCCGAGCCGTCGCTGCTGATCTGCGACGAGCTCTCGCTCGGTCTCGCGCCGGCCATCGTCGACACCCTCTACGACACCCTCGTCGAGGTGCGCGCGAGCGGGATCGCACTGCTCTTGATCGAGCAGAACACGAGCCGGAGCCTCGCCGTGTCCGACCGTGCCTACGTCCTGCATCGTGGGCGCGTCACCTACGCGGGGGTGCCGGAGCCACTGCTGGACGAGGCGGTTCTCGCGCAGCACTACTTCGGCGGACAGATCGAGGGCTAGCGCGACGCCGATGAGACAGGTGGCCACGGGCGCGGGGTGCTCAGCGGTCGGTGATCGACGGACACGCGAGGTGACGGCACCGGGGAGCCAAGGACCAACCAACCCATGGAGCAAGAGAAGAAAGCACGAACAGGAGGAGATGCTGCAATGACAGGAATACGGCAAGTGGCGAGGGTGATGTTCGCTAGCTCGCTCTTCGCATTGCTCGCGGCGGGGATCGGGGCTATTCCGGCGACGAGCGCAGGAGCGAGCGCCAAGACGATCACGATCGGCGCCAGTCTTCCTTTGACCGGCCCTCTCGGTGGGCTCGGCGCCGACCAGGAGATCGGCTACAAGGCAGAGGTCAACGATGTCAACCGGGCCGGCGGTCTCGAGATCGGCCGAACGAAGTACAAGATCAATCTCAAGATCATGAACAACGCGAGCACAGCCACCACAGCGAGCAACCAAGCGCGCGCGCTTGTGACCCGAGATGGCGCGATCGCGCTGCTCGGAGGGGCGACGCCGACAATCTCGGTTCCACAGGCCGATGTCGCGACATTGCTCCATGTCCCTTTCGTGACGACGAACAATCCTGACGACGCGTTCGGGTCGGCAAACCCCAGGGGCTGGAAGTACGCGTGGGACATGTTCTTCAAGGAGCAGACACAGGCGAAGGTCGTCGCCAAGTGGGCCAACGTGTGCAGCTCCAACAAGAAGGTGGCCCTCTTTACCGACACCGAGAAGGACGGCATCTTCGAACGCCCGCTGTACGAAGCTGCGGCGAAGTCCAATGGTGACAGTGTCGTGGGCACATACACCTTCCCGCCGCCGACGACGACATTCGCTTCGTTCATCACCAGTGCGAAGGCCGCGGGCGCGCAGATCGTCATCGGCCAGATGCTGCCCACAGCGGGCATCGCGTTGGTGAAGCAGATGAAGTCCCTCGGCTTCCACCCTGACGTGGTCATCCTCACCAAGGCCGCGAATGCGGAGAACTGGTGGAAGGGGCTCGGATCGCTTGCCACAGGAAGCGGCATGGAGCTCACCTGGTCGCCGGCAGCGCGCTATTCCGGCACCGCCAAGATCTTGAAGACCTGGGGCAAGAAGCTCAGCGTCGACACACTCGCCTCGGCGGTGCCCGACTTCGGCGCAGCGCAGGTTCTGTTCCACGCGATCACCAAGGCCGGAACGACGAACGCAGCAAAGGTGAACGCGGCGATCGCCAAGACCAACGGGAAGTTTGCGGTCGGGCACGTGAAGTTCTCGAAGAACCACACTGCGGTCACCCCGTACCGCGTCGGCCAGTGGGTGCACGGCAAGGTCCTGCAGGTCTACCCGCCCGCCCCCGGCGTCAAGACCGAGTGCCCGATGCCGGGACTCAAGTAGCACCGGCGTGAGGGATCCCTGGCCATGAACGCGACGACGTTGGTCAACGGTGTCCTCGAGGGGGGCCTCTACGCACTGGTGGCGTTGGGGCTCTCCCTCGTCTTCGGGGTGCTCCGGCTCATAAACCTCGCGCACGGCGTGCTCGTCGTCGGCGCCGCCTACGCGGCGCTGGAGCTCTTCGATCTGTTGCACCTCGGTCCGTTCGTCGCCCTTCCGATCGTGATCGTCGTGGCCGCCTTGTTCGGCTACGTGCTGCAGCGGGTGATGCTCACGAACCTGCTGTTGAAAGGTCCTGAGTCGGGCATCGTCGGCACCTTCGCTCTCGCGGTGCTCGGGGAGGCGGCCTTCGCCGCGGCATTCACGTCGAACGGGGTCTCCCTCCAGAGCTCGCTCGCGACGACGAGCGTCAAGGTCGGGGGGGTGACCCTCGAGTTGGTGCTCGTCGTCGCCTGTGCGATCGCGATCGCTTGTGCAGGTGGCCTGCAGTTCGGCCTGAAGCGCACGCGAGCCGGATCGGTGCTGCGCGCGGCGGCCAAGGATCCATCCACGGCGGAGCTGATGGGCATCAACGTACGACTGGTGTTCGCCCTCACCGTGGCCCTGGCCGCCGCGCTCGCAGCCGTTGGCGGCGTGCTCTACGGGGTGTCGACCGGCTTCGCGCCGACGAGCGACACGTCGCTGCTGCTGATCGCGGTGGCCGTGGTAGTGGTCGGCGGCGTGGGCAACGTCACGGGCACGCTCGTCGCCGGGCTCGCCATGGGTCTCGCCCAGGCGGTCTCGGTCAGCTTGTTCGGTGGTGGCTATGCGGACTTCACGATCTACGTGCTCTTCTTCGTGGTGTTGATCGCCCGGCCCAAGGGGCTCTTCGGTCAGGGGGCGTTCTGACGTGGTGACGACCGCTCTTTCTCGTGCACCCGGGCGGCTCGCGTTGGCACTGCCGCTCCAGCGTCGCGGCGCTGGAGCCCTGGGTGCCCTTGTCGTGGCGGGCGCAGCCTGCCTCGCGTTGGGCGACGTCGGTGGAGCCGGGGTCTTGAGCCTCGGGACGACGCTCTTCGCGTACATCGCCCTGGCGCAAGCCTGGAACATCCTCGGCGGCTTCAGCGGGCAGATGTCCCTCGGCGTCGGTGCCTTCGTCGGGACGAGCGCGTACGCGATGGCCCTCACGATGACCCGCCTCGGCTGGTCGTGGCCCGCGGGGATGGCGGCCGGCGTGGTCGTGGCCGGTACCCTGAGCGGCCTGCTCGCGTTCCCGCTCCTTCGCCTGAAGGGCGACTACTTCGCAGTCGGCACGCTGGCGGCGACCATGGCGCTCGACGCCTGGTTCGACAACTGGAGCTTCGTGAACAAGTCCACGGGCGTCTCGGTCCCCATCCAGGCGGTGCCTGGGCAGACGGAGATGTACCTGATCGGCCTCGTGGTCGCGCTCATCGCGGTGGGGAGCGCGATCGTGATGCGCTGGAGCACGTTCGGGGTGCGCCTGCTGGCGATCCGGGAGGACGACCTCGCTGCACCCCTGCTGGGGGTGAACGTCTTCGGCTACCGCCTCGTCGTCATGGTCGTGAGCGGGATGCTCATCGGGCTCGCCGGTGGCGTGTTCGCGCTCAGCCTGGTCAGTTTCGTGCCCGATGCCATGTTCGCCATGTCCTGGACGATCGAGGCACTCGTCATGGTCGTGATCGGTGGCATGGGAACGGTGATCGGACCGATCGTCGGTGCGGTCGCCGTCTACTACGGCATCACCACCGAGCTGGCCAATTTTCCGACGCTCAGCCTCTTCTTCGAAGGAGGGCTGCTCCTCGTCGTCGTGCGCTTCGTGCCTGGAGGGCTCTGGCCTTTCGTCGTGAGGTCTACCCGCTGGCTTCTCGAGCGACGTGGTCCGACGGTCAGGATCGCCCGGGCCACTCCGCCACCATCGCCACCATCGCCACCGTCATCATGACTGGCTCTGCCCGCCCCGTCGCCGTGTGTCGCTCGCACTCGATCTGGTCGGTGGGGCGAAGGGCGGGGCGCCCGCGTCCCGACCCCGGCGGGGCAGGCTGAGACGATGGCGGAGCAGATCCTCGTCTATGCGCTCATCGGCCTCGGCTCGGGGGGCCTCATCGCAGGGGTCGGCCTGGGCGTGGTCTTGAGCTACCGCGGCGCCGGGGTGATCAAC
>JAJZJC010000143.1 GCA_021810205.1 Actinomycetes bacterium
CCTCTGCGCTTCCGACGACGCCAGTTCCATCTCTCCGGCGCGAGCCGCGCGCACCCCAAGACGGCCCATCCTCTGGCCCCTCGGCGCGCGCGCACGCCGGCTATCCCAGCGCGAAGACGATCGTCACCCGCGCGCGCACCGTCTGCGACCCGGCCTCCACTGGCACCGACGTCCTGGCCCCCGGGGCCGCCGTGCCGAAGGCGTAGTTGACCGGCGCTGTCGGCGATGTTCCCGTCGTGTCGTGGATCGAGCAGATCCCGCCCAGCTGTTGGCCTGCCGCCGCGGCCATCGCCTTTGCATGGGCGACGGCCTGGTGGACAGCCTCGTCTCGGGCACGCGCCTGGGCACGCAGCGGGTGTGTGGGGGAGAACGAGAGCGAGTTGATCCTCGTGGCGTTCCCGCCGGCGGCGACCGCGGCGTCGATCAGCGTCCCGGCTGCAGAGAGCTTCTTGATCTTGGCGACGACCGTGTCGTCGACGCCGTAGCCCGAGACCGTCTGTTCTGTGTGGGCGTAGTTGGGCTGGATCGAAAGGCCGGTCGTCTGGACGTCTCGGTGCGCGACGCCGCCAGTGGAGAGCACGTGCAGGACCGCGGCCGTCACGGTGTTGTTCTCTGCGAGCGCGGCGTTCGCGTCGGTCCCTGTCGTGTGGACATCGACGCTCACGGTGAGGAGGTTCGGCGTGATGGCGACCGACCCCCTCCCCGTGACGGTCACCTTCGGCGTGCCGCCGCCGCAGCGCGGCGGGTCGCTGGACGCGCGCTTCGGTGCAGCGCCCACGCTCAGCACGCCGCCACCCGACGCGATCGCCGCTCCCGCAGCTATGCCCCCCAGCACCACGAGGAGCGCTGCCGCGGCGAGCCCAATGCGCGACCATCTGCTCGCGAACCCGCTCACTTCCCCACCACCTTCAGCTCGAGGGCCCACACGGGCCAGGTCCTATTGACGATCGACGGTTCGGCGCCAGTCCCGGCAAAGACGTCCTCTCGCGCTTCGAGGACGACGGTGACCGGCACCCTCGTAGAGACGACAAAGCGCTGCGTGCGCCCCAAAGACCGCGCCGGCTGCACGATCACCGGCGGCCCGGACCCGTGGTAGGTGGCTGTCCCGGCGATCCCGGGCGTCTCCCAGCGCCAGCGGGCCATGAGCCTGGGCAGCGCCACGACGACCGTCGCCCCGCGCCGCACGACGAGCGGGGTGCCGAGCGCACGAACGGACTGGATGCTCCCGTCGGCCGCTGCCGCATTGCCCGAGGCACCGGCCGTCGCGCTGAGGCGTTGCGCGGCGGTGCCCTTCGCGAGATGGCCGCAGGGCGCCACCGCTTTCCCGTACAGACGACAGCTCGCAAGGACGCGTGCTGGGGCGCGGGACAGGGCTTCCGTGCCGTGCGTGCCGGCACCCGACGACGTCGCGGCCGTCCCGGTGACCGGCGCAGACGGGGCAGTCACCCCGAGCGCCACCGGCAGACTGATCGCGACCGCGAGCGCGACCAGGCACGCCGCGCCGATCGCCCCGAGCCGGTGAAGACGGCGCCGGCGGATGCCCGCGAGCACCCGTGCCTTCGCACCGGCTGCGCCACCGCTGCCTCCAAGTGTGCCACTGGCATCGAGCGGTCCGCCGGGGCCCAGCACAGCTCGCAGCCTCTCGTCGATCCCCCGGGGGTCACTCATCGCCCGTCGCCCCCTGGACCGACTCGGGTCTGCCCGCCTCACCGAGGCGCTCCGAGAGCGAGGCGCGGGCCTTTGCGAGCTGGGACTTGATCGTGCCGACCGAGCACTGCATCGCCCGCGCGACGTCGGCCTCGGAGAGGTCCGCGTAATAGCGGAGGACGACCGCTTCGCGCTGGCGCTCCGGGAGGGCGCGCACGGCGTCGAGCACTGCCAGGGTCTCGCCCGATCGCTCGAGGTTCGATGTGCATTCGCCCTCGGCTGCTGCAAAGACGGTGCGGTTGCTGCGCTGCTCGGTCGCCCGCCGCCGTCCACGCGAGCGGCACTGGTTCACGACTGCGGCCCGCACGTAGGCCCCCGCCCGGTCCGGTTGGCGCAGCCTGCGCCAACCGACGAAGGTCCGCAGGAAAGCCTCCTGGACCGCCTCCTCAGCCTGCCCGGCATCACCGAGGAGCAGCGTCGCCAGGCGACAGAGGCTCGCGTAGTGCGCGTCGAACAGCGCCGCGACGGCCTCCTCGCGCCGGTCGGTCACGGTCGACCCGGTGCCGTAGGGCAGCCTGACGGCGACGAGCGTTCCTCCACCCACACCCCTATGAGACGCACGAGCGGCCTCCGCGGTTGCCCCAAAGCCCCAGTTGCTCCTCGTCCGCCACCACGTCCGACACGTCCACTCCACCCGCCGTCTCGGCCCGAGCGCCACGACGGTGCGCGTTCGCCACGCTGCGACGCCATGAGCTCCTCGCGCACGGTCCACAGCGGGGCCATGCCGACGGCGGCGAGGTCGCGGTAGAGCTCGGCCAGCTGGGCCTGGTGCTCGGCGCTGTCGACGCCGGTGCCACCAGGGTGGTTGTCGAGGGTGGTCATGGCGGTTGCGTCCAACTGTGGGTGCGGGGCTCGAGCGGGGCGCCGAGCCGGCGGAGCCGGGCGTCAGACGGTGCCGAGCCGGCGGAGCAGGGCGTCAGACGGCGCCGAGACGCTGGGCGATGTCTTGGCGCAACGCGTGCTTGTCTATCTTGCCGACCTTGGTGGTGCGCAGCTCGTCGACGATCTCCAGCCGCTCTGGCCACTTGTAGGCGGCGACACCGGCCGCGGCCATGGCTTGGCAGAGGTCGTCGAGGGTGAGCGTGGCGCCGGGCTTGACGACGGCATAGAGGCATACCCGCTCACCGAGCCGGGGGTCGGGCATGGCGACGGCCGCGCAGTGGGTCACCTGGGAGGCGAGCTGATAGACGATGTTCTCCACCTCTTCGGCGCTGACCTTCTCACCGCCACGGTTGATCATGTCCTTGCCGCGGCCCTCGACGACGAGGTTGCCGTCGAGGCGGCGGCGGACGATGTCGTCGCTGCGGTACCAGCCGTCGGAGGTGAAGGCCCGGGCGTTCTGCTCGGGTGCCCGGTAATAGCCGCGCGGCGTGTACGGGCCTCGGGTGAGCAGCATGCCGAGGGTGCCGTCGGGCACGTCCCGGTCGGCCTCGTCGACGATGCGCACCTCGTCGCCGTCGCTCATCGGCCGGCCCTGGGTGGTGCAGATGACGGCGTCGGGATCGTCGAGGCGGGTGTAGTTGACCAGGCCCTCGGCCATGCCGAACACCTGCTGCAGGGTGCAGCCCAGCACCGGCCGCACGGTGCGGGCGATCTCGTCGGCCAGCCGGGCTCCGCCGACCTGCAGCAACCGCAACGTGGCCAGCTGCTCTGCGCCGTGCTCGGCAGCGTGGGCGAGCCAGCGCTGGGCGACGGCGGGAACAGCGGTGGCGACGGTGACGCCTTCGGCAGCGATCGTGGCGAACGCCCGCTCGGGCTCGGGGGAGGGGAGCATCACCACCCGCCCGCCGGCGAGCAGCGTGCCGAGGATGCCGGGGCAGGCCAGCGGGAAGTTGTGCGAGACGGGCAGGGTGCCGAGGTAGACGGTGTGGGGGCCGAAGCCGCACAGCTCGGCGCTGCCTCGGGCGTTGTAGGCGTAGTCGTCGTGGGTGCGGGCGATGAGCTTGGGCAGCCCGGTGGTGCCCCCCGAGAGCAAGAAGACGGCGACGGAGCGGCTGTTCGGCTGGTGGGTGTCCCAGCGGCGGCGGACCGCGTCGGTGTCGGCAGGCTCGGCGCACAGCTCGGTCAGGTCGACGTGGTCGGGGAGGACCCCGTCGCCGACGACGAGGACGTGTTCGAGCGTCTCCGACGCCCGGCGTAGCTCATCGGCCATCGCCGCGTGGTCGAAGCCGCGCAGCACCGCCGGTACGGCGATGGCTGCCGCCTCGCTGTGCTCGGCGAGGTAGCGCAGCTCGTGCTGGCGGTGGGCAGGGACGGCCATGACCGGCACGATCCCGGCACGCAGGCAGGCGACGGTGAGCACCACGAACTGCCAGCAGTTGGGCAGCTGGACGACGATTCGGTCCTCGCGGACCAGGCCAAGGTCGTCGACCAACCGGCTGGCCAGGGCATCGACGCGGGCGGCCAGCGAACGATAGGTCAGCCGCACCTCTCCGTCGACCAGAGCGACGGCGTCAGGGTGGGTGTCGGCGGCGGCGAGCAGCTCAGCCCCGAGCGCCCGTCCCCGCCACCAGCCGCGCTCGGTGTAGACGCGTGCGAGCTCCTCGGGCCAAGGAACGACGCCCTCGGCGATGGGGGTCGTCGGGCGGCGACGGGTCATGGGCGGGCCTCCTCATCCGGGGTCACGACGGCGTCCAAGGCGGCATCGAGCCCGACGCAGTCTGAGGTGTCCAGGTGCACACCGCCCGCGTCGGGCTCATGG
>JAJZJC010000144.1 GCA_021810205.1 Actinomycetes bacterium
GTTCGCACCGTTCACCAGACGGCGACAGTTCGCCGGGACGCCTCGCTGCGCCCGCTCGCTGTGGTGCCCGGCATCTCGTCGGCCCTGGTCACAGCGCTGCGCAGCGGTCCAAGGTGCGACATGCCGGGGCTGGGCACCAGCCGGCGGCGTTGATCACTCCCAGGGGCCGCACGTCCATTCGGTGAGCGCGGCGACGAGGGAGTCGGCCAGGGTCGGTGCACGCTCGACCACCGCCGCAGCCGGCCCGACCTCGACGCTCACTGCAGGCATACGGGTTTCGCGCAGCACTGGGAGCGACATCCCGTGGGCGCCGAGGTCCGGTACGCCCATCGCCGGGGGCACGACGCGTTGGATGGCGCACGCGAGCAGCCGCCCGCCGACCGACTCGTCCCGATAGCCCGAATAGAACGCAGACAGGATGCCGGGACGATCGGGCTCCAGTCGCAGTGCCAGATAGACGTCCGCATCCACCCCGTTGGCTTGCTGTGCCTGCGTGGAGCCGTCGGGGTGGTGCAGGGTGGTCACCGTCGCGCCGTCGGCACGAAGCCGCCGACGGAGCGCCGCAGCGGCGGTAGCGAGCCCCCCCGGCTCACCCACGGCGACCCGGCGGCCGCTGAGGGTGGGGGGGATGTTGCGCAGGAGCTCGCGCGAGCGCACAGTCGAGACGAAGCGCGCAGGACCGGGCACCCGTGCCTCCACCCGTCGCAGCTCGCGCAGGGTGGCGGGCCCCAAGATGCCGTCGACGCCAAGGGCGGCGTTCTCCTGGAACTCTCGCAGCGCGGCCGCGGTCGAGTCCCCGAAGATGCCGTCGACGCGCCCGGTGTCGAAGCCGAGCGCGCACAGTCGCTGCTGGAGCTCGGCGACGTCGTCCCCACGCAACATCGGCGTGCGGCGGTACAAGAAGCGGTCGCCGAGCGAGTAGCCCGCCTCGACGAGCACGTGCCAGGTGTGCGGGCCGCACACCCCGTCGACGCGAAGTCCGCGTCGACGCTGGAACGCTTCGAGGGCAGCCCGCGTCGCGACGCCGAACTGGCCCGGCGCATCCGGGTGGGTGCGCAAGCCGAGGGCGAGCAGGCGTTGCTGGACGTCGAGGACCGCCTCGCCAGCGTCGCCCTCGCTGAGCGGGAGCACAGCGCCCCCCACGGTGGCGGGAGGGGTTACAGGTAACCCGAGAGCTCTTGGACGAGCAGCCCCTTCGGCTTCGCCCCGATCAAGCGGACCTTCGGCTCCCCGTCCTTGAAGAGGATCAGCGTCGGGATGCTCATCACGTCGTAGCGACGGGTCACGTCGAGGTTCTCGTCGATGTTCAGCTTGGCGATCTCCAGCTTGCCGGCCTGCTCGGCCGCGATCTCCTCGAGGACCGGCGCGATCATCTTGCACGGGCCGCACCACTCCGCCCAGAAGTCGACGAGCACGGGGACATCGGCCGCCTTGACATGCTCGTCAAACGTAGTGTCGTCCAACGTGACGATCGTCTGGCTCATTCGGATCTCCTGACTCCTCGTACTGGTTGCTGCGGCCCGGAGAACTCTTCCCCCGTCCTCACCGGACAACACCGCGGACGCAGTCTGTGTTCCCACGGGGTTCCCACGGGGTTCCTGTGCTCCCGTGCGGTTGCCGTGGGCGCCCGCCTTGTTGCATGTGTACTCCGTTGCATGTGTACTCCACCTGGAGCCCCGGCGCGGCCATGCGGGCCGCCCACTGTCGCCGACGTGCGCTGAGCTGGGTCTTCGATCCCGGGGCTCTTCGTTCCAGCCGTGGTGCTGGAGCACGGCGACGGTTCGTCGCGAGCGATCCGATGTCTGCTCTAGGAGCCGTGGGCCTCCAGCCAGCGCTCCGCGTCGATCGCAGCCATGCAGCCGGACCCCGCGGCGGTGATCGCCTGGCGGTAGACGTGGTCCTGGACGTCCCCGCAGGCGAAGACCCCTTCGACGTTCGTGCACGACCCGTCGTGGGTCCGCACATAGCCGTTCTCGTCCACGTCGAGCTGCCCAGCGAACACGGCGGTGTTGGGCTCGTGGCCGATGGCGACGAAGAGGCCGGTGACGGGAAGCTCGCGTTCGGTGCCGTCCGCCGTCGAGCGCAGGCGGACGCCGGTGACCTTGCCGTCCCCGAGCACCTCGGTGACCTGGGATGTCCACGCGAGCTCGATGTCGGGATGCCCGAGCGCC
Source organism: Actinomycetes bacterium (assembly GCA_021810205.1). Classification (GTDB taxonomy): domain Bacteria; phylum Actinomycetota; class Acidimicrobiia; order Acidimicrobiales; family RAAP-2; genus JAJYVT01. The sequence goes on from JAJZJC010000144.1 coordinate 2,172, forward strand.
CGTTCCTGCATGATCCGTGAGGCCCGCAGCTTGTCGCGGCGGTGCACGATCGTCACCTTGGACGCGAAGCGGGTGAGGAACAGCGCCTCTTCGAGCGCGGAGTCCCCGCCGCCCACGACTGCGATGTGCTGGCCGCGGAAGAAGAAGCCGTCGCACGTCGCGCACGTCGACACCCCGTAGCCGAGGAGCTTGTCCTCACCGGGCACGCCGAGCATGAGGGAGCGGGCGCCGGTTGCGACGATCAACGTGTCGGCCTCGAAGGTGGGCTCGGGAGCGGCGGGGTCGCCGATCCACACCTTGAACGGTCGCGAGGCAAGGTCCACCTTGGACACTTTGGCGGTGCGCATGTCGGCACCGAAGCGCGCGGCCTGGGCGCGCATGGCCGTCATGAGCTCTGGCCCCAAGATGCCGTCGGGGAACCCCGGGAAGTTCTCCACCTCGGTGGTGAGCATGAGCTGGCCGCCGGGCTGGTCGCTCGTCGAGGAGGGTTCACCTTCGACGACGACGGGGGCGAGCTGCGCACGTGCGGTGTAGACGGCGGCGGTCAGCCCGGCCGGCCCTGACCCTGCGATGAGGACTTTGTGACGAGTGGGCACCGTGGTCAGCGGGGCCGCACGGGGGAGGGCTTGGCGGTGCGCCGGGTCCACAGCCCGAGGCCGCCGAGCGTGAGGGCACCGCCCAAGACGATGTAGCTCAACCAGACCTGGTGCCCGAAGACGTAGACGTCGAAGAGCCGGAGGACGGCGATGGAGCCGAGCACCAGGACGACCGTGGCGAGCGCAGCGATGAGGAGGCCGAAGACGAGTGCCCGGGTGACGAGCACCGCCGGGCGTATGGCCTTGTCGTGGACGGTGTCGACCAGGAGCTGGACCGCGTCGGCGGCCCTGCGGGGGAAGTCGGCCGCCGCGTGTGCCGCGGCCGCGCCGATCGCGGGCGGGAGCCCGCCGCCGGGCGACGAAGGCGGTGCGGCCTTCGGGTCGTGGGCATCCGTCACGTGCCCAGCTTATCGGCGCGCTTCGGGCTGGTCGGCCGGGTTGATGTAGCAGACCCCGATCGCGCCGGGACCCGAGTGGGTGCCCACGACCGGCCCGAGGTCGGTCAAGACGAGGTCGTGGGCGACGGGGACCGCGGCGAGGCGTTCGACGACGGCGTCGATGTCGTCGGCCGCGCCGTTGCAGATGGCCAGACGCTCGAGCGGCGCGGCCGCGGCGACCTTGGCCGCGAGGTAGTCGAGCGCTTTGGCCCTCGTGCGCTGCTTGGACTCCTGCTCGACGACGCCGTCGCGCACCTCGATGACCGGCTTGATCGACAGCAGCGATCCCAAGAGGGCGGCGGCCCCGCCGATGCGCCCGCCGCGCTGGAGGTGGTCGAGGGTGTCGACGACCCCGAGGACATGGGTCCGCCCGATGAGCTCCCGCACGTGGGCGACCACGGTGGCGAGGTCGGCGCCGGTGGCAGCGAGCTCGGCGGCAGACAGGCAGATGAGCCCCTGGCCCATGGTGACCGAGCGCGTGTCGACCACCTCGACCCGGACGCGCCCCTCGCCTGCACCGGCGCCGGCGAGCGCGGCCTGGTAGGTCGCAGAGACGCCTGCCGACAGGGTGCAGCACACCACGGCGTCGGCCCCGTCGTCCGCCGCGGCGTCGAAGGCCGCCTGAAAGGCGCCCGGTGGTGGGGCCGCGGTCTCCGGGAGGGTCGGCGACGCCTTGCAGCGGCGCCAGAACTCGGCCGGGGTGAGATCACGACGGTCGTGCAGCTCCTCGTCGCCGAAGCGGATGGTGAGCGGGACGACCGCGATGCCTGCCGCGGCCGCGAGCTCATCGCTCAGATCGCATGCGCTGTCGGTGACGACACGAACGCCCGGCACGTATGGACCCTCCTGGGATCGCAGCAGGCGCCGCACGCCGCCGGCCGGCCCCTGCCGGCGCGTGCAACCTAGCGCGGTGGGCGGCCGCGGCGAGAGGCGGTGGTGCCGCCGATCCATCGGCGCTCGCCGACGTCGTCCGCGTTGTCCGGATCGCCGCCGGCGCGCGACCCAGCACCCGGATCGCTGCGTGCGCGCGCGGGCTCGTCGAGCGTGCGGTGGCCGACCGTCGCCGCGCCCGCCACGCCCGCCACGTCCGGCGCTTCGGGTGCGACCGGCGCTTCGGGTGCGACTGGCACCCG
>JAJZJC010000001.1 GCA_021810205.1 Actinomycetes bacterium
CGACACCGTCGATGCCAGCGCCCGACAGGCCCTGGCATCGAACAGGTCGGCCAGCTTGGTCGTCGATTCCTCGACGAACGCCGGCTCGTCTACCAGGATCGTGAGCTGGCGAGCGGCCACGGGCAGCACCCCAGCGTGGAACCGGGGGTGGTGCTCTCGCGGATCACCCCATTGGGCCACGCCCATTCGGACAACTTCATGTCCACCATCATCGCGAGAGGGTGCCGACGCTCAGCTGAGACAGCATCGCTCGTTCTGGGCGAGCGGGTCGCAACCGTCACGCGCCGGGCAGGTCTCGTTGGCGGTCGTCAGCCTGGGAGCGACACGGACACGTCGACGTCGACGGCGTCGCGGAGCCTCAACGCGCCCAGAAACCCCGTGTACGGCTTGATCCCCCAAACACTCTGGAGGATCTCGACATGGCCGGTGAAGACGCCACCCGCATCTCGTTGCACGTGCAGCTCGATCGGACGCGACTGGCCCGCGAGCGCAAGCTCACCCTCGATCCTGGCCGCGTCACCGTCGACGCGGACTTGCGTCGAGCGGAACACCGCCACCGGATGGTCGGCAATGCGCAGCGGCTTCTGCATGGCGCGACGGATGTCCTCCTTGTCGCCGTCGGTGAGCGGTTTCGCTCCACCGGTGCTTTCGACGACGTGGGCGCTGCGCAAGTCGATCTCCACGGTGATCGACGGTGCGCCGCCCGCAGCTTCGGGCACGACCACGGTCCCACGCCAGGACGCGACCTCGAGCACCAAGTCGTGCCCCGCCCTGGCAGCAATCCCCTGTCGGTACGTCCGGATCCGCAACGTGCCGCGATCGGGTCCGAGCTCGTGCACTCGGGGATCGATGCTCATGGCCACCTCCTTGATGCTTCCCGCGGCCGTACGCCGCCGTCCCATCGCTTCGGCAGGACGTCGCGTCGGCGGCTCAGGCACAGTTGAGCGTCCCGCGCGCCCTCACGCCCCGCGTCAGGCCCTTCCCAGGCAGTGACGTCAGTCAGCGTCCAGGATCATCCATCGAGCCCGATCCAGCGCTGTGACGGCGATGACCCACGCCCGATGTGTGGCGACGATGCCGTCGCCACAGGGGTTGGACCCGGTCTCGCCGCCAAACGTCTCCCTGCGCACCCGTCAGACGGAGCGCTCGCGCTCGTAGCTCGACACCGGCAGCACCCATGGCGTGCCGTTCAGGGTGCCAGAGATCGAAACCGTCGGCTCACCCGCGGGCCCTGGTTGCCAGCTCGTCACGGCGTCGTCGAGCCGGCCGGAGAGCGCACCGCTGCGCTCGACACTGCAGCACCGGTCCCGTTCGCCAGTGACGTCGAGGATGTCGACGACGGCCCTGGTGTCGACGACGGCCCTGGTGTCGACGACGGCCCTCGTGTCGACGACGGTTCCGCCGTCGATATGGACGCCGGTGTGGACGTCGGTGTCCGTGTCGACCTCGCCGCGCCGACCGGCCACACTTCTGGGTAGGTGAAGCGCTCGGCACGCCCGCCCCGCTCTTCGGTGATGACCGAGAAATGCCCGTCGATCGGTGCAGAGAGCGTGACCGTCGTCGCCTCGAGATCGACCGGCGCGACGGCGCAGTTGGGCACACAGGTGTCGGCGTCCGACCTCCCCTGCCCGACGGCGCCGCTCGACGACCAACTTGTCCACGCAAGGTTCGTCACGATGTTGCCCTCGTCGACGCTGAAGTCGATCTGGCGCGGATCTCGTCCGGCGTACGTGCCCGCGATCAAAAGCGGGGTCCGTATCGCCGATGTCGACGAAGGCAGCTGCCCAGCGGACCGCGAGGACTTCCTCGGCGGCATCGTGAGGTGTATCGGCCGAGACCTGGAGGAGGTGGCCGGTCGAGAGCCCGACACCGCAGTGGACTTCGTTGTGGAGCGCGCGCGAGGCGGTGCTGGCCCGCTGGAAGGAGAGAGAGCGGTCGTCGAGGCGGGGCTCGTCGAGCCGCCAGAGCTCCCCACTGCGCCGCGGCCCTGCGCGCCGCCACGGGCCGCGGCCGGAGGGGCAAACGCCGACGCGGGGGTAGCGGGAGAGGAGCCGAACGCGCCAGCCGCCGTGGCGGCCGTGAGACCGACGGCAATGCCAATACCGATGCCGACGACCACGACACGATCTCTCATCTCTCACCCCCTTCGTTGCATGAGCCCCTCAGCTCGCTGCGACGACGTTCCCCATCCCCTATATAGCACTGGCGGCATATCGAATTTCTGCAGGCAGCAGAAAAGATCTTCCGGCTCCCCCACGGGCCCACGACCACGCCCCCCGCAGACCATCCACGCCCTCCGCAGGCAGGTGGTCGGTGCTGCAATTCGGCGGCGGCGATGGCGGCTGCTCGTACTGTAACCGGGCTTGCCATGTGCGATGCGACCCACTGGGCGACGGCGTCCTCCGGCCAGGACGCCGCGAGGCCCGGCACCCGGCTCTTGCGGTGCGAGCGTCGACGAGCGTCGACGAGCGTCGAGCACCGATGCCATGCTGCCGATTTCCGCCTCTCGAGGTGGCGATCCCTCGGCGGGTTCCCACCGTCGACAGGCCCGCCGCCGCCACGCTCGAGACATCTGCAGACTCGCCGCGCTTTTCGATCGATCCCGAGAGCGGGTTCTCGAAGAGCCCGGGCAGCCGATCTTTCCCGACGTCGCCGGAACGCTCGGGGCCGTTCCGGGTCCTTCGCGGCATCGGGCTCGAGCACCCGTCGACAGCGCTCCACGGCGCGCCCTCTATCCTGGTGGCTTGCATACACGCCGCCCCGGTTGCCGGGCGCCGGCCGGCACCGCCCCGGTCGCCTGCGCACACAAAGGAGAGCCCCGCCGATGAGCACGCCGCAGCCCCCCGCCGACCCAAGGGGCGCCGTCCCCTTCCGGGTCGCCGACCTTTCCCTCGCCGAGTTCGGACGCAAGGAGATCGAGCTCGCCGAGCACGAGATGCCCGGCCTCATGGCGATGCGGGAGGAGTTCGGCAACAAGCAGCCCCTTGCCGGCGCGAGGATCACCGGCTCCCTGCACATGACGGTCCAGACGGCGGTCCTCATCGAGACCCTCGTGGCACTCGGCGCGTCGGTGCGATGGGCGAGCTGCAACATCTTCTCCACCCAGGACCACGCTGCTGCCGCGATCGCGGTCGGGCCCGACGGCACGCCCGACAGCCCCAAGGGCGTCCCGGTGTTCGCCTGGAAGGGCGAGACGCTCGATGAGTACTGGTGGTGCACCGAGCAGGCGCTTCGCTGGCCTGGCGAGCCCGGCCCGACGATGATCCTGGACGACGGCGGCGACGCCACGATGCTCGTCCACATGGGCGTCGAGTTCGAGAAGGCCGGCGCTGTGCCCGGCGACGAGACGGCCACGTCCGAGGAGATGGCGGTCGTGCTGGGTGTGCTGCGTCGGGGTTTCGCCGAGGACCCTGTCCGCTGGACGGCGATCGCGAGCGGTATCCGCGGGGTGACCGAAGAGACCACGACCGGCGTCCACCGGCTCTACGAGCGCCAACGCGAGGGCACCCTGCTCTTCCCGGCGATCAACGTGAACGACTCGGTGACCAAGTCGAAGTTCGACAACAAGTACGGCTGCCGGCACTCCCTCGTCGACGGCATCAACCGGGCGACCGACGTCCTCATCGGCGGAAAGCTCGCGGTCGTCTGCGGATACGGCGACGTCGGCAAGGGGTGCGCGGAGTCGTTGCGCGGGCAAGGTGCGAGGGTCGTGATCACCGAGGTCGACCCGATCTGCGCGCTCCAGGCCGTCATGGAGGGCTTCGAGGTCGTCCGACTGGACGACGTTGTGGCGGCGGCCGACATCTTCGTGACCGCGACCGGCAACCGCGACATCATCACCGCAGACCACATGGCCCGGATGAAGCACCAGGCCATCGTGGGCAACATCGGCCACTTCGACAACGAGATCGACATGGCGGGCCTCATGGCGACGCCGGGGATCCAGCGGGTCAACATCAAGCCCCAGGTGGACAAGTGGGTGTTCCCCGACGGGCACGCCATCATCGTCCTCTCCGAGGGCCGGCTCTTGAACCTCGGCAACGCGACGGGGCACCCGAGCTTCGTGATGTCGTGCTCGTTCACGAACCAGACGCTCGCTCAGCTCGAGCTCTACACCCGCGCCGAGGCGTACGACACCAAGGTGCACGTGCTGCCCAAGCACCTCGACGAGAAGGTCGCGCGCCTGCACCTCGACGCGCTGGGTGTCCGCCTCAGCGCGCTGACCGCCGAGCAGGCGGCCTACATCGGTGTGCCCGTCGACGGACCGTACAAGCCCGACTCGTACCGGTACTGATCCCCCGGGTCCCCCTGGTACCACAGAGGGCCTCCGCGTCGCAGTTGACCTCAGGGAGCCTTGGCGATGGCGACGAGCGTGCGCTCGATGCCCTCGTCGTCGACGTCGAAGTGGGTGACGAGGCGTACCGCGCCGGGTGCCACCATGTCGGCGAGCACGCCGCTTCGCGCCAAGAAGTCGATGACGCCGAGGGGCTCAGGCGGCCTGAACACCACGAGATTCGTCTGAACCCGATCGGGATCGACACCGGCGGCGGGCCAACGCTCGGCGACTGCTGCTGCGAGTCGCCGAGCCCGCGCGTGGTCCTCGGCGAGCCGGTCGACCATCGTGGTCAGCGCGACGAGCCCCGCTGCCGCGATCACACCCGCCTGGCGCATGGCGCCCCCAAGGCGCTTTCGCTCGAGGCGCCCTCGCTCGATGACGTCGGCCGGCCCGGCGAGGAGTGAGCCCACCGGCGCGCACAGCCCCTTGGACAGGCACGACATCACGGTGGTCGCGTGGGCGGTGATGGCCGCGGGGTCGACCCCGGTCGCGACAGCCGCATTGAACAGCCGTGCACCGTCCATGTGGACCGGCAGCGCGCCCGCGGCTGCCCGCATTGCGCCGAGCGCCTCGAGCGTCCAGGGCACCCCGCCTGCCGCCATGTGCGTGTTCTCGACGCACACCAGGCACACCGCCGGCTGGTGGTAGACCGCAAGGTCGATCGCGCGTCGGATGTCATCGGGATGGACGATGCCGTCGTCGTCGGGCACGGTGTGGAACTGGACGGCGGCGTTGCGCGCGGCAGCTCCGAACTCGTATGCGACCACGTGCTGGGTGCGGCCCGCCACGACGGCCCCGCCCGCCTCCCCGAGCACGCGCAACGCGACCTGGTTCGCCATCGTCCCTGAAGGGACGTAGAGCGCCGCGTCCTTGCCTACCCGGGCCGCGTAGACCTCCTCGAGCGACCGGACCGTGGGGTCCTCGCCGAACCCGTCGTCACCCACCTCTGCGCTCGCCATTGCCCGACGCATCTGGGGGGTCGGGCGAGTGACCGTGTCGCTTCGCAGATCGACGATGCCAGTGCGGGCCGTGCCGTGGGCGCCGTGGGCGGTCATGGCCGGATGGTACCGGCCGTCGTCGCTAATCTGCGGCCGTGCCCGACCCTCGAGACCTATTGCGCCACCCGGTCGACGCCGCGACGTTGGACCGCACCGGCATCATGGCAGTGCTGGGTATCCGCGCCGTCGAGCTCAGCCCGACACGGGTGGTGCTCGAGGTGCCCATCACCGAGTGGCTGCACCAGCCCCACGGCGTCCTCCATGGCGGGGTCTCGGCGTTGCTCGCCGAGACCGCTGCCAGCTATGGCGGTACCCTGGCCGCGCCGCCTGGTCATCTCGTCATGGGCATCGAGCTGAACGCGAGCCATCTGCGCGCGATGCGCGACGGCGTCCTCACCGCCACTGCGACGCCAGCGAGGATCGGCCGCACCCTCCAGGTCTGGGACATCGACCTGACCGACGACGCAGGCCGGCGCATCTGCCGTGCCCGCTGCACCCTCGCGGTCTCAAGACCCAAGGAGAGCGGCGCACAGTAGGCAACTGGTCGTACCTTAGGTAGTACCTTTGTCCTCACGGTGGTCGTACCTGAGGTGCGAACACTGGTCGATTGCCACATTTCCTGTTCGAAGACGGTAAGATACCTGGATGCCGTCGCCGAACTTCCCGATTCCCGCGGGCTCCATCGGCGTCATTCTTCCTCCCATGGCCCCTGGGGCCCTCGGAGTCCACTCTCTTCGTACCAACGGTACGACCAAGCTTCCTACCTTTGGTAGTACCGAACAGATCGTCGCGGACTGCCAGGCGGCCGAGGCGGCGGGCGCGAGCGCCATCTGGGCAACCGACCACCTCTTCTGGCGCCAGCCCACCCTCGAGTGCCTGACCGCGTGCGTCGTCGCGGCCACCGCGACCTCGCACGCCGTCCTCGGGACGTGCGTGCTGCAGCTTCCGCTTCGCAGCCCGGCGGTGGTCGCGAAGCAGGTCGCCGCGCTCCAGGTGCTCTCGGGCGGCCGATTCGTCCTCGGCGTCGGGGTGGGGAGCCATCCCGGCGAGTACGGGCGGGCCGGCGTCGACTACGCCACGCGTGGACGACGTTTGGACAAGGGCATCGCCGCGCTGCGGGCGGCGTGGACACACGCCGGTGAGGACTATCGCCTGGCGCCCGCACTCCCCGCCCCGGTCTGGGTGGGCGGCGCCAGCCCCGCGGCGATCGAGCGCGCGGCCACGCTCGGCGACGGTTGGGTACCGCTCTTCTTGGACCCGCCCACCTTCGCCAGCCGTCTCGCCCAGGTCCGCGATCTGCGATCGGCCGCAGGAGGCGACCCCGCAGAGCTTGCAGCGGCGGTGGTCATGGTCGCCCACGTCGACGCCGACGAGCAGCGAGCGCGTGAGCGAGGCACCGGCTGGCTTGCCGCGCTCTACGGCATCGCGCCCAAAGCGTTCGCCCGCCATCTCGTCGCCGGGCCCGCCACCCTCGTGGCCGACGCGGCGCACCGCTACCTGTCCTCGGGCGCGACACACGTCGTCGTCCTCGTCGCAGCCGATCACCCGATGGAGCACTTCACGGCGCTGATGGAGGCCGCCGCGCCGGCGAGCAGGAAGACCAGGGCGGCCGTTCCCCACTTTGCAACGTCAGGAGCGAGCGTATGAGTCGTCACCACATCGCGATCCTCGGGGCCGGCATGACCGATATGAGCCGGCGAGACCTCTCTCCCGAGGCGATGGCCGACCAGGCCGTCCACACGGCGCTCGACGACGCCGGCATCGACGCCGACCGCCTCACCCTCGTCGTCGCCAGCAACGCGTTGGGCGGGCGCCTGTGCGACCAGGGATGCATCCGGGGGCAGTCGTGGATGCGCAAGGGCGGCCTCGGCAATGTCCCGGTGGTGAACGTCGACAACTCGTGCGCCGGTGGCGCGTCGGCACTTCAGCTCGGCGTCCTCGCCGCGCGTGGCGCAGATGGGCCCGTGCTCGTCGTCGGCGTCGAGAAGATGTGGACCGGTGACCGGGCGGCCACGCTGGCGGGCATCGAGGACGGGCTGCCGAGCGACTACCGCGCCGACATGCGCGCCCGCTTCGAGGCGGGCGAGAACCCCGGCGGCAGCGTGCTCATGGCGCTGAACAACCGGTGGGCCAAGGAGTGCATGACCAAGCACGGCGCGACGCTCGAGCAGTTCGCGGCCGCCGCGGTCAAGGCTCGGCTGCACGCGAGCCGGAACCCCATGGCACAGGTCCAGACCGCCGTCACGATGCAAGAGGTGCTCGCCGCGCCGCAGGTGTCCGGCGTCCTCACCCGCCTCATGTGCAGCTCGTTCACCGACGGCGCGGCGGCCCTCGTCCTGGTGCCGGGATCTGCGGCCCCGGCGCACGCGCCGCGTATCATCGCGTCCGTGGCGCGATCTGGGAACGGCGAGATGGACTACCACGACCGGCTCGCCGACACCGCGGCCGACTTGTGGGAGGCGAGCGGCCTCGGCCCCTCGGACTTCGACCTCGTCGAGCTCCACGACGCGACGAGCCCCGAGGAGATCTACGCACGCGCGTCGCTCGGCCTCTTCGGCATCGGCGAGGCCGGGCCGGCGACGCTCGCCGGTGACACGACGATCGGCGGCCGGCGGCTCACGGTGAACCCGAGTGGCGGTCTCGTCGGGCGCGGCCACCCCCTGGGGGCAACGGGCATCGCCCAGGTGGTCGAGCTGGCCACCCAGCTGCGCGACCGCGCGGGTGAGCGCCAGGTCGCCGGGGCCCGGCTCGGGCTGGCGGTCAACACCGGCGGGGTGATCGAGGGCGACGCCGCCTACATCGGGATGCACGCCGTCGCCGCAGGAGGGCGCTGAGCGTGGCGGGTATCACGGTGGTGGGTTCCGGCATCTCGGTCCCCGACAAGGTCGTCACCAATGACGACCTGACCGCCACGCTGGACACGAGCGACGCGTGGATCACCGAGCGCACCGGGATCAAAGAGCGTCACGTCGGGGGCATCACCTCCCAAATGGCGATCGAAGCCGGTCGCCGTGCCATCGAGGACGCCGGCCTCGTGCCCAGCGACATCGACGTCGTCCTGCTCTCCACGACCACCCCCGACGCGCTGGTGCCCGGCACGTCGGCCACCGTGCAGGCCGGCATCGGCGTCCCCGGCGGTGCGTTCGACGTGAACGCCGCCTGCTCGGGCTTCGTCTACGGCCTCGTCGTCGCTGCGGGCCTGGCCGCCATCGGCTCGGGCAGGGTGCTCGTAGTGGGTGCCGACGCGCTCAGCCGGATCACCGACTGGGACGACCGGACGATGGCCGTGCTCGTCGGTGACGGCGCCGGCGCGGTCGTCGTCGAGCCGGTGGACGGCCCCGGGGACCTGTTGTCGTGGAACTTCGGCGCGGACGGAACCCTGCGCCACCTGCTCATGTGCGACCACGGGGGCTACCTGTTCATGGACGGCAAGGAAGTCTTCCGCAAGGCCGTTCGCGTAGTCGTCGAATCGGCCGAGCGCGCCTTGTCGGACGCCGGCCTCTCTGCCGCCGACATCGACCTGCTCGTCCCCCATCAGGCCAACCTGCGCATCATCCAGGCCGCCTGCCAGCGCCTCGGCATCCCCGAGGAGCGCACCGCGGTCGTCATCGACCGCTACGGCAACACCTCCTCGGCCTCGATCCCCCTGGCGCTCGACGACGCGCTGCGAAACGAGCGCGTGTCACCGGGGGACCATCTTCTCCTCACGGGCTTCGGCGGGGGGATGACCTGGGCGAGCGCGGTTCTACGCTGGAGGGGATGACCCAGACCGCGAGCAGCAGGGAGCGCCACGCCCCCCTGGTCGTGCTCGCCGCCGGGCGGGCGACCCGCTACGGGGGCGTGAAGCCGCTCGCGCCCGTCGGCGTAGGTGGCGAAGCCGTCATCGACGTGCTCGCGAGCGACGCGCTCGCGGCGGGGTTCCAACGCATCGTGCTCGTGATCGGAGAGGACACCGGCGCCGCGGTCCGCTACCACGTCGAGCGCACCTGGCCGGATGACGTCGACGTCCGCTTCAGCGTCCAGCACACGCCCGACGGCACGGTCGGCGCGGTCTGCGCCGCGGCGTCCGCGCTGGACCCTGCAAGTCATTTCGCGGTGGCGAACGCCGACGATCTCCCCAGCGTCGGGGCGCTCGCATCCCTCGCGGCGCACCTCTCGGGTGAGGCGCCAACCGATGTGCTCGTCTCCTTCCGCCTCGCCGACACGGTCATCGGCTCGTCGCCGGTCACCCGGGGGCTGTGCACGATCGGCGACGACGGGACCCTTCTCGCTCTCGAGGAACGCCGGCACGTCACGCCCCTCCCCGACGGACGCTTCGTTGCCGACGACGGGCGCCAGCCCAGAGAGCTCGACCCCGACCAGCCCGTCTCGGTGAACCTGTGGGGATTCTCCCCCGCCATGCACGAGGTCTTCGCCGCAGCCATGGCGGTGCCGAGCAGCGGCGAAGTGCTCCTTCCCGACGTCGTCCACCACCTGCTCGTCGGCCGCGCGGACGGCGTGCTCGGCGGGGGCGGGGCACGCCATGGAGGCGCGGGACGCTTCCGCATCGACGTGCTGCGCGCCGCAGGGCGCTGCATCGGCGTCACGCACGCCGACGACGTCCCGCTCGTCACCGCCGCCCTCGCCCGGGAAGTGGGCCGTGGGGAGCGCCCCGCGACGCTGTGGACCTCGCGCCCCGCGACGCGCTCGGCGGCCCGCCTGCCATGACGCGCTCCGCCCGACTGGGGGCGGCGCTCGGCATCAACGTGGCTCTCGTGGCCGCGGAGGTCGTCGCAGGCGGTATCGCCCACTCCTCGGCCCTCCTCGCCGATGCGGGGCACAACCTCGCCGACGTGGTCGCGGTCGTCGGCGCGCTCGGCGCGCTTCGTTGGACTCTCAGGCCACGGAGCGACGTTCGGTCCTTCGGGAACCACCGCGGCACGATCCTCGCCGCGCTCGGCAATGCCGCGCTGCTCGCGGTGGTCACCTGCGCGGTCGGCGCGCTCGGCGTCGACAGGCTCGTTCACCCGCTGCCCGTCGACGGGGCCCTCGAGGCGGTCGTGGCGGGCGCAGCGCTCGTCGCCAACGCGGCCGCCGCCTGGGTGCTACGAGACCCCACGGGGGAGCTGAGCATGCGAAGCGTCGCGCTGCACATGTTGGGCGACGCGGCCGCCTCCGGCGCGGCCGTCGTCGCCGGCATCCTGATCGTGGCGGTCGGGCCGGCAGCCGAACGCGCGGACTCGGCGGCATCGCTTGCGGTCGCGGTCCTGATCGGGCTCCAGGCGGTGCGCCTCGTGCGAGAGAGTGCCGACGTGCTGTTGGAATCCACCCCCCCCGACGTGGACCTGCCCTCCCTGCGACGCGCCGTGACGGCGGTGCCGGGCGTCGGAGAGGTCCACGACCTGCATGTCTGGAGCCTGTCGAGCGACTACCGGGCGCTGTCCGCACATCTGGTGCTGGAGGGCCACCCCACGCTAGAAGAAGCCCAGCGGGTGGGCGAGAAAGTGCGTGGGCGGATGCTGCACGACTTCGGGATCGCGCACACCACCTTCGAGATGGAGTGCGAGCGGTGCGACGAGGAGACGCCCGATCCGTGCGGCATGGACGACCACCACGTCGGGCCGACGCCCACCGAGCTCTCTCGCTGAGCGCACGCGAAGGGCATGCCCGGCCGGGCGTGCACCGTGCCCCCCGCAACGGTGCCCGCGGCCGGTGCCCGGACGCAGTGCCCGGACGCGGCGAGACCCCGAGTAACCGTCCGGCCGGAACCGTCCAGCTCCTCGGGGCCACGCCCACGGCGACCCGCTGCCGACGTTCCCGGAGCAGTGTCGGACAGCCCCGTTCCCGCCGACCGCGTCATCGGGCTCCAAGGAACCCTCCGACTCGTTGGACGAGCCACCTCGTTCGAATGGCCTTCCCCCGCCTGCCGGGCTACGCCTTCCGGCGCCTTCCGGTCCCGTCGGCCGACCTTGCGGCCTTCCGTCGGGGCACCGGGCTTGGCCTTTCGGCCCGCCCTTTTTCTCGTTCGTCGGTCCGCCTTTCGGCGCCCCTCCGTTCGATGGCGGGTTCGATCACTCGAACAATCGAGAGAGTGCTCCTCCTGCGACAAGAACGCAAGAGGTGCACGCGAAATCCCGAAGTTGTCCCCATGAATCCGAGCTGGGTCCCCAGGTGGGGATCCTTCATCCCCAATGAAGGCCACCCATGTCCCCAGGCCGTCCCCAGCTCCAGGAGTGGCGAGGCGGGACAGCACGCGGCAGTGGCGTCACGGGGTCCAGCCGCGAGGCCGCTTGCGGCGCCGTAGAGTCCGCCCCGATGTCTGCGATGACCGCACAGCACGGCGCGGACGGCAAGCTGCGCTGCCCCTGGGCGATCGGCCCGTGGCTCACCCCCTACCACGACGACGAGTGGGGCACGGCGCTGCACGAGGACCGGCGCCTCTTCGAGCTGCTGGCGCTCGAGGGCGCGCAGGCGGGTCTCAGTTGGCTCACCATCTTGAAACGCCGCGAGCACTACCGGCGCGCCTTCTGCGGCTTCGACCCCGCGGTGGTCGCGGGGTTCGGCGCGCAGCAGCTCCGCGAGCTCATGGCGGACCCCGGTGTGGTCAGGAACCGCCTGAAGCTCGAGTCAGTGGTTGCGAACGCCGCGGGGGTCTCGAGGATCCAATCGGAGCTCGGCAGCTTCGACACGTACCTCTGGGACCGCGTGGACGGTGAGCCCGTTCGCAACACGTGGCAGTGCGCCACACAGGTGCCTGCGCAGACGCCGCTGTCCGTCGCCCTCGCCAAGGACCTTGCGCGCCGCGGCTTCCGCTTCGTGGGGCCGGTCACCTGCTACTCGTTCTTGCAGTCCGCCGGGCTGGTCATCGACCACCTCGTCTCCTGCTTCCGCCACTCGCCGAACGACTAGACGCTAGGTGCCCGAGGTCGAGCTGGCCGACGGCGAGGTGCTCGAGGTCGAGCTGGCCGACGGCGAGGTGCCCGAGGTCGAGCTGGCCGACCCCTTGGCCGTCGGGCTGCTACCCGCTGTGAGCGACGGGCCTTGGAGGACGGTCACGTCGGCAACCTTCCAACGCCCGGCGACCTGACGCATGGTCACGACCATGCGCAGCACGTCGGTCTGCGGAGACGTGATCTTGTCGTTCACGTAGAGCTGGTCCACGACGGCGTAGACCGTCGCCTGGCCGCCGCCATAGCTCTGGACGTAGAGCGAGCGAACCTGCCCGCGCGATGAGGCGAGCGCCTTTTCGAGGTCCTGGCGGATGGCTGAGTTGAAGAACTTCTGGGCCTGAGTGGCGAAGTTGCCCGTCGCCATGGAGGTGACCGCGCCGAAGTCCGCGTCGACGGTCTTCGCGTCGAAATTGGTGAGATCGATGAGGAACGAGCGCGCGGACGCGCTCGCCTGTGCCTCTCCCGTCTGACGTGCGTGAAGCCCGGCCCATGCGATGCCGAAACCGATCGTGCCCGCAAGTCCGAGGGCCGCCAGGACCGCGAGGCCCGCCACCCACGGGCCCGAGCGTCCACCCGTGACCCACCGCGGGCGGGCGCGCCGGTCCTCGGCCTCGTGGGGCGCCTGCGCCATCTGCTCGTCGGGCGCCTGCGCAGAGATGGTCCCCGACGCAGTCTCGGGTACGTCGGGCGCGTCGAGCACCCCCGTCGCCGCGGGCTCTTCGTCGTTGCCGGTCGCCGTGCCGACGACCTTCACTCCACTCGTCATGGTTCCCCTCTCCTCGTTCCGGTGCGCCACCTCTTGGTGGGGCACTTGCCTCCTCGTCTCGTCGTTCGTCTCGTTCGTCTCCTCGGGTTGCGCGTCCCCGGCATCACGCTCGGCGACGACGGCGCCGGCGAGCTGGGCGGACCCCCCACGCCAGGACGAGCGCCGGAAGGACGACGCCACCCAGCACGAGCAAGGGCACGTCGGATGGGCCGTGCTCGGAGCGATAGGCGGCGGTGGTCGCTGTCGGGTGGCTCGAGGCGCCCCAAGTCGCCGACGCGGCCTGGTCTCCCCGACCCCGCACCCGCGCGTCCGCCGGGCTCGGCGGGCGCAGCTGCCCCCCGGCGGCGGGCGTGAACCCCGGCTGGGTCGCCTCCCCGGCGCCGTTGCCGAGCTCGGTCTGGCACGCTGCACCGGGGCGTACCGCAGGCAAGCCAGCGGGCGTCGGGTACTGGTCTCCCATCGGCGCGCCCGGCGGCAGGAGCAGACGGGTGCGCAGGAACGTCTGGTCGGGGTTCGCGCTCACGCCCGAGGTCAGCGGCTTCGCGGTGCCGGTGACCGCGACGGATGTGACGGCGCCGAAGAAGTACCTGTTCAGCCGCAGCGCCGACGAGAGGTTCGAGAGGTTGGCCGGTGCGTCGAGGTTCGCGTTCAGCTGGGCGAAGTCGTGGATGAGGCAGGCGAAGTCTGGGTTCTGGCTCTGGGAGAGCTTGGCGAGCTCCCCAGTCGCCGCGCCACCGTTCGTGAGGTCTCCGACGACCGCTGTCTTCTCCGCAGCGAGCACTTTCACGATCGACTCGGTGTTGGCGAGCGCCTGGGTGAGCTGCGGTCCACCGGCGCTCACCGCGTCCATCACCGGTGGCGCGTTGGCGAGCAGGGCCTCGAACTGGTGCTGGTAGGCCAAGAAGCGCTGCGAGAAGGCCGTGCTCGCCGAGATGATCGTACGGATGTTGCCGGACTCGCCCTGAAGCGCCTGGGCAAGCTCAGTGAGCAGGTCGTTCAGCTTGCCCGGCGGGATCGCCCTCAAGAGCTTGGTCGCCTCGGCGATCACCACCCCCACTTGGGCGGGAACGTCGTTTCGGGCCACTGGAACAACGGCCCCCGAGCGCAGCGGGGGTACGCGCCCGCCATGGCGGGGAGTGAGCTCGACGACCTGCTCACCGAGGTCGTTCGCGATGCCGATGCTCGCGACGACGTCGCTCGGCACCGTCACGCCTGACTTGATCGACATGTCGACCTCCGCGCCCTTGCGCACGAGGCGCACCGCCGAGACGTCGCCCACAGGGACCCCGTTCAGCTCGACGGAGAAGTGTGTGTAGAGCCCAGAAGCGGTCGGGAACACCGCCGAGATCCTCGTCGTGGACAAGAACGGGTTGCCGAGCAGGTCGACCACGCCGTAGGCGACGAGCGCAGCGGCCACGAGGCCGAACACGACGAGATTGATCGCGAGCCGAGCGTTGCGCATCGTCACCCCTGCTTCGCGCACGTCGTGGCGGGTGTCTGTCCGGCACCCCCATCGGGCAGACCGCACACGATCAGGTTGTTCAGGATCTGCAGGAAGTTGGCGCGCACGGACTCTGACATCGACGCGTCGTGCGCTGGGAGCCACTGGAGGAGCTGCGCGAGATCCTGCTGGTGGATGGCCAACTGGCTGGAAACGGCTTCGAGCGCCTTGAGCTGGTCGACGATCTGGGGATACTCGCTCTGCAGAATTGTCGAACCTTGCTTGGAGACCGCATCGAGCGAGACGAGCAGTTGCTCGAAGCGTGTGGAGTTCTGGGCGAGGACCTTTGCGGTCGATGAGAGGTTCGAGATCGCCTTCGCGTCCGCTCCCGATGTCGGCGCCAGGGTCGATCCGAGCCGGTCGAGGCTGTGGACCACGGTCGTGATCTGTTTCGTGCGCGTGGCGTAGCCGGCGACGACTGTCGACAGGGAGTTCAAGAACTGGTGCAATGCGGCAGCCTCGCCCGAGAAGCCCTGACCGCCGGCGTTCACGATCTGAGCAAGGTCGCTCGCGGAGATCGCGCCGAAGACCTGCGATCCGTAGCCGATCACCTGTTCGACTGTCGGCACGATGCCCGTGCGCGCGATACGTTCCCCGTTCTCGAGGCGACCGACTGGGTGCCGGGGGACCGCCAGATCGATGAAGCGCTCGCCCAGGATCGTCGTGCGGTCGACCTTGGCGATGACGTTCGCCGGCACGTCCGCGCTCGTGTCGATCGACATCACCACCTTCGCCCGGTCACCGTCGAGCGAGATGGCGGTCACGCTCCCGACGGGGACGTCGGCCATCTTCACCTGGGCACCCTGGGCCAGTGTGCCGACATCGGCGAAGAGCGCGGAGGTGGTGATCGTGCCTGCCGAGCCGATCCCGCAGCCCGACAGACCCAGCGCGAGGAGCGCGGTCCCGAGCAACGAGGTGACTACGGTCACAAGCCCGCGGCGGGCGGTCACCGGCGCACGGCCTCGCGGGGTGGTCATCGATGCGCCTTCCAGTCGGCGCGGACGTCGTGGCGGCGGACGTCGTGGCGGCGGACGTCGTGGCGGTGGACGTCGTGGCGGTGGACACGGCTCGCGCCGCGACGCCGAGCGCGTGCGACGCCGCGCGCCGTCGCGAGATGCGAGCTGGGACGCGACCTGCGACGGTGCGCACCGGGCGCCGTCATCGGCAGCGGTGGCAGCTCGCGTGTGGCCTCAAGGCTGAGCGACGGCCCGTGGAGCGACGGCCCGTGGAGCGACGGCCCGCGGAGCGACGGCCCGCGGGCGGTGCCGCTCGCCAATCCATGCGATCCGGCGGCGGGGACGTCGTAGGAAAGGAGGCCGCCGAGCCCGCCGCTGTTCTTCGACGTGCCTGTCGTGGCGCTCTTCGGTGTCGACGACGTGCAGTCGGCTGTCGAGGCCGTCGGTGTCGTCGACCCCGGGGTCGTGGAATTCGTAGTCGGGGGCTGGGCCGAGCCGGAGCTGGTCCCACCAGCCCTGGTTGTCGGGCAGGCGGCCGAGCACTCGATTGCTGTGTGCAACAGGCCGCCCAGGCATGTCTTGGCGGTCGATGTCGGCGTGGACGAGGTCGGGGCGGTGGTGCTCGAGCTTCCCGGCGACGACGCTCTGGGCGCGCTCGCCGGCGCAGTCTCCTTCGGGTTCGACGGCGGCGACGTGCCCACCCCGGGGATCCGATCGAGCCCCTGGTGGAGCATCTGGGCAGGCGAGGTCGGCGTCGGTAGCTTGCCGGCACGCACGTCGTTCAAGATCGTGGGCACCTCGCCGATGATCGGGTCGAAGAAACTCGACGCCGGTGTCCCGCACGTCGCCAGCGTCTGGCGGTCCTTCGATGTGAGCCCCGCCGCGTGGTGGGCGAGGATCCGACGGCACACACCAGCGAGCCTGTCGCGCACCATGCCGGCGAGAATGGCCCCAGTGAGCCCCGCCGGCATCTGGGAGTTCAGTGTCAGCCAGTTGTATGTCGATGTGTAGACGCGCCGTGCGCCTGTGAACAGCGTCGTGGAGGCGGAGAGGATCTGGTCGATCGATGTGAGGTTCCGGTCGATGGTGCGTCCGACAGTGGTGACAGTCCCGATGTCGGACTCGAGGGGCGCGAGGTTCGGCACTAGCAGCTTGACCAGCTGTGTGCTTGCAGCGGAGAGCTGGGAGATCGCCCCGCCGAGCTGCGCGCCGTGCTGCGCGATCACGCCAGAGACAGTGTCGTAGTCGGAAATGAGCTGGGTGATCTGGGCCGAGCGCGAATCGAGGGTGCCGGTGAGCTGAGCCAGCGCGCCGTCGAGCTGACCCAGGTCGTTGGCCTTTGTGGCGAGCAGCTTCAAGGTGCCCGCCGCGCCCGAGATCAGCTGGTGCAGGTTCTTGCCCTGCCCTTGGAAGTCTTGCGCAAGGTTGGTCACGAGGTCGCCGACGGCGTGCGGGTTCACGCGCTTCAAGTACGTCTCGAGCGATCGCAACACCTGTTCGGTGGAGACGGGAACGGCAGTGCGCGACATGGGGATCACCGCTCCCCTCCCCAGCGCCGGCCCCCCCGTATAGCCCGGGGCAAGGTCGATGCTCGGCTCTCCCAGGATCTCGGGGCTGACGAGCGACGCGGTGGCGGTCGCCGGGATCGCCCGGCCATGGTCGATGGCGAGGCCGACCTTCACCTCGTCGCCTACGTTGCGTACCGAGGTGACCGTGCCCACTGGCACGCCCACCACTTCGACGGCAGCGCCGGGGAACAGCCCCGGTGCCCGCGCGAAGACTGCGCTCACGGGATAGGTGCTCGTGCCGGTACCGACCTCTACGCCGGTGAGCACGCCAGCGAGGAGCGTCGCCGCTGCGAGCAGCCATC
Source organism: Actinomycetes bacterium (assembly GCA_021810205.1). Lineage (GTDB taxonomy): Bacteria > Actinomycetota > Acidimicrobiia > Acidimicrobiales > RAAP-2 > JAJYVT01. The sequence goes on from JAJZJC010000001.1 coordinate 17,357, forward strand.
CCCACCGTCGCCACATGCTGCGCCGTACCCGTCGCAGCGGGGTGCCGCCCCCGTGGCCGACATCCGTCGAGGGCCATGTGGTGGTCGGGGCAACCGTCTCGTCTTGGCGCGTCCGGGTGAAGATCGCCATCAGCCCGACCTCCCGGTGAGCGGGCCGAAGAGCTGGGACAGACCGCCGATCCCCGAGTCTGGGGCTGTGGATGGCAACGCGGTGTCCGAGGTCCGCCCCCCCGAGCCCCCCGGCCGTGTGGCCGCGGCCGCGGAAACCCCTGACGACGACCCAGGAATGGGCCCTGTGCGTGTGGCGCAGGGCAGCGGTGTGGGACCGAGCGCGTCGTCGAGCGCGACTGTGAATGCGCCGCAGGAGCCGAGCGGCCCGGCGATCCCCGTCTCCCCGGTCGTGCTGATGTAGATGTTCGTCCATGTGAGCGGCGTGGACCCCGAATAGCCGATCGACGAAAAGCCCTTGAGCGCGGCGCCGAGGTACGACACCGCCTGCGCGAGATCGACTTGGTGCGCTCCCACGACGCCGAGCGTCGAGGTCAGGTGCCCGATGAGCGCGTCGATCGCCGGCCTGTCCTGGCTCAAGAGCCCGTTGGTCTGCGCGGCCATGGCATCGACGTTGTCGATGAGGTCGGCGAGCTGGGTGCTGTGACCGGCGAGACCGGCGGCCACCGTGTCCAGCTCGCTCACGGCTGTGGCGAGCTGCTGGTCGTGGTGAGCAAGCGTGCTGGCAAGCGCATTGGAGGAGTCGATGAGCTGACTGACCTCGGCGCTGCGATTGCTCACGGTGGTGGTCAGCTTCCCGAGCCCGTCGATGATCTCAGCAACCTGGCGCTGCTTGCCCTTGGTGATGTTGGCAAGCTGGGTGACGAGAGTGTTGAACGCTTTCGCGTTCGAGTGCTCGAGCAAGTGACCGGCTTCGTTGTTCAATTGGTAGAACTCGGTGGGGATGCTCGTGTCGGTGAGGACCGCACCGCTTCGCAGCGGCTGGCGCCAGCCACCGATCGGATCGAGCGTCACGTCCACCACGCCGAGGAGCGTCTCGACCTCGATGTCTGCCGCCGTTCGTCGCGGCAGTACGACCCCGTCGTGGATGGTCATCGTCACGTCGACGCCGTTGCCACTGATCGTCGTCGAGTCGACGGTGCCCACCTTCACGCCGGCCAGCAGCACCGCGCTGCCCTTGGAGACGCCGGCGGCGTTCGAAAAGCGAGCCGAGATCTGGTAGCCGGAGGCGAAGATGTGCCGGTTGGTGAAGAGCACAGCGGCGACGACGGCCGCCATGACGATGACGATGATCGTGCCGATCACCTTTGGGCGACGTTCCGTGAAGGACTTCACGCGCCCTTCCCCCCACTCGATGGTGCCGCCGAACCGGCCACCGCTCCGAGAATGTTGGTGATGCTCGACGGTCCTCCTGTGCCTGTCCCGCCGAACGATGTGCCAGCGCCGCTCGAGCCCCCCAGGCCGCTGGGGCTGGACGGCAGGCCGAGTGACGGGAGGGGCCCGCCGCCCCCGGGCCCCGAGCCGGCCGGCGGGTGTGTCGACTTGTCGAAGGAGCACAGCGTCTGGTTTGCCAGGCAGTTGTAGACGGTCTGGACCTGGAACCACTGCCCGTACGAGGAGATCTCGACGTATGGGGCGAGACCGGAACCGAGGGTGGCGAGGCTCTGGGCAAGTTGGGCCTGGTGCGCGACGATGGTCGCGGTCGCCGTGTTCAAGTCGTCGATGGTCGAGGTCAGGGTGGAATGGTTCTGCCCGATGAGCTTGGCCATGTCGCCAGCCACAGTCGAGAGGTTGGACACGACCGCATCGAGGAGCGTGTTGCGCGACGCCAGCGACGCGGCCACGCGCTGGAGGTTCGCCACGAGAGTGCCGACGTCGCCGCTTCGTTGGGCGATCGCGCTGAGCACCCGGTCGAGGCTGTTGATGACACTGCCAACCTGGGAGTCGAGTGCCCCGACGGTGGTGGATAGCTTGGCGCCGCTGTTGATGAGCTGGTCGATCTCAGCGGTATCGCCATTGATGGCGCCGGACACATTCGCTACGAACGCATTCGCCTCGCTCGGCCGGATTGCCTGGAGGAGCGGTCCCAGGGAATTCAAGAAGGCATTCACCGAGGCGTCGCTCACGTCGTGGCTGAGCGGGATCGTCGCCCCTGCGGAAAGGATGCGACCGCGTGGAGAGGGATAGAGATAGACATCCTTCTGGCCGATCACGTTCTTCCAGCGAAGTCCCACGTCGGTCCCGGCGTGGAGCGCCACGCTGTTGTCGACGCTCAAGCCGACGAGCGCGTGTCCTCGCTGCACCGCGATGGACGACACTTGCCCGACCTGTACCCCTGCCACATCGACGGGTGTGCCGGTCGCGAGCCCAGTGACGTCTGCGAGCTGCGCGTACACCGTGTGGCGCGAAGAGAACAGCGACAGGTTCCCGACTCGCATCGCGAGCACGACCATCAACACGATGCAGGCCAGCGCGAAGGCGAGGAACTTCCACACCGTCGCGCGCACCCTGGTGAGCCGGAACCTCGGGACTCGCAGCGTCATGGGACTCCTCCAAGGAGCGAGCCGATGTAGGAGCCGATCGAGGCCCTCTTCGAGGCCGAGGGCTTTCCCAAGATGCCGTACAGCGCTGTGGTGAGCTTCTGGGCTGCCCTCGAGATCGATGTGACCGCGGTGGGCGCCGTAGAGGACGGGGCGGGCGTCGTGGCTGGGGAGACCTGGGTCGCGGGTTGCTGCTGCGCTGCGTCGAATTGGGCGAGCTGCGTGCGGCATGTGAAGGCCGAGCCGGCACCGGCAAGCGCCTGCTGGAGTGGCTCGAGGTAGGAGAGCCCAGGCGTCGGCGGTGCGACGAGGTCGCAGACGAGCTGGTTCACATCTGTGAACATCACGAAGGTCGTGAAGTAGATGAAGTGGCTGCCTGTGGGGAGCGTCTCCTGGCTCTTGGCGCTGGCAACCTTGTACGCGTAGCGGTACGCACCGTCGATCACCTGGCCGAGCTCTGTCTGCTGGGCGACCAGCACGCGGGCAGGGTTCGCGCCGTCGGACAACAGCGTGTCGATTGTCGGGTGGTAGTCGGCGAGCAGGCGAGCGAGCTCGCTCGAGAACGATGTGAGGTTCGCAAGCAACGTGCCGTACGCGGCGGCCTCCTTGTTGAATGCCGGCAGGGCGACGTTCTCCTCACGCGAGATGCCGTTCAACGATGTGCCGTCAGGTGCGAGCGAGGCGGTGAACCTGGAGAACGAGTCGAGCGCCGAGAGCTGCGCGGCGAGCGTCCGGTCGAAGTAGGCGGCCAAGCTCGCACCTGCGTTCACCGACGCCTTTATGCGTGGCCCCTCGCCGTTCGACGCCTGGGCGAGCTCGCCGACGACAGTCGCCAGGCTCTGCTTGTCGATCTTGGACAGGAGGGGACCCGCAGCTGTGAAGAGGTTGCCCAGCTCGTCGGAGGTCGAGGTGTCAGCGAGCACCGCACCTGGCGCGAGGTGCCGACCGTGGCTCGGTCCCGTGACGGCCAGTGTCACTTGCTCGGCGCCGAAGAGGTTCACCGGTGCGATCGTCGCCTTGACGGCGGCGGGCACTTTGAACGACGGGGAGATGAGGAGTGTCACCTTCGCCCGCGTGCCCGACAGCGAGATGGTCGAGACCCTGCCGACCTGCACCCCGCGGTAGACGACCTCCGACCCGGGCTGCAGCCCCTCCCCCGCCCGGGGGAAGTAACCGGTCAGCAGGTAATCGCCTGCGTAGTCGCCGTTGGCGGCGCGTACCGACACGATGGTGACGAGCACCGCTACACCAAGCACGGCGAGCGCCACCGTCGCGTGCAGCAGTCGCCGGCTCATCCCACCAACCTCGCGGTGACGTTGATCCCGCCGAACATGACCATGGAGAGGAAGAGGTTCAACAAGACGATGACGATGATCGACAGCCGTATGGCCCGACCGGCCGCCACACCCACACCTGCGGGACCGCCTTTGGCGTTGTAGCCGTAGTAGCAGTGGATGAGGGTGACGACGACGGCGAACACCATCGCCTTCACGAACGAGAACGCGATGTCGATCGGCGGGAGAAAGAGCTGGAAGTAGTGTTGGTAGGTCCCCGTCGACAGGTGGAAGAACTTCGTGACGATCAGCTCGGTGGCAAGGTAGCTGGAGAACAGCGCCGCGAGGTAGAGGGGGATCATCGTGATGAGAGCAGCCCAGACGCGAGTAGCGACCAGATAGACGATGCTGCTCACGCCCATGACCTCGAGGGCGTCAACCTCCTCGGAGATCCGCATGGCCCCGAGCTGCGCGGTGAACCCGGCACCCACTTGTGCAGCGAGGGCAACACCGGCGACGAGCGGGGTGATCTCCCGGGTGTTGGCGAGCGAGGAGATCACACCCGTGAATGCCTGTGCCCCGATCTGGGAGAGGCCCGTGAACCCTTCGAGCCCCACCTCGGTGCCGGTGAAGAACGAGATGCTCATCACCACGAAGAACATCCCACCGCCCACGACCAGGGCACCGGGCCCGATCGCGATGTCCGACATGAGCAGGGCGATCTCGCGCGGATAGCGCAGCGCCTTCGGCATCGCGCGAATGATGCGGACGTAGAAGCGCAAGTGGTCGTAGAGGTCATCAAAGGGCCCGAGCGACGCCGACAGCGTGGAGGCGACCACGCCACCATCCACGCCACCGTCGCGTCGGTCACGACGGGGCGGGGTCGGGCGGGTGGACAGCTCGGTGGTCGCCATCACAGTGCCTTCTGGGGGATGAAGTTGAAATAGAAGATCGTGAGCACGAAGTTCACGAAGAAAGCGAGGATGAAGGTCACCACCACGGCCTGGTTCACCGCATCGCCAACGCCTTTCGGCCCACCCTTGGCGTACATTCCCTTGTAGCAGGCGACCATCGCGGCAAGGAATCCGAAGATCGCCGCCTTGAAGAGTGCGATCCCGAGGTCTGCAAGCTGGGCCAGCTCCGAGAAGGTGGCGAAGAAGCTGCTGACGGTGACGTGCACCGCGGCCACGCCGAAGTAGAGGCCCCCGGCGATCCCCGCCACGCTGACGACGGCATCGAGCAGGAAAGCCACCACCATCGCCGCCAGGAGCCTCGGTAGGACGAGCCGGTGGATGGGATTGATCCCCATCACCTCCATCGCTGAGATCTCTGTACGTATCCGGCGTGACCCGAGGTCCGCGCACATCGCCGATCCACCCGCGCCGGCGATGAGCAGCGCGGTGGCGACTGGCGCCTGCTCCCGGACGACGGCGAGCACCATGGCGGCACCGAGCTGGGATTGCGCCCCGATCTGGGAGAGCAGCGACCCGACCTCGAGCGCGATCACCATGCCGAAGGGGATCGACACGAGGATCAGCGGCAGCGTGGTCACCCGGGCGAGGAACCAACACTGGTCGAAGAACTCTCCCACCGGAAGGCCCCGGACGAAGAGCTGACGCATCGCCTCCATCGCGACAGCGAACATGCGGCCGGTCTCGCGCAGGGCACCCGCCACCTTGCCGTCCGAGCGCGCCGGTCGGAGCGGCGCGCGGGGCATGACCGCGGTAGGGTCTGGATGCAACGCGCGAGAGGTTCTTCCTACCCCTGTCGGTCCTGCGCTCGGACCCACACCGTTCACCAGGCGTTCCCCCTACTTCACGGCAGTTGGGCCACAAATTGCCCAACGCCGAGTGAAACGATGCTGAGTCGCCCCTCTTACGCTCGCCTGCGCGCGCCCGCCATTTCCCCCGTGCGTTCCCCCCACGTTTCCCCGCCGGGCCGACAAGATGGACGGGGGCGACCCCCGGCATGATGCAGGTCGGGCCTGGGTACGGTCCGTCCCGCGGCCTACTGGCCGGTCGCCCACTGGTCGGTCGCCCACTGGCCGGTCGCCCACTGGTCGGGCACGGTCCGCAGGGCGAGCTGGACCGTAAGGCGGTACTGGTCGACGAGTTGTCCTGGATGGTGGCGATAAGCCTTTGGGGGAGAAGAAGGGTGGCACCGGAGGACCAGAGCCGGACCTCTCGCGCAGAGCCGGGCGCGTCAGCGGGCCCGGCAGCGGTCGTGCAGGATCTGCCGGCCGCAACCGCTCGCGATGTCTCGGGGGAGCACCAGGCAACTCGAACGGCGGCGGCGAAGGCACAGCCGACTGGGATGCGGGCGGCCGGGGAGCCGACCGCAGAGATGCCTACGGTGACCGGCGTCCACCTGGACGAGCCGGAAGCGCCGCGTGCATGGGTGGCGCCGGGCGAGCCGATCATCTCGCTCCGGGGGGTGACCAAGTCCTTCGGCACGCACACCGTGCTCGAAGACGTCTCTTTCGACGTGCCCAAGGGCCGCACCACGGCAATCCTCGGACCCTCGGGGACCGGCAAGTCGGTCCTCTTGAAGAACATCCTGGGCTTGCTCACGCCAGATCGCGGCGAGATCTGGGTGGACGGCGACCAGATTGTCGGCATGCGCGAACGGAAGCTCTACGACGTGCGAAGGAAGTTCGGCGTGCTCTTCCAAGACGGGGCGCTGTTCGGCTCGATGACGCTCTACGACAACATCGCCTTTCCTCTGCGAGAGCACACCCGCAAGAGTGAGCGGGAGATACGGGAGATCGTGCTGCGCAACGCCGAGCTCGTCGGTCTCGTGTCCCACCTGAAGAAGCTGCCGGGTGAGGTCTCTGGCGGCATGAAGAAGCGCGCCGGTCTCGCGAGGGCGATGGTAACCGACCCTGAGATCGTGCTCTTCGACGAGCCCGACTCCGGACTCGACCCGGTGCGGGTCGCCTATCTCGACGACCTCGTCACGACTGTCCAGCGAGAGACGGGAGCCACGTTCTTCGTCATCACCCACAACATCGCCTCCGTCAAGCGGATCGCGGACTATATGGGCATCCTCTTTCGTTCTCGCCTCGTAAAGTTCGCGAGCAAGCAAGAGATGATGGCGTCCGACGACCCCATCATCCAGCAGTTCCTCGCAGGCAAGGCAGAGGGTCCGATTGGCATGGACGAGATGGCGGACGACACAGAACCGAGCGGGCAGCGGTTCGGTACGCTCGAGTCGCGCACGCAGCCAGCGACTTCGAGCAGCCCAACGGTGCGGGTCACGGCCGCCGACCGTGCGACATCTGGCATTGCGCCTTGTGGATCTCCAGCTGCCGGACATCCACAAGGCGACTTCCCGGTCATCATCCCGATCCCGAGCCCAGACACGACCGACCAGCCGGCATCCCTGCCGATCACCGCCGCGCTGGCTGCGGCAAGGGAGACATCGCGGCAGAGGCGGTCGAGGAGCGACGAGCCCGGCGACGGCATCCAAGGCAATGCAGCGCCGGCCGCCGACGGCGCTGCGTCACACCCGTCGACCTGGAGTCACCCGCGACGCTACGTGTCGACACCGTGGCAACACGAGCCGCCGGGCACATCGTCTCACAGCTCGTAGTACTCGCCGGTGCGGCGATGTACCGTCACCGCCGCCACGAGGGCGCCGACGGCGAGCAGTCCACCGGCGATGTCGAAGGAAAGGTGCAGCCCGGACCCGAATGCCGCATAGGCCGCGTGCACGACGCGCGTCGCGAGGTGCGCGACGTGCACTGTGTGGCTGTGCTCGGCCTTCGCCGCCGCACCTGAGCTCAGCCCCCCGTTCGAGACGGCGGAGATCACGAGACTCTGGAAGCTCGGCGGGATGCCGAGCGCCTTCAGTCGAAGGGCAAGCTCTCCGGTCAGCTTGGAGTCGACAACCGCGCCGAGCACAGCCACACCGACCACGGCACCGAGCTCCCGGCTCGTGTTCGTCGCCGACGCCGCCATCCCCGAACGCGCCGGTGGGACGACGGTCAGTGCCGCCGAGGTGACGGGGACGAGGGCAATGCCAAATCCGAGGCCGGCGATGGGCAGCGTCCAACCGAGCGTGCCGATGCCTGAGTGGGGTCCCAACGTCGCACTCGTGGCGAAGATGCCGCCTGCAGCCAGCGCACAGCCGAGGACCATCGGCCAGCGCGCGCCGACGCGCGCCACCCACGGTCCAGTCAGCGCCGAGCCCAGCACCAGCGCGACGGCCATCGGCAGGAAGTCGAGCGCCGTCTGGTACGCGGACTGCGCGATCACCACCTGCACGTAGAGCGCGGTGAAGAAGAAGATCGAGAACGTTCCGAAGAACGTCGCGAAGGCGACGAAGTTGGAGCCGAGGAATGGTGGCTTGCGGAACAGGCCTACGTCGAGCATCGGGCTCGGGCTCTTGCGTTCGTGCTGCAAGAAGGCGATCGTGAAGAGGACCGCTAGCCCGAACAACGCGTCGATCCACCACGTGGCATAGCCGGAGATCTCTCCATCGATGATCGCGAACGACGCTGAACCGAGCGCGACGCCACCGAGGACCAGCCCCAGCCAGTCGAACGTCCGTCCTTCAGGATCCGACGACTCGGGCACGAAGGCGAGCGCCATGGCGAACGCGAGGAGCCCGAACGCGAGGTTGAACCAGAAGATCGCTCGCCAGCTCGCGGCGCCAACGAGCGCGCCCGCGATGACGGGCCCGAGGGCGAGCGACAAGCCGGACACCGCCGCCCAGACTCCGAGCGCGTCGGCACGCGTGGCCCGGTCGGGGTAGACGTGGCGGATCACCGACAACGTGCCCGGCTCTGATGCCGCCGCACCGACGCCCATGATCACCCGCCCGGCGATCAACCAGCCCGAGCTCGGTGCCGTGGCGCACACCACGGAGCCGGCACAGAAGATTGCGACGCCCGTGAGCATCGTCTTCTTGCGACCGAGCACATCGCCCATGGTGCCGGCGGCGAGCATGAACGTCGCAAAGGTGAGCGCGTACCCGTCGACAACCCACTGCAGGGAGGTCACGCCCGCGTGCAGGGAGCTCTGGATGTCGGCCAGGCCGACGCTCACCACCGTGTTGTCGAGGAAGGTCAGGAAGAGGACGACGCACAACGTCGCGAGCGCGGCCGCCTGTGCCGGCGAGCCGAGCCCGCCGGTGCGCACCTCGAAGTCACGTCGAGCGGCGCTTGCCGGGACTGTCGCCGCTTGAGCAGGGTGAAGGGAACGTGCCACGGTGCCACCGTTGGCACCGTGGCCACGCAGAGTGGCACGCAGCCTCATCGCTTCCACCCGCGCTCTCGCATTGCAACTACGGTACCGTCGACGATCGAATTCGATGCACGCTCGAGGACGCGTTCCACCCGTCGAGTGCGCGCAAGGATTTGGACCCTCCCCCGTCGTCGAACATGGCGCCGCGGGATCGGCGAGGAGCGCGGCGCGGGCACTCACCCGCCGAGCCCCATACGAGTAAACGAACGTTCGACTGCTGAGCGCGGTCGCCCGCTCAGGCCGCGGCCTCGAGTGCCTTCATCTCGTCGTCGCCGAGCTGCACGAGCGCCGCGGCGGTGTTGTCCTCCAGATGCGCCACCGTTGAGGTACCGGGGATCGGCAACATGACCGGAGAGCGGTGGAGGAGCCACGCGAGCGCCAGCTGTGACGGCGTCGCGCCACGCCCCCGGGCGATCTCGTCGAGCGGGCCGCCCGGCTCGGCAAGCTTGCCGGTTGCAAGGGGGAACCACGGTATGAAGGCGATCTGGTGGGCCTCGGCGTAGTCGAGCACTGGCTCGGCAGCGCGATCCGCGAGGTTGAACCGGTTCTGGACGGAGACGATCGGCACGATCCGCTGGGCCTGCTCGAGCTCGTCGACGTTCACCTCGCTCAACCCGATATGACGGATCTTGCCTTCTTCCTGGAGCCGCTTCAGCTCTCCCAACTGGTCCTCGAGCGGCACATCGGGATCGATGCGATGAAGCTGGAAGAGGTCGATGCGCTCGAGCCCCAAGTGACGGAGGCTCAGCTCGAGCTCCTGGCGGAGATAGGCGGGGCGTCCGACGGGCGTCCACTTACCAGGACCCTGACGGGTGAGCCCGGCCTTGGTCGCGATCACGAGTCCCTCGGGGTACGGGTGGAGTGCCTCACGAATCAATCGTTCGCTGACAAAGGGTCCGTAGGAATCTGCCGTGTCGATGAAGTCGATGCCGAGCTCGACGGCCCGTCGCAGCACGCGCAGGCACTCGTCACGGTCCTTCGGCTCGCCCCAGACCCCTTCTCCCGTGAGCTGCATCGCCCCGAACCCGAGCCGATGCACCTCCAGGTCGTCGCCGAGGCGGAACGTACCCGACGCGGTCGCTGGTCGTGTGGAAGAAGCCATGGAAGAAGCCATGCACCCCTTCTACCCGTTCGCTCCGCGTCATGCGCGCGGCGACGCACGGGCCATCCGCTCCCGTGGTGCCCAGCCACGAGTGGTGCCCAGCCACGAGTGGTGCCCGGGCGCCAGTGGTGCCCGGGTCGTACGCTGCTCGCCATGTCGCACCCGCTGCAGTCCTCCGCGCCCGCCGCTGAATGGATCCGGAGCCTCCCGAAGGCGGAGGTGCACGTACACCTCGAAGGCTGCGTACCCGCTGTGACGATCGGGTTCGACGATCCGTCGCGTGCCGGCGTCGCCTTGGACCCGACGACCGGAGCACCGAGCTTCTCGGGGCTCGCCGACTTCCTCGACTATCTCGACCGCTCCTGCGCGCTCGTCACCGAGGGCGACCAACTGCAGTCGATCGCACACGCGCTGACCGAGCGGGCGGCCAGAGACGGCGTCCTCCACACCGACGTCATCTTCAATCCCACGCATTGGCCTGCATGGCGCGACGATCTCGGCACGTTCGTCGCGCACCTCGACGCTGGGCTCGCGGCCGGGGAAGCGGACTTCGGCGTTACCGCCGCATTGTGCCTCAGCCTCACGCGCACGCAGCCACCCGCCGATTCCGTCGCGCTCGTCGATTGGCTGCTCGACGCGAGGCCCGAGCGAATCGTCGCTCTCTCGGTCGACGGCAATGAAGCTGCCGCGGGCCCGACCGGTGAACGCTTTGCACCGTTGTTCGCCCGTGCCAGGACCGCAGGGCTCCGCACTTGCGCCCATGCGGGCGAGTCGTCGGGGCCCGACGGCGTGCGCGAGGCCATCGAGCTCCTGGGGGCCGAGCGCATCGACCACGGCATCCGATCTGTCGAAGACCCTCTCCTGGTCGCCACGCTCGCACGCACCGGCGTGCCCCTCGACGTCTGCCCCACCTCGAACGTGCGCTTGGGTGTCGCCCCTTCGATCGCTGCGCATCCCGTCGAGCGGCTCCGACGCGCAGGAGTGCGGGTGAGCGTGAACACCGACGACCCACTGCTCTTCGGAACGACGATGACCGCCGAGTACGACGTCTGCGCGCAGAGCTTCGATTGGGACCACGGCGTGCTCGCGCAGATCGCCCGCACGTCGATCGAGTCCTGCTTCGCGGCGCCCGAACGTGTGAGCGAACTGCTCGCACTGCTCGACGATGCCCTCGCGCCCTCATGAACGTCCACGAGGGCGCAGTCTCGGCTCACCTACGTCTCGCGGTCGAGCCAGTTCTCGGTGAGGCGAAGCCAGAAGGCGAGCCCCGCGTAGCGGCCGTATCGGCGGAACTGGTGTTCGATGGCTCTGTCGGCAGTGGGTCGCCCGCACAGCGCGGCGTAGGTCGGCCGGGTCCACGAGTCGAGCACGAGCCGGCCATAGCGGCCGAGTGAGATGAGCATGATGTGCGCTGCAGCGTACGGGCCGATGCCGGGGAGCGCGAGGAGCCGTTTCTCCACTTCCGCGTCGGGAAGCTCGGGATCGGCGAGCGCCTCGAGGTCCACCCTGCCGTCCGCGACGTCGCGCGCGAGCGTGAGCAGGTACGGGCCGCGGTACCCGGCGCGCGCGACCTCCCGGTAGAACTCCGTGCCAGCCGCCGCCATGGCTTCGGGTCCAGGAAAGGCACGCCGGCCCCCGGGAGCAGCATCTCCGAGCTCTCGAACGAGCGCATCGGCCATGCGCACCGTCGCCGACCACGCGCAATTGGTCGTGCAGATGGTCTTCACGACGTCTTCGAACACGCTTGGGCTCCGGATCAAGCGACCTGCACCCGTCGTGACCCACGACAGCGTCTCGTCCGAGGCGCAGAGCGCATAGAAGTCGCTCAAATCCTCGTCGAGCCGCAGGATGTGGCGAGCGGTCTCGAGCAGGCCGCGTCGCGCTCGGTCTCCCGGCGCCCTGCCCGTCACTTCGACGTCGACACGGCCGGGGGATGCTTCCCGCATGACGATCGTGCGCACCGTCCCACCCGCGCCGATGGTCGTCTCGAGCACTCGGCCCGCGACGTCCACGCGGAGGGGGGCAAGCCGCGCGACACCGTGCGACGCCAGCACGCGACGATAGTCGACGGGCTCACCTGCGCCTCCAGCCAGATCGAAGGTGCCAAGCAATGCCACGGCAAGACAGTCTGGCGCGAACCTCGGCTCGAGACAGCCCCGAGGAATGGAATGAGGAATGGAATACGGCCGTGTAGCCGGAGACACGGGCCACGCCGACTCGGGCACCGGCGCGTATCCGACCCGGACCCCGATGTGCATGCACGTTGCATGCCTCGGATCCGCTCAGCCGACCGACACGGCAAAAGGGGTCACCAGCGCCCTGAGGTACTCGAAGGACCGGTGTTACCCTCTGGCGATGGCGCCCGCAGACACCTCGCAGCCGTCGCGCATCCCGCCACTGCGCACGCTGCTCACACGGGCCAGGATCATCGGACGCAGGCTCGCAGTGGGACAATCGGAGACGGTGCTCCAGATCGGCTACCGCGCCATCCTCCAGCGTCTGCCCGACAGCCATGGCAGAGCCGACTACGGACCGAAGCTCCGGTCGGGTGAGCTCACCGTCGAGCAGTTCGGCCGGCGGCTGTTCGAGTCGCGTGAGTTCGAACAGGTATCGGTGGGAAAGGACCTCGGGCTCTCGCTGCACCGGAGCCGATGCGCGTTCGTGCGCGGCCTCCCACCCGCCGAGCGCATCCTCGACCTCGGCGGCACCGACCTCGGCCACGAGTGGGGCGCGATGGTGACGATGGGGTACCCCTACAACTTCGAGGAGCTCGTCATCGTCGACCTGCCACCCGACGAGCGCCATCCCATCTACAACAGAGGTGGCCTGCGTCCGACAGTGGAGACGACGCGTGGCACCGTGCGCTACGCCTACCACTCGATGATCGACCTCTCCTCCTTCGAGGACGGCTCGTTCGACCTGGTCTACAGCGGGCAGAGCATCGAGCACGTCCCGGTCGACGCCGCGGACACCATGCTCGAGGGGGCATTCCGCGTGCTGCGACCGGGCGGCTTCATGGGAATCGACACGCCCAACGCTCGCCTCACCCGCCTGCAGCAAGACGAGCTCATCGACCCGGACCACACATACGAGTACACGGTCAAAGAGCTCGTCGACAAGGTCTCTGCAGTCGGGTTCGAAGTCGTCGAGTGCAAGGGCTTGAACCTGGGACGCGAGAGCCTCGCCCGCGGTCATTTCGATCCCATGGAGCTCGCCCGCAACGTCGGCATTTACGCCGACGCCGACTCGTGCTACCTCACTGCGATTCTCTGCAGGAAGCCATAGCCCTCATCCGATGGACCGCGAGCGATGACACACGCGCCAAGTCCCAGCTACTCCACGACGGCCCGCGTCGAAGCACCCACGTCGGCGCATCTCCTCATGGATCTCGCCCGTTGCATCAACGAGCATGGCGGCGACGTCGTCGCGATCGACCTGGTGGAGGCGACCACCACTGGCGTACGAGTCGACGTGACGTTCAACGCCGTCGACGAACCACATGTCGACGCCATCACCGCGGGCCTGCGGGCCGACGGCTACCAAGTGCGCAGCGTGTCGGACCGCACGTTCCTCGCACATCTCGGCGGTGCCATCGAAGTGGTGCCACGCACGAGGATCCGCACGCGCGACGACCTGTCGCGCGTCTACACCCCCGGCGTGGCCCGCGTCTCTCGCCAGATCGCGACTCGCCCTGACACCGCGTGGAACCTCACGAGCAAGGGCAATACGGTGGCCGTGGTGACCGACGGCACCGCCGTGCTGGGTCTGGGCAACATCGGGCCGCTGGCCGCTCTCCCGGTCATGGAGGGCAAGGCGGCGCTCTTCAAGTCCTTCGCCAACGTGAATGCATTTCCGATCTGTCTCGACACCGACGACACGGATCGCATCGTGACAACTGTGCAGGCGCTCGCCACCAGCTTCGGCGGCATAAATCTCGAAGATATCGCCGCACCCCGGTGCTTCGAGGTGGAGGCCAGGCTGCAGGAGGCCCTCGACATCCCGGTCTTCCACGACGACCAGCACGGTACCGCGGTCGTCGTGCTGGCCGGTCTGATCAACGCGTGCCGCATCACCGGCCGGAACCTCGAAGACCTCAAGGTGGTAGTCATCGGGATCGGGGCGGCAGGGACGGCGATCTGCAAGATCCTCCTCGACGCAGGCGTGCGCCAGCTGTTCGCCGTGGACCGTCACGGTCCGCTCCACATCGACGACCCCGGGCTCCGTCCCCATCAGCGTGAGGTGGTCGCACGCAGCGCCGCGAACCCCGTCGCCTCGCTCGAGGAGGCCATGACCGGTGCTGACGTCGTGGTGGGCGTCAGCCGCCGTGGGGCGTGGGACCCGAGCGTGCTGTCCAAGATGGCTTCCGACCCGATCGTCTTCGCCCTCGCGAACCCCGAGCCCGAGGTCTACCTCCACGAGATCCCGCAAGGGGGCCTCCTCGCCACCGGGCGCTCCGACCTACCGAACCAGGTCAACAATGCCCTCTGCTTCCCAGGCATCTTCCGCGGCGCGCTGGACGCACGCGCCACCAAGATCACCCCGCGGATGCAAGAGGCAGCGGCGCATGCCATCGCCAACGCGGTGACCGACGCCGAACGAGCCATCGGGGTGATCGTTCCTTCGATGTTCCACCCTGATGTCCACAAGGTGGTGGCTGCCGCAGTGGAGGAAGAGTCAACCGCGGGCGCGGCCCTCTGACGCCGCTCGAGACACCCCCATCCCTCGTCACCACCCACTGCGCGATGGGAGCGACGGCCCCCATAGCGTGGCGACATGGACACCGGTGTCGCCATCTTCCCGACCCACGACGGCATGGACCCCGCTGCCGTAGCCCGCTTGGTCGAGGGGCGCGGGCACGAGTCGCTCTTCTTCCCAGAGCACTCCCACATCCCGGCCAGCCGCAAGAGCCCATATCCGGGCGGCGGCGAGCTGCCACGCCGCTACGCGCACACCTACGACCTGTTCGTCGCGATGACCGCAGCCGCGACCGTCACGTCCAAGCTCCGCATCGGTAGCGGCATCTGCCTGCTCATCGAACGAGATCCCATCACCACTGCGAAGGAAGTCGCGAGCGTCGACGTGCTCTCCGGGGGTCGGGTGGAGTTCGGAGTCGGCGCGGGCTGGAACCGCGAGGAGATGGCGAACCACGGCACCGATCCCCGCCGGCGGATGGCCCTCTTGAAGGAGCGGGTGGAGGCGATGAAGGCCATCTGGACGCAGGAGGAGGCGACTTACCACGGGGACCACGTGGACTTCGACCGGATCTGGTCGTGGCCCAAGCCGGCGCAGCGCCCCCACCCTCCGGTCATCATCGGCGGCAACGGTCCGACGGTCGAAGACAGGGTGCTTGCGTTCGGTGACGCGTGGATGCCGAACTACGAGCCCGACAGCATCGTCACGCGCGCCGAGAAGCTGCGTGCACGCGGCGCACGGCCAATCGAGCTCATGGTCATGGGGGTCCCTGCCGATGCCCGGGTACTCGAGCGCTTCGAGCGTGCCGGGTTCAAGCGGGCGCTCCACTGGTTGCCCTCCGCTCCGCGCGCCGGCATCGAAGCTGCGCTCGACCGCTACGAGTCGGCGATCGCGGAGCTGCGCGGGGAGTGACTCGCCCGGCGCGCGACACGTGACGCCCGAGGACGCCCGCTGCCGGTTCTCGTCCGCGCGCGTGGCGCGACTGGCAACCGTCGACGCGTCCGGGGTGCCGCACCTCGTCCCGATCGTGTTCGCCCTCGATCGGGACACCATCTACAGCGCCGTCGACCACAAGCCCAAGCGCACTGCGGCTCTGCGCCGGATCGCCAACGTCGCGGTCAACCAGCGCGTCGCCCTCCTCGCCGACGAGTACACCGAGGAGTGGGACCGTCTGTGGTGGGCTCGAGCAGACGGGACCGCCACGGTGCACGAGGGGTCGTCTCCGGCGGGAGCACGCGGCATCGCACTGCTCGTCGAGCGATACGTGCAGTACGCGGCCCAGCCTCCGCAAGGGCCGGTGATCGCCGTCGCGATCACACAATGGTCCGGCTGGGCGGCCGACGAGAGATAGCACCACACCACACACCCCGGACCGCGCACGGCCCAGGAGGCGAGCGGCGACGCCGTGTCCCGCCCCCAGCGACGGGGTATGACCGCCAGTGCGCCGGTGGCACCGCTCGAGTGACGGGCGGAGCTGCACGGCCACCTTGTGTAGGTCCGACGACCCGAAGCCCTCCGGCACACCAAACGTTGCCCTGCCGGCAGATCTTCGGCCCCGTCGCCGCGGTCGCCACCTTCCGAAGCGACGACGAGGCGGTTGAGCTCGCCAACGACACGCCGTACGGTCTCGTCGCCGGAGTGCACGCGGGGTCCCTCGGACGCGCGCGAACTGTCGGCGTGCGACTCCAGGCGGGAACGGTCCACTGCAGCGACCAGACGGTGAACGACGAGGTGCCCGCGCCGTTTGGCGGCCGGGGTGACTCGGGCACGGGCGCCTTCGGCACCCTTTCGAACCTCGAGGAACCCACGCGCTGGCAGTGGGTGACGTTGCACGAGCACGCTCGCGACCCTTTCGAGTGAGCCACCCGCCGCCGTGGAACCCGCAGGGGTGGAACCCGACGAGCCAGCGGCGTGGAGCGACTCGTCTCGAGCGCTGTTCGCTGCACGACGACAAGGACTGACCTCATGGCGCGTAGCAGCTCGCCTCACCCCGCGAGGAGGACGCCCATGACGAGCGCGGCGACCGAGCTGACGCCGGCCACCCCACCCCAGATTCCCAGCCATTTCGAGCTCTTCGCCCGTCCGTGCAGCCATGCCGCGGCGCCAGCCAGCACCACGACGGCGATCTTGGCACCAAGGACGGCCTGCCAGGCGGTGGACTGCCCCTCGTCGACCGCCAATACGTTCCAGATCCCGGTGGCAAGCAGCAAGGCGTAGGCGGGCCAGCTGAGGCGAGCGAACGCGCTCCCGAGCCGCCGAGGCGCGTCGTCGCCAAGGCGCCGCACGGTCGGCAACAGCCCTGCCACCGTGAGCTGTCCACCCACCCAGATCGTGGCAGCGAGCACGTGCAGCGAGAGCCGGACCGCATCGAGGGCCGGTGCAAGCTGGGCGACCACCACGGCCCGGCACGGTACCCGCGTCCCGGCCCCGCGCGCTGGAGCCCGAAGCGTGCGCCCAGCGCGCTGGAACCCGAAGCGTGCGCCCAGCGCGGTGGAACCCGAAGCGTGCGCCCAGCGCGGTGGAACCCGAAGCGTGCGCCCAGCGCCTCGGGCCGGGCTACAGGGGCGAAGCGTCTCTGGCGCCCGCCGACCGGGCGGAGCGCTTCTCGCATGCTACGTTCGCCGCGCAACGAGCCGGCTGTGCAGCGACTTCACCGCCAAGGAGCCCCGTGGAACACCTCATCGTGACCGAGATCAGCCGGCACGGCTATCTCGCGATCTTCGTACTCATGGTGCTCGAATCGGCATGCATCCCGATCCCGAGCGAAGCCGTGATGCTCTTCGGGGGGGCGCTCGCTGGCGGGGTGGTGCTTGCAGGCGTCCATGTGCACCTCAACGTGGTGGCGGTCGCGCTCGCCGGTACCGCCGGCAACCTCGTCGGATCGTGGATCTCCTATGCAGTCGGGCGTATCGGTGGCCGGCCCCTCATCGAGCACTTCGGGCGATATGTGCTGCTGCGCCACCATGACCTCGAGCGCGCAGAGCGCTTCTTCTCGCGCTATGGCACGCCCGCAGTGCTCGTCGCCAGGGTCCTCCCGGTGGTGCGAACGTTCATCAGCCTTCCCGCCGGCGTGGCCGAGATGCCGCTTCCCACCTTCAGCGCCCTCACGCTGCTCGGAAGCCTGCCGTGGACCTTCGCCTTCGCCTTCGCCGGCGACGCGCTGGCAGCCAACTGGAACAGCGTGTCGTCCGCCTTCACTCCCGTGAGCATTGCGATCGGCGTCCTCATCGTCGCCGCCATCGCCTGGTGGATCGTCCGCCGCCTGCGCGTAACCGGTCGCCGGGGAGCCTCACCAGAGGTGGCTCCCTAGCCCCCACAGGACGCGTATCGGCGATCGCGCCGGCTCGGCGATCGCGCCGGCTCGGCGATCAGCTCGCTCGGCGATCAGCTCGCTCGCCGATACGCGCGCACCGCGAGCGGCACGAAGACCGACACGATGCCGGCGAGCCACAGCGTGCTCTGCCACGCGTGGAGCGTGAGCGGCCCACCGAGCGCGAGCGCCCGCATCTCGTCGATCACGATCGTGACCGGCTGGTTCTTCGCGAACGCCTGGAGCCAACCCGGCATGGACTTGATCGTCACGAACGCGGAGCTGACGAAAGTGAGCGGGAAGAGCCAGACGAGACCGAAGGAGCCGACCGACTCCTCGTCCTTTATGGCGAGGCCCACGTAGGCGCTCACAGTGCACACGACGACACCGAACGCGACGCCGAGCACCATCATCACGACGGCCGGCCCAGCGCCGTTGCGAAACCGGAAGCCGACCGCATAACCGACCGCCAGAATGACGAGCAGCGTCACCATGAGACGGAAGGTGTCCGCCGCCAAGCGGCCGAGCAGCACGGCGGAGCGGGCCATGGGCATCGCGCGAAACCGGTCGATCACTCCCTTTTGGAGCTGGCGCGCCAGTGCAATGGCGGTACCGAATGAAGCGAACGCTGCAGATTGGGCGATGATGCCCGGCATGAGAAAGCTCACGTAGCCGCCCGGGACGGCAATGTGGATCTCGCCGCCGAAGACATAGCGGAACAGCAGAACGAACATCACCGGCTGGATGATCGTAAAAAAGATGAACGCGGGATTGCGAAGCCAGATGAGCAGATCGCGCCGCGTGAGCGTCACCGCATCTGCGACGCCCAGCTTCAAGCGGCGCCCGGTCGACGGGCTCGGCACGTCCAAGAGCTGGAGCATGTCGCCGTCGCTCGATGTCGCAGCAAGGGTGTCACGCACCGCCGCTTCTGCGTGTCGCCCGGGCGTACGTCGCTTCGCGCGCGACGTCTCGACTTCTTCTTCGTCCGCGCCGTGGCCCGTCAACGACATGAACACGTCGTCAAGGGAGGGTCGACGCACCCCGAGGCCCTCGGTCCGGATGCCGAGTTCGTCGAGACGCAGCACCGTGTCGACCAGCGCCTGCGACCCGTCGGACCCCACCCTGACGCTGACCCTGGCTGCCACGGGGTCGACCGCCGGCGCCGTCGTCACGACCGTGCTGACGGCGTCCGCGGCTTCCTTCGTACGGGCTCGTTCGACAACGGTGAACTCCAGGACATCTCCGCCGATCTCGTTCTTGAGTTGCTGCGCGGTGCCGGACGCGATCACCTTGCCGTGATCGATGACGATGATCTGGTCCGCCAGCTCGTCGGCCTCTTCGAGGTACTGGGTGGTCAGGAGCAACGTGGTCCCGGCCGACACGAGCTCACGTATGACTTCCCACATCCCGAGACGGCTGCGAGGATCGAGCCCAGTCGTCGGCTCGTCGAGGAAGACCACCTGGGGGTGCGCGACAAGGCTCAACGCGAGATCCAGGCGGCGCTGCATGCCGCCCGAGTAGCCCTTCGCGGGCCGATCGGCCGCTTCCTCGAGATCGAAGCGCTCGAGCAGCTCACCGGCTCGGCGGTGCCTGGTCTCAGGGTCCAGGTGGTACAACCTGCCCATGATCTCGAGGTTCTCGCGACCGGTCAGCTCCTCTTGGATCGCCGTCGACTGACCGGCCAAGCCGATCACCTCGCGCACTGCAGCAGCCGACCGCACGACGTCGCGTCCTTCGACGAGCACGCGGCCCGAGTCCGGTCGGAGAAGCGTGGTCAGGATCTTCACCGCCGTCGTCTTCCCCGCACCGTTGGGTCCGAGGAGCCCGAGCACCTCGCCCCGCTCTACCACTAGGTCGATGCCGCGCAGTGCGTCGACCTCGCCGAACGACTTTCGGACGCCCTCGACGACGATCGACGGTCCTCTCCACGCGCGCGGCGTCGGCGCGACCTCGGTCGCGACGCGAATATTTCGTCTCACGTCCTCATCCTTCGATCGGGCGCCGTCGCTGTGATCCTGCGGCGACGTGCTGGGTCCCGTCGGTGCGAGTGCCGCAAAGGGGAGACGTGCGACCTGCCCCAAGCTCGCCGGTCGCCGGTCACCGCCGGTCCTCGTTCCCGCCCTCCGCGCCACCCCGTGCCCCGCACGGTCGGCGATACCGTCAAGATTACCTTGACATCGAACATGGCGTCCTTGACACATGCTGAATGGGCGCGGCGAACCGGATGACGGCTCAGCTCACGGCCTGGAGCACGCTTCCCGCTCGGTCTCGCACGTGATGACCGCCGCATGGGAAACGGCACTCCGCGATCCCGACCCCCTGGTCGCGCTCGTAGCAACGAGGGCTCTCGGCGAGCTGTTGTCCACCCGGGAGGTAACCCTCGCCGCCGAAGCAATGGCCGAGGGTGCCACCTGGGGCGAGATCGGCAGCTCGGTCGGCGTCAGTTGCCAAGCCGCCTGGGAGAGGTTCCACAATGAGTCGCGGAGCTCACCCGCCAAGTGAAGACAGCGACGACGATCTGAACGACTTGGAACGCGGCGAGCGCGGCAAGGGGTTCGCTTCGACATCTCAGTGTCGACCCGGACGCTGGCCCGCGGGCGATGCGGAGTCCGCCAAGGACATCGCGGACTCCGCGGGCGCGAAGGGCTCCCAGCGATCGGCGAGACGTTTCGCCACCGAGGGCATGGTGGTGTACTCGAGATCCGAGAGCGGCAGCCGGTGCGGCTCGAAGGGGCCGTGGCGACGGAAGTAGTCCATCACCTCATTGGCCTGGGCCCGCGCTCGATCGAACGCGGGGTCGGCGAACATGTCGCGCGGCCCGACGAGACGCCCTTCGTGAACCTGGTAGCCGAGGCAGATGACCCTTGGCGGACCGTCGAAGCGGCTCGGGTGCGCGTCGGCTGCTGCGACGGGCATGAGCGGGGCGTGGTGCGACCCGCGCATGCACCCTGCGACCGCATGAGGGAACGAAAAGGGCTCCAGCGCTTCCCCCACTGCAGGGAGACCTGACTGGCAGCGCACGATCATCACGGGGTCGTCCTTGCCCACGTAGCGACCCGCGATGAGCGACAGGCGCTGGGTGCTCGTGGCAGCCGCGGCCTCCTGGAGCGTCTTCGAGACGACCTGGTGAACGACGAAGCGAGCGGGCGCGCCGATGAGCATCAGCAAGTCGTACAACTCGGTCGGGCAGTCCAGGACGAGCCGCTTCTCCTCGAAGAGGTCGTAGACCTCGAAGAGGAAGCCGTCGTGCATGTGCGGGTCGATGATCAGCCCGGCAGTGTTGAAGGGATCCGCGAACATCTTGTAGAGCGGCAAGTTCCAGGCACCTGGCTCCGTCTTGTCGGCGAGGAAGCAGAGGACCGGTTCCGATGGCCGCTCGGTGAGGTCCAACTCCGCGTAGCCCGGCCCCATGCCACGCAGGTTCCCCGAGAAAGCGTCGGACAACAGGTCCTGGCCGGCCCCATAGAGGCCGAGCCCTCGAGCGACCTCGGTGGTCTGCAAGAAGACATCCCAGGCAAAACGGTGCACCGCGTCCGCGTCGCGTCCGTGCTCGTGGGTCATGATCAACGACAGGTCGTCGCCGCAGGTGGCCACCTGTCCATCCAAGAGCAGGTCTCCGCGCGCGGCGTCGACGGCCTGCTCGGCGCGCGCCACCATCGCGGGATGGACGGCCGAGTGGCCGACCCATCCGCCGGTATCGGCTTTGATGACGCTCAGCGTCAGCATGTCACCCTCCTCCTCACCGCCGCCGCGCGGCGGCCCCGGTACACCCGCGGCGGGCACGCCGCGGCGCAGGTTGACGATTCCTGCGCTCGCCGGGTGCGAGTAGGGCCGATGGTCACCGGCTCGTCGCAGGTAGCCGGTTCGTCGCAGCGGACGGCACCAAGGCGTGTCCGTCACCGGGCGGGAAGAGATCGTCGCCTCCTCGATCCGGAAATGAGAGCGCAAGCTCGACCGAGGAGTGCTCGCGCACACGCCGCGCTGAGCACGACGGGCGGTTCCACATGAAGGTCCCGTCTGCCGCGCCACACCGTCTCGCTCGAGCTCGGCCAGCTCCTAGCGGCGTTGACGGGGCAGGCAGCACTGCTTGTACTTCTTGCCACTCCCACAAGGGCAAGAAGCGTTGCGCGGGGTCATCTGCCACCGACGTCGCAGGTCGCGCTCGGCGACCTCGAGCTCGCCGACGATGTCGGCGACCGGACGACCGCGCACAGCAAGGCTGCGCATGCGCGCGAGATGAGGCCGTGCGTGCTCGTAGAAGCGGCGGTAGCCCACGCACAAGTAGTTGAGGCCCGGGTCGCCGCCCGGCGCGATCGCGAAGCGGTCCTTCGGGCAGCCTCCATTGCACATTGCAAGGACCGGGCAGGATCGGCAGGCTCCCGGAAGGTCGTCGCGTTTGGCGGTCGCGAACGCCGACTGATCGAGCGACTCGACGAGGGCGCCGAGGTCGTCGACGACGACCGTTCCCAGTCGATGGGCAGGTTCGACGAAGTGGTCGCAGGAATAGACGGACCCGTCGTGCTCGAGCGCCAAGGCCCGTCCGCAGGTCTCGGCCATTACACAGAGGTTCGCCGGCGTGCCGCTCACGACGAGGAATGGCTCGAGGAAATTCTGCACGCCGATCCGTCCGACGTCGTGACGAACCCACTCGTCGAAGACGGTGCAGAGGAACTCCCCCATGGCCTCGGGCACGACCGACCACGAGTCCAACCGGCCGCGCTCGTCGCGGCGCACGACAGGGAGGAACTGGAGCCAGGTGACGCCGAGCTCCAAGAAGAAGCGATAGGTCTCGAGGGGATGGCGAACGTTGCGCGCGTGGAGTGCGCACAGCACGTCCGGATCGATGCCGTGCGCTCGGAGCACGCGCAGGCCCCGCACCGCGCGGTCGTGGCTCGACCGACCTCTCCGGTCGCGTCGGCCCTCGTCGTGCAGGTGCGCAGGACCGTCGATGCTCAGACCGACGAAAAAGCCGTGCTCCGCAAGGAAGGTGCCCCACTCGTCGTCGAGGCGCGTGCCGTTGGTCTGCAGGCTGTTGAGGCACTGCCAGCCTTCGGGCAAGTAGCGTCCTTGGAGCTCGACGGCGAGCCGGTAGAAGTCGAGCCCCGCAAGCGTGGGCTCGCCGCCGTGCCACACGAAATGCACGAGGGGCCCGGGGCTCGCACCGATATAGCGCGCGACATAAGCCTCGAGCACCTCAGGGCTCATGCGGAACCGCTCTCCTCGAGGAAACAGCGCTCGCTTCTCCAGGTAGTAGCAGTACGCGCAGTCGAGGTTGCAGACCGGGCCTACGGGCTTCGCCATCACGAGGAATGGCTCTGCTACCCGCATCGCTTGCTCGCTCACCTCGCGCGTTCTCCCTTCGACGAGCAGTCTACGCACGTCAAAGTTGACTTAGTTGGTCGACTTTTATAACGTTGAGGGAAATGGTCAGGATTTACGAGAGGAGGACCGATGCACCACCGGATCGTCATCATCGGCGGGGGAAGTGCTGGGATCAGCGTCGCCGCCCGCCTGCGGCGCGCTGGCGAGGACGACATCGTCCTCGTGGATCCCGCGTCCTGGCACTACTACCAGCCCCTTTGGACCCTCGTTGGCGCGGGTGTCGTTGCCATCGCCAAGACTCGCCGGCGACAGGCCGACATCGTCCCCAAGGGGGTGGCCTGGGTGCGCGATGCCGCGGTGGAGATCGACGCGGACGCTCGCGTCGTGGCCACCGCCGGCGGCATGCGGATCGGCTACGAGGCCTTGGTCTTGTGCCCTGGCATCGAGCTCGCCTTCGACCTCGTCCCGGGCCTCGCCGACGCCATGGCTGGCCCCAACGGCGCGACCAACTACGCCGCGGCGCTCGCCCCGAAGACTGCCGAGCTCGTCCGTCGCTTCCGGGGTGGCCAGGCACTCTTCTGCGCCCCGGGATCGCCGATCAAGTGCCCGGGCGCGCCGCAAAAGGCGGCATACCTGGCCTGCGACCTGTGGCAGCGACGCGGGATCCTCGGAGGGGCCCAGGTCACGTACGCCACGGGCGCCGGAGGGATCTTCGGCGTGCCCGAATTCGCCCGGGTCCTCGAAGACGTCGTCGCGCGCTATGGCATCGCGACGCGCTTCTCCTCGGAGCTGGTGGAGGTCGACCCCGGCGGCCGCACGGCGACCTTCGAGACGACCGGGCCAGACGGCAAGACCCGCACGCGCCTCGATTACGACCTGTTGTGGGCGGCTCCCCCCCAGCGCGCGCCCGAGTTC
This sequence comes from Actinomycetes bacterium, assembly GCA_021810205.1. Classification (GTDB taxonomy): domain Bacteria; phylum Actinomycetota; class Acidimicrobiia; order Acidimicrobiales; family RAAP-2; genus JAJYVT01. The sequence goes on from JAJZJC010000001.1 coordinate 41,767, forward strand.
GTCCGGGAGAGCCCGCTCGGAGGAACGAGCGCGTACGGCTGGGTCCCCGTCGACCGCCACAGCTTGCGCCACGTCGCCTTCCCCGACGTCTTCGCCCTGGGGGACGTCTGCGACGCCCCCACCTCCAAGACCGGTGCGGCCATTCGCGCCCAGGCGCCCGTCGTCGTCGCGAACGTCCTCGCCACGCTGCGTGGGGAGGAGCTTCCTGGTCGCTACGACGGCTACGCGGCCTGCCCCTTCACCACGGCCTACGGCAAGATGCTCCTCGCGGAGTTCGACTACAGCCTTGCGCCGCACCCGACGCTGCCCTTGATCGATACCACTCGCGAGCGCTACGACATGTGGCTCCTGAAGCGCTACGGGCTGCCGGCCTTCTACTGGAACCTCATGCTGCGCGGCCTGGGCTGAACGGCGCGGCGGCACACTTGCGCCGAGCGGCTGCGAAGCGCGGCGGCGTCATCTGGTGCGTCGAAGTCCCCATGAGCTGCTGGAGGCGAGCAGGCGCGAGTGCAACCGGGTGTCGATTTCGGTTCGGCAACGCTCTTCCCACCACGTCACCGGCTGCCCTCCCGCCCTGCCGATGTCTCAAGGCCAACGCCATCGATGCCGATCTTGATGGACGGGCACCTGCGTTGGGGCGCTCGGAGGAGCACATATGCACGACAACACGCCGGCTAGAGGTCCTGGCGCATGGAGGATCACCGCACTGGTGGTCCTCGCCGTCCTGGTGGGAGGAACGCTCACGGCGATCGCCCTCGTTTCCGTCGCCTTCAAGAGCCAGGCCACCCGTGCGCTGCGCACCGAGCTCGCCCTCGAACAGGCATCGCTCTACGTCAACTCCTACCGCTACTACGGCCAGAGCTTCGCCGAGGGGGCAGCATACGGCCCGAGCCAGCGCAGAGAGCAGGCTCTCCTCGCCGACGCGGGCCGGCAGCGCACGGCGCAGTTCGCGCAGCAGACCACCCTGGGGAAACCGCTCGTCGCACTGAACGACCGGCTGGAGCGCCTGATGAGCCACGAGCTGCAGCTCGTCGGAGCCCACAGGCTCCACGCCGCAGCAGCGTTCGACGCGCGGACGGTCTCCCCCGTCTTCGGCGCTTTGACCGGCGCCATGGCCGCGGACGTGCCGAAGCTCGACCGACGTGCCGCTGCCGCCAGCGCGGACGCCTCCGCCGGGATCCTCGTCTCGGTACTCGGCGCCGGCGCCTTGCTCCTCGTGGGGATCGCCACCTACGAGCGAACCCGGAGGCGCCGCATCCGCCACCTCGCAGCAGCCGCCGAACGTGAGCACAGCAGGGCGCGCTTCGCCACCCTCGTCCGCCATGCCAGCGACATGGTCGTCGTGGTCGGCGTCGACGGCACGGTCAGTTTCGAGACGCCCTCGACGGGCCGCATCCTCGGCCACGCTGAGGGCAGCCTCCTCGGCCGGAACCTGGCCGAGCTGGCCCACCCCGACGACCGCCCGTTGCTTGGTCTCCTGTGCCAAGGAGGCGGCCATGAGCACGGCGAGCTCCGCCTCCAGCGGGCTGACGGTGCGTACCGCTGCTTCGAGATACGCGCGACTCACCTTCTCGAGGACCCCGAGGTCGAGGGCGTGGTCCTCAACGGCCGCGACGTGACCGACCGCAAGCAGCTCGAGCAAGAGCTGCGGCACCAGGCGCTCCACGACGCGCTCACGGGCCTCGCCAACCGGGCCCTCTACAGTGACCGAGTCGCCCATGCGCTCGCCCGCCACGACCGCTCCGGGGCGGACCTCGCCGTGCTGCTCATCGACCTCGACGACTTCAAGTCCGTGAACGACGTCTTCGGGCACGGCACCGGCGACGAGCTTCTCGTCGAGGTGGCACGCCGTCTCTCGGGCGCGGTGCGCCGCGGCGACACCGTCGCCCGCCTCGGAGGCGACGAGTTCGCCGTCCTGCTCGACGAACCGCTCGTCGGGGGTGAGCCTCAGAGGATCGCCCGGCGGATCCTCGAGGCGATGACGGCACCCGTCGACCTGCACACTGGAGCCCAGGTGGTCGGTGCCAGCATCGGGATCGCATTCGCTCGAGCCCGAACGACCGCCGAGGAGCTCCTACGAGACGCCGACCTGGCCATGTACGTGGCCAAACAGCAGGGCAAGGGGCGCATCGTCACCTTCGACGAGGGCATGCATCTCCAAGCCCAGGAGCGGCTGGCACTGACGAGCGAGCTGGCATCAGCCCTAAGAGCAGGTGACCAGCTCACCTTGCATTACCAGCCGATCGTCCGCCTGGAGACCGAGGAGATCGTCGGCGTCGAAGCGCTCGTCCGTTGGCAGCATCCGACGCGGGGCATGCTCCCCCCGCTGTCTTTCATCCCGCTCGCCGAGGAGAGCGGGCTCATCGTCGAGCTCGGTCGCTGGGTGCTGCGCGAGGCCACCCGTCAGCTCGCGAAGTGGGCGGCGCTGGACGCTTCTCTCGACGGGCTCACCATGAGCGTGAACGCATCGGCTCGACAGCTCGACGAGCCGCACTTCGTCGAAGACGTGCGGGCGGCACTCGAGCAGGCCGGGCTTCCCCCGGCGGCGCTCGTCATCGAGATCACCGAGAGCCTCATCATGCAGCAAGCCGAGGCCGTGGTCGACCGCCTCGTCGAGCTGCGCACACTCGGAGTCCGGATCGCCATCGACGACTTCGGCACCGGCTACTCCTCGCTCGGCTACCTCAAGAGGCTCCCGGTCGACCAGCTCAAGGTGGACCGGGGGTTCACCGTGGACCTGTGTGCAACGGGGCGCCCCCACGCGCTCGCCGAAGCCATCGTACGCATCGGCGCGAGCCTCGAGATCGAGACGCTGGCAGAGGGCATCGAGCGGCCCGTGGAGCTCGAACACCTACTGGCGCTTCGCTGCACCTACGGTCAGGGGTACCTCTTTGCCAAGCCGCTGCCTGCAGACGACTGCTTCGAGCTGCTGCGAGCCGGCGACCCCCAAAGCGCCGTGGAGCGGGTGAGCTCGACCTGATCCGAGGAACGTGCACCGGCAGGTTTGGGCTATGGAGCCTCTGAACGGTGCAGTGGCCCGCGCTCTTCAGACGGCGCGCGCTGCGTCGGGCAGGCCGGGGTCGCCAGGCACACCGAGCCAAGAGCTCCAATGGCCAAGGGCTGACGTCGGCGCTCATGCGGACTTCCCGCCTGCTTCGTCGTCCCGCGCGTGTGCGAGGGCAGCGTCGGCGTCGTCACGATGGAGGAGCCCGCGCAGGCGTCCCTCGGGGTCGGTGACGAGGATCGCAACGGCCTTGCGTTCGTGCATGCGGCCGACGAGCTCGTGCAGGTCTTCGTGCGCACGCACGGTGGGTGGGCCGGCCCGCATGGCATCCACGGCGAGGGCGTGGTCATCGCCGGCCAGCGCGGCCTGGTCGAGGACGCCGAGCACGACGCCATCACCGGCAGTGACGATGCAGCGGTCCTCGCCGGATGCGGCGACACGTCGGCGCGCCGTGGCGACGGTGTCGTCGGGCGTGCACGTGGGGACGCCGGTGCGTGCCACGGCACCGGGGCGCAACGGCGGCACTGCGGCACCCTCGGTTGGGAGCCCCGCGGCCAGCCAGTCGGTCTTGCCGGCGGTGTAGTCGAAGACCGTGCTGAAGCCGAGCGTCTCGAGCCGACACGCGGCTCGCGGGCTCATGTCTCAAAGACCATCCCAGCAGTAGACGATCACTGGGCGTGCCCGGTCGAGCCCAGCGATCGTCTCGGGTCCGAGCGTCTTCAGCGGGATGCTGATGGCCCCGGGGAGGTGCTCGTCTTCGTACTCGGCAGCTGGCAGCACCTCGACCAACTGCGCCCCCTGCGCCATCAAGCGGCGAACGTCGTCCCGATGCACCGAGCCGGTCATCGGTCAGGTTCCTACCCGGCAGTGAGGGCGGCCACGATCTGATCGACCGAGGGAGCCCCTTCGGAGCCGGTCTCGCTGCGATAGATGCGGCAGGCGAACGCCGGAGGAGTCCCGGCCGTCGTGAAGAGGTCGACGCCGTCGATGAGCACGGCCGGAGAGCCGTGGAAGTTGCGCCGGCTGGCCTCGTCCGCATCGGCGACCTCTTCGACCAGGACTCGAGGAGCAGGACCGGAGAGCCGCGCGAGAGCGTCGGCGAGCCGCTGGCGGACCAGGGCGACGTTTGGGCACCCTGGGGTGTGCAAGATGGTGATCGTGTCGGCCATGTACCGAGCCTAAAGCCTCCCCTCCAGGGGAGAGTCAAGGGCTAGCGTGGTGACGATGGCGATGAGAATCGGCGAGCTCGCCGAGCGAGTGGGCACGTCGGTCAAGACGATCCGCTACTACGACCGCATCGGCGTGCTGTGCCCGGAGGAGCGCAGCGAGTCCGGCTACCGCCTCTACGGAGAAGACGCCCTCGATCGCTACCGGTTCGTGCGCGCCGCCCAGGCGGTCGGGCTGCGCCTCGGAGAGATCCGAGAGGCCATCGCACTTCGGGACCGGGGCGAGACGCCATGTGGCTTCGTGGTGGACCTGATCGGGCGCCGGGCCGCCGAGCTCGATGCCCGCATCGCCGAGCTGGTGGCGCTGCGCGACGAGCTGCGAGGCCTCGATCGGCGGGCACGACGACTCGATCCTCGCCGCTGCGACCCGCGGCTCGTCTGTCACGTCATCGATCCAGGGTCTTGACCGTCGACCACGCACGAGCACGTCGACGCCTCTCCCAGGACGCCGACGTGCTGGCCGCTCGTGCAGTCCTCACCATCCGAGTGCCGTCGGCACCAACTTCCCTCGCCGGGCGAAGGCCAGGTAGGCGCGCTCGAAGGCCATCTTGGCGATGAGCCACTGCCGTCCGTCGGAGACCGAAGGGATGCGGTTGCGTGGTGGGCGGACAGGGTCGACGGCGAGGTAGGCGGCGCGGTCGCCCATGCCGAGGATGCAGCGCGCCGACAGCTCGTCGGTGGGGGCTTCGTGGCCCTCGAGGCGCGCCGCGAGGTCGGCGGCGGCGATCTTCGCCATCTGCTCGGTCATGTGGCCGGTCTTCGGGAAGTTGACCGGCACTGCGGTGGCGTCGACCGGGGGGAGGGCGACGGCGACCCCGACCGCGTAGACGCCATCGGCCGCCTGGTGGCGGTAGTGGTCGTCGACGGGCACGAAGCCCTTCGGGTTCGCCAGGCCGGGGCTGCTGGCGACCGCGTCGACGCCGGCGAGGGGCGGGATGACGATCGAGCACACCGAGGAAGTGGGGGCCGCATCGGCCGTCTCCACGGACTCCCCCGTGATCCGCGTGATCGCGGCCGAGGTGCGATACGCGATGTCTCGCTCCTCGAGCGCGCCCTCGAGGAGCTGGCGGATCGTGCCGGCGCCGCCCATGCCCATGTGGCCGAGGAACGGCTCAGGGGTGAGCAGGCGTATCGGAACCTGGTGGCGAAGCCCGCGGCGGCGCAGCAGATGGTCGAGCTCGAATGCAAGCTCGTAGACCGGCCCGATGCAGCTCGCTCCGGGCGCCGCGCCGACGACGACAGGGCCGGGGTCGGCGAGCAGCGCTTGGATTGCGCCGGCGAGCTCGGTGGTCTCTTTCGCCGACATCGGCGAGTGGCCGGGCCCGTCGAAGGGACCTAGCCCCGGGACGGCCTCGTTGGCGCTGCGGTGCCCGGTAGCGACGACGAGGAAGTCGTATGGGTGATCGCCGGCGTCGGTCGAGACCACCTTGGAAGCGGTGTCGATGCCGGTGACGGTCTCCTGGGCGAAGCCCACGTGCTTGTTGGCAAGCGGGCCGGCGAGGGGGAAGGAGATCTGCTCGAGGCGCCGCCGGCCCATCGCCACCCAGGGGAAGGACGGGACGAAGCGGAACTGGCCGTCTTTGGCAACGAGGGTGATCTCGGCGCGCTCGGGGGAGAGGTGCCGGCGCAGCTCGTAGGCGGTGGTCAGTCCGCCGAAGGAGCCGCCGACGATGACGATGCGCACGGCGCCCATCAGAAGCTCACCACCTTGTCGGCCCAGATCGTCCAGTCGGTCACCTCTTCCAAGGTGGAGCGACGGGCGCCGTCGACGAGCAGCTCGTCAGCGAGTCCCCGGGCGTCCATGCACGTGCCGCAGCAGCCGATCTCCCCGCCGTGGCGGATGACAGCGGTGACCATGCGGTCGAGGTGGTAGTAGCCGTCGGGAACCTTCTGGTTTCCGATCGCGCAGCCGACGGCGTCGCCGAAGAGGAAAACCCGCACCTCGACCCCCTCGCGTTTGGAGAGCGCGCCGGCGAGGCGCAGCCCGTTGTAGGAGCGCTCAGTGCCGTAGGGCGGGTCGTTCAAGACGACGAGGATCTTCATTGGGGCGCTCCTTCGCTTGTACTGGATCCGTTGGCCGTGCTGGATCTGGTCGGTGACGGAGTGGTGGGGACAGGGGCCCGATGAGGCCAATCGCCTGGGCGGCGTCGATGTGGGCGAGCGTCCCACCGGTCCGAGCGCCGACAAAGAGCCCGGCGACGGCGATGAGGGCACCGGTCTCGTTCTGGACGGGCTTCACGGCCATGCGTGCCACCCCGTCTCGGGGCGAGGCAAGCCCGGCGACGAGTGGCAGGCGACAGCGCGCCAACAACTCGGATTACGAGGCTGTTGGGCATCATGGCCCGTGCGGCCCCGGGCAAGATCGACGCCGCCGCAAATTGGTCGAAGAAGCCGACGCGCAACCGTTCGCTCATCACGGCCGCCCCCCAAGTGCTCGCGACGATCGCCGGGGGCGCCGGGGGCGCCGGGAGCTGCGAACATCGCCGTGCCCGCTCGATCCTGCGTCCGTGCCGCTGCCCTCTTCCACCGGGAGTCCGGCCTGGCGCCACTCGGGCAGGCCGTCTTCCAGACAGTGCGCGCGTCGCCCCCGGCCCCGAAGCAGCGCGACGGCCTCTGGGGCAAGGAGGCACAGCGGCCCTCGGCAGTAGGCGACGACCTCGACGGCGGGGTCGAGCTCGTCGAGGCGGGCCTCGAGGTGCTCCAAGGGGAGCGAGCGGGCACCGGGGATGTGCCCGGCCGAGTACTCCTCAGCGGGGCGCACATCGAGCACCACGACCTCCCCGGCCTGCACGCGAGCCAAGAGCTCGTCTCGGCTGACCCGCTCGGCGCCTGCCGCGTCGGTGCCGAGCGAGCGGAGGATCTGGTCGACCTCCGCGAGGCGGGCTCGGGCAAGATCGCCCAGCGCCCCGACGAAGCGACAGACCTCCTCGCCCGCGGCGCGGTAGTAGACGCGGGTCCCATCCCGGCGGGTCTCGACGAGGCGCGCCTGGCGCATCACCTGGAGGTGCGCGGAGGCCGTCGTGAGCTTGAGCCCCGTCGCCTCGGCGAGCGCCTCCACGCTGCGCTCGGCCTGGCAGAGCAGGTCGAGCAGCTCGATGCGCTTGGGGTGGACGACCACCTTGCCGATGCGCGCCAGCTGCTCGTAGAGATCGGTACGCCGTTCGGCATCATGCTCCATAGATCCATAGAATACCACGCGCCGAAAGACCCACTGCGGCGGGGGAGCTGGACCACGAGAAGGACCGGCGTGCGGGCACGAGCCAACCGGACCGCACAGGCTTTCGACGGCCTCGCCGAGCGCTACGGCGCCTGGCACGACACGACGTCCGGACAGGTCCTGTTCGGCCTCAGCTCGGTGGCCTGCAGTCGCGTGTCAGTTTCCACCTACCTAAGTAGGTACTGATTGTGACGTTCCGTTGCCAGAACAGCCCTCCGCCGACGGTTTCACCTTGCAAGGCTGCTCGCTACGGGGATGCCGCCGCGGGCACAACACTGGGCAACGCCTGGTCGCTGGCTTGCACGCCCTGACAGACGTGGAGTGCACGTGCCACAGCCGTACCGGCGTCAGGCATTGTGGCCCGCGCGACTCGTGAGCTACACTACCGACCGGAGTGGGTTGGAAAGGAACTCGGCCATGAGACGCATCGATCTCCACTGCTACCCGGGCACTGATGTGTGGATCAGGTCGCAGGGGCCGTACGTGGCTGCACTCGAGAAGTACTGGTCGAAGCCCTGGGTGCCGCGAACCGAAGAGGCAGTGGTCGCCGAGATCAGCGAGGCCGGAGTCGAGGCCGTACTGGTGGCCTTCGACATCGAGTCGACCACGGGCGCACCTCCTTGCTCGAACGCCTACGTGGCCGAGTTGAGAGATCGGCATCCGGAAGTCTTCCTCCAGGCGTGGGGCGTGGTCGACCCACTCAAGGGAACGGAGGCGATCGTCGAGATCGAGATGGCGGTCAAGGAGCAAGCGGTCCTCGGCTTCCACTTCCACCCCATCATGGGCCATTATTCCGTCGACGACCCCAAGTTCAGCGAGCTTTTCGAGGCGATCGCTGGTCTGCATCGCCCGGTGCTCGTCGATGTCGGCACCACGGGAATGGGCGCAGGCATGCCCGGAGGAATGGGAGCCATCTTGCGTCATGCACATCCGGCCGCGCTCGACTTGCTCGCTGCGAGATTCCCGTCGCTCACGATCGTGGCGGCACATCCCGGCTGGCCCTGGGTCGACGAGATGACTGCCGTCGCGCTCCACAAGGGGAACGTCTTCTGGGAGCTGTCCGGCTGGGCACCGAAGTATTTCCCCCCGAGCCTTCGCACCGACATTCGAGGCAGGCTCCAGGACAAGGTCATGTTCGGAAGCGACCATCCGAGCATGACCTACGAACGGGTCCTTGGAGAGTGGGACCAGCTTGGCTTCGACGAGTCAGTGATGCACAAGGTCTTCCACGAGAACGCCGAGCGGATCCTCGGCTTGTGAGCTTTCGGCCGCCCCGGTCCGATCCGCGAACCGACGGTGTTCGGGCCGATACCGGTGCTCGACATGTGTACGACTGCGGTCGCAGTCCCACGGAGCTAGGTGACCGAGGTGAACCCCCCGTCGACGACCACGATGTGGCCCGTGACGAAAGGGTGCCCGACGGCGAGTGAGACCATGGACTCCGCGACGTCGTCTGGAGTGGCCACGCGCTTGAGCGGCGTCATCTTGGCGCGGCGCTCCATCAGGCGGTCGTAGTTCTCGCCGAGCTGGTGCTCCATCCACTCGCCGACCATCCAGCCTGGCGCCACCCCGTTCACGCGGATGCGAGGGCCGAGCGCGCCGGCCAGGGTCTTGGTCAAGTTCGCGACGGCGCCCTTCGACGCCGCGTATGGCAGTGGCTGAGGTCCTGGTCGAATACCTGCGACGCTGCAGGTCGTGACGACCGACGCGATCGGCGACTGCGCGAGCAGGGGAACGCAGGCGCGAACCGTGACGAACAGGCCACGAACATTCACCGCGAACACTCGGTCCCAGGCCTCGACGCTCACGCCCTCGAGATCGGTCGGCACGGTATCGATCGTGGTTCCGGCGTTTGCAACGAGCACATCGAGACGCCCGAAGGAGTCTTCGACTTGCGCGATCATGCGACGGACAGCCGCGTCATCGGCGACGTCGGCACCAAGCGCAAGAGCCGACACACCGAGCTTCTCGACATCCGAGACGACCCCAGACGCCTGGTCGGCACTCGTCGCGTAATTCACCACGACGTCGAACCCGGCACGGGCGAAGGCGAGGGCAGCGCTGCGACCGATACCCCGGGACGCGCCCGTCACCAGGACGACCGACCGTGAGCCGCTCACTTCGCGGCCATGCGCCACAGACGACACCTCGCAAGTGCGCCTGCGTCGCTCGAGCGCACTGAAGCGTCACTACTCCAGTAACCAGCCATGGGGCTCCACGCTATGGACCGCCTGACTTGATGTCAAATAGCGCCTTGACCGGAGTTCGCGAGCCAAGGATGCGAAGGTGCCCCGTCATCGTCCGCGAGCCACGGGCTGACCGCCCTATCCGATACCTGACCGATCCAAGCAGCGTTTGTGGAGCAAGCAGCGTTTGTGGAGCAAGCAGCGTTTGTGGAGCAAGCGGTGTTTGTGGAGAAGGCGCTGAGGGTAAGTGTGAGCTCGGAACAGGCCGAGGAAGTCCTCGACCAGAGCGGAGCCATATCGTCCGTTTGTTCCTTTTTGTTTTCGCGACTCCTGGGCGTGAGCTGCCGATGCCGTCGACGGTCATCGTAGGGGGTTCCTGGCCGGAGGAGTGCCGTGAGCTCGATGATCGGCGTAGCCCGCAAGTGTTGGTTGTCCAAGTCGTTCCCAGGGGTCTGCGCTGTCGCACTGTTGGCTCTCGGGTCCGTCGGCCTGCTCGCGGGGTCGACTGCGGCGGCAGCCACCACCGCACCCACACTCGGCAAGGCAGCGCCCTTCGCGGTGCTCGCGGGCTCGACCGTCACCAACACGGGTGCCACGGTCGTCTCCGGGGATCTCGGGGTGTACCCAGGCAGTGCAGTGACCGGTTTCACGACAAGCACGACACCCGGAACAGGAACGGTTGTCAACGGGAAGCAGTACAAGGCGACATCGGTCGCCAAGACAGCCCAAGCGAGCCTGTCTGTCGCCTACACAGATGCTGCTCACGCACCGTCTACGCAGAACGTCACCGGTGAGAACCTGGCATCCAAGACCTTGACGGCGGGCGTGTACACGTCGACCAGCTCGATGACACTCACAGGGACGCTGACCCTGTCGGGGACCACAAGCTCGGTCTTCATCTTCCAGGCGGCGTCCACGCTCATCGCTGGCACTACAAGCGCGGTGGTGCTGACCGGAGGGGTGCAGGCGTGCAACGTGTTCTGGCAGGTCGGCTCTTCTGCGACCTTGAAGACCGGGACGAAATTCGACGGTACTGTCATGGCCCTCACGTCGGCGTCGCTGACAAAGACAGTCGTCGTCTCCGGCCGTATTCTCGCGAAGACAGGTGCGGTCACCCTGCTCTCGGATCATGTGACCGTGCCGACGTGCAGTGCGCCGCCGAGCACCACGACCACCACGACCACCACGACTGCCACCACGAAGACGACGACCGCGCCCTCCTCGACGTCGGTCGTGCTGGGCGCAAGCGTCGACGACGTGGCGACGGTGACGGGCAACACAGCCGACGGGGTGCCGACGGGGTCGGTCCAGTTCTACCAGTGCGGCCCGGGCAGCACCCTGTGCGCGTCCACCACCGGTGCGGTGCTCACTCCGGCAGCGACCTTGAACGGCGGGGTGGCGACCTCGCCGAGCTTCACCCCGAGTGCGATCGGGACCTACTGCTTCGCGGCGGTCTACGCGCCGGCGAGCGCCAGCCCGTACAGCGCCTCCTCAGAGGCAGGTACTGCCACAAATGGTGAGTGCGTGACCGTGACGGCCGCTGCGGTGCCGGTGACGACGACGACACCCCTGCTCCCGGCGGCGAGCACGCATACGGCGCCTCTCCCCGCCACAGTGACCTCTGCGACGGTGCCGTCTGTCCACACTGGTGAGCCGTGGGCGGGATGGCTCTACTGGGTGCTGGTGGCGATCCTCGGTGCAGTCGGGATCGGGTTGGTCGCCGACCGAGCACGTCGACACCGCCTGGGCCGCTCGGACGACGTCTGAGCCGGTGAGGTCCAGGGCGCGCGGCGTCGGCCGTGCCCTGCAGCTCCGCCTCGTCGCCGGCATCGTCTTGGTGGCACTGGCCGGGGTTGCCGTCGTCTACCCGTTGTGGTGGGACCACCGCTCGAGCACGAACGGTCATGTGCTGCTCCAACGCGGCCTCGACGCCAGCGGGCGCCGTACCAGTCGTGGCACACGCGGCCGGTGCGGTGCACCAGCGGGCGAGCCGACGGCTGCGACGCCGGAGCACCCGGCGGTACTCGAGATCCCGTCCATCGGTCTACGTGCACCGGTCATGGGCGGCATGAGCACATCGGTGCTCGACGTGGCGGTGGGGCACGATCCTTCGACGGTCTGGCCCGGTGCGCGTGGGGAGAGCATCCTGGTTGCTCATGACGTGAGCTATTTCTCCGGGCTGCGCCGCGTCCGTCCCGGTGCCCTTGTGATCTGGGTACTGGGCTGCAAGGAGATGGACTTCCGCGTGCGCACCACTGCGGTGACCACGCCCGGCACCCGATTGGAGACGCCGCCGTCGGGATCGGGCATTGCGCTCGTGACCTGCTGGCCCACGAACGCGCTGTTCTGGACTACCCAGCGCCTCGTGGTGGAAGCGACCCTCGAGACGGTTCGACGTCTCCGGGCTCCTGCGAACGAAGTGGCACCGCCGCTTGTCCACCTTCGGGTGCCTGCACCTCCCGCGCTCGCTGCGACGGGACTCGCGCTCGGCAAGTCCGGGGTCGTCGTCGGAACGCTGAGGATCACCGGGGCTCCTTCTCGCGCCTTCACCGAGGGCCCCCAGGTGCTCGCTATCGAAGGCGCCGCACTCGAGGATTACGCCGCTGCCGCCAAGACCGCCGCAGCGGCCAACCCGTCATGGTGGTCTGCGCTTGCCGAAGCCGGGGTCGGTCTCCCGGCGCCGTGGCCGATCGGCTACGTCACGAACGTCACCGTCTCCGTCGACGGCTCGGCGGTGCAGCGCGTGGTCCTCGCTTCTGCAGCCGCGACGGTGACCCTGGTGGTGCGCGGCGACGAGCTCCTCGTGGCGGCAGTCGGTCCGTGACCGCCCTCGATGGAATGCTCGGCGCCTTCTCGCTCGTCTCGGGCGACCTCGGCGCCGATGCGGTGGCGAAGTGTGTGCGACAGGGCTGCATGGCCCATCGACGGGCAATCAGGGTCAGAGGAGACCATGCGATGCCATTTCCTCGACGGCCCTGACCTCTTCGAGCGCGACGTGTCGCCCTACCCCGGCACTCGAGGCCGGCACGAACTCCTTGGCCCGCTGGCTCCGGACCGTCTCGCGCTCGCCCCAGTAGTGCTCGACGATCTCTGTTTCCCAACCGTTCTCGGGCCATCGGAACGGCAGGTCGACGATGGTGCCGGGTTCGAGAGATCGCTCGGCGAGGGAGAGGACCTCGGTGACGATGGTCCGCTGCTCGCGCTCGTCACCGGGATGCCCGACGCAATAGCCGAGCGGAAAGTCGAGGTACGCGGCACGAGGTGGCCGAACCCGCTCGGTGATGTCCCGAGCCCCGCTCACCGTGACGGTGGGGATGCCGCTCCGCTCCACGACACGGGCGAGAATTCCCATCGCCTGATGGCACGCGGGACACAGCGGGACGACCATCACGAGGTCGGCCCCAGCCTCGTGAGCAGCAGCCGCGACGGCGGGTCCGAGCTCGGTCACGATGCGGGTGACCTTCTTGATCGCACCCAAGGTGCTCACGTGGAATGGCGAGGGAGCCCCGATCAGTCCCGCCGTCGCGAGCTCGACCAACCGCCGGTAGGGGTGTACGACGTTCACGTCCTGGCGACCCGGCCGCCTGATCGGGCTGGGATGGCACGGCCGCAGCGCTGTGGTCGGGAGTGTCTGTGCGAGTCGCCGGCAGGTGAGGTCGTCGACGAATTCGAACGGTGGGTCCGCCCGCAAGTGGACGCCCGCGGAGCTGACGATCATGACGGTGGACTGCGAGAGAGGGCGCTGGAGCGGCACCAATGGCGGCGGACCCAGCCGCACCATCGGGAGCGGCGGCATCGGCTCGGTGATCTCGCTCATGAGCTCGAGATAGCCGACGGGCATCAGGACCTCGACGAGATCCGGCGTCGGAGGGCCGCGACGCTTTCCTTGAAGTAGGGCTGTTCGACCGACCAGAGCTGCGCGTGGAGCTCTTCTTCGAGCACGGCTTCGTAGGTATCTGCGCACTCGAAGGATCTCGCGAGCGTCGACTTCGTCCTCGCCAGTAGCTCCGTCGGCGCCGACGCGATGCGCGCGGCCAGCTCGTGGGCGGCCGGTACAAGCTCGTCGCTCGGGACGCAGCGGTGAGCGAGGCCGATCCGCTCCGCCTCATCGCCGGTCTTCACCTCGCCCGCCAAGAGGAGCGCCGCCGCGGTCGAGTAGGGCACGGCACGGCGCAGCAGCCACGTGTGCCCGCCGCCGGGATGGAGACCGAGCGCGAGGAATCGGGTGTCGAACCTGGCGTCGGGAGCAGCGAGACGGACGTCGCACGCCAGGGCCAAGTTCATCCCTGCACCGACTGCCGCGCCGTTCACCGCAGCCACGGTGAGCATCGGGCTGCGCACGATCCGCTGGAAGCCCGCGTAGATGGACCGTAGTCCCGTTTCGTCCGAACCCTCGAGCTGCGCAAGGTCGGCACCTGCACAGAAGGCCGGCGGGGCACCGGTCACGACGAGCACCCGCACGTTGCCCGAAGATTCCATGGTGTCGATGGCGCGGACCAGCTCCGCGGAGGATTCGACCGAGAGCGCATTGCGCCGTGCCGGATCGTCAAGGACCAGCACGGCGTACGAACCGTGGTCCTCGACGCGGATCATCGAGCGACTCGATACACGGTGCGCGGATGTAGAGCGGGGCCGCTGCCCGTCGTGCCTGTCATGCCAATCCCACTCTCTTGCCGAGGAAGATCTCGCCCACTTGGTCGTTGTGCAAGATGTCGAGACCGTTGCCCGACAGGACGATCTTTCCATCGACGAGCACCGCCGCGTGATGGGCCACCTTCAGTGCGGCCTCGGCCTTCTGCTCGACGTCTCCACCAGACCCGTCAACCGACGACGGGCAGCAGCAAGTGACTGGGGTGTGCCGCGTCGTGGTAGAAGGTGTCGGTCGCCCGAAGATGACCCAGGTAGTGCTGACCGAGCTGGTCAAGAGCCGCCAGGTCCAGCCGGATCCGGTGGCCCTTTTCGAACACCCAGCAGGTTGGCCAGATCTCGACGTTGAACTCATAGATCGTGCCCGGCTCGAGCGGCTGGGGATCGACGTGGGTGTGATAGGGGCTCGTCGGCGTCGCGCGGGCGGGATCCAAGGCTCGGTGGGACGCCCGGAGCCACCCCTCAGTCACCTGGCGCGCCGGGACGGCGACGTCGAGCATCTCGATCGCCTGCGCCAGCTCCGTGGTCACCGGCGGGACGTCCATGACGTTCACGATGAACTGGGTCTCGTCTGCAGACGACGATGCCCACAGGTTCAAGACGACCGGACCCGTGACCTCGGTGTCTTCTTCGAAGGGCTCGCTCGTGAAGGTGAGGATCTTGCGAGTGGTGTGGAGCATCCCGGACTTGCCGCGAACCGACGTGCCGGTTCCGGGGAACGTCCATCCAGGGTCGGGATAGGTGTAGCTCGTCGGTTCGGCGTCGACGGGCGGTTCTTCCCAGCTGAGCCGCCCGTCGTTGAGCGACTCGGCCGCACCGGATGGACCACTCGCGAGGTACAGCTTGCGGAACTCGGTGCGCGCGAGCGGCCACTCGTGCTCATCGCGGTAGCCTTGGCCGTTGCGGACGAAGATCCGAATGGGTGGCTCGTCCATGACTCCGTTTTCCACGCCCTTGAGCCAGTAGTCGTACCAGCGGGTGAGCTGCTCTTCGACGTATGGGTTCAAGAAGAGCATCTGGGCGTCGCCGACGTTCACGAGGAGCTTCTTCGGACCCTTCACCTCGCAGAAGCCCTGGATGTTCCCGAGCAGATGGACCATCGTGCCCATCCAGTTGCCGATCGAGAACACCGGGACCTCGATCTCGGACAGCTCGGCGCGCCGACCCTCCCAGAACTCGTCGAACGTCGGGTGCAGAGCCTGTTCGCGCAAATAGTCGAAGGACATGTAGTCCTCACGCTCCGGACGGCCCTTGTAATCCATGAGGTGGCGATTGCGCACGCTGTTCGAGTACCAGTGGTTCTGGAACCCGGTGAAGTAGATGCCGCCCTTGAAGCAGAAGTGGCGGTAGAGGTCGAAGCATCCGTCATAGGGTGCGACGCAGGCGAGGTGCGGCGGCTTCTGTGCCGCAGCGAACCACTGGACCATCGCCAGGTAGGACTCGCCGATCATCCCCACCTTGCCGTTGGACCACTGCTGCACCCCGCACCATTCGATCATGTCGTAGAGGTCCTGCAGGTCCTCCTCCGAGAACATGCGGTAGACACCCTCGGACTGGCCCGAACCCCGCGCGTCGGCGAGCACGTACACGTAGCCCTTCGACACCCACTTCGCGATGTTGCCCGTCTCCCGGTACCGGTAGACGCCCATCGTCGGCAGGTCCACCGAGTCCTTGATGTACGGCGAGACGGCATAGAGCACCGGATGGCGTCCCGATGCCGCTGGCCGGTAGACGTCGCACGCGATCCTGAGCCCGTCGCGCATCGACACCATGACGTTGCGGTCCACCGTCGCATCGGCGCCGAGGTCACCGTCGCCGAGCTTCACCGGCGTCGCTTCCGATGCGTCGCCAGTCATTGTCCCCTACCTCCGATCATCGGCAGAGCCGGAGCGAACGTATCGGCACCCTGCGCCTCGATCCGCTGCCATACGACCTCTCCATCAGCCGTGTCGATATCCTCACTACCAGGGTACTGAGTCAACAGGCTACGGCCGGCACAACGCGCCGTCAAGGGACAGCCCTTTCGGGCCCCGACCACGCCGCCGCCGCGGGCATGCACTCCTTCTCGTCACGTGACGCGCTGGTCGTGGCGCACACCCACGGTCGGCGCGCCGGATATCGGTGCGGGGCTCGAGCACGACGCAGACCACGCCGCGCCGTGCGAGCTCCAAGACTGCGGCCAGGCCCGACGTTCACCCCGACGCGACCTCGGTCGCGCGAGAGGTGCCCACCACGATGGTAGGTTCGGACGTCTACCGTAGGCAACGCTCGGGCGCCAATCGTAGGCAACGCAGGACGGGGCCCCGCTTCGTCTCGCGAGCCGAATGTGGCGACGAACTGATGAGGTCCTCCAATGCGCGTGATCGCACTCGAAGAGCACTACACGACCTCAATGCTCCCGGTGGCCGGGCCGGCGCGACGTCCCGACATCGGTGCGAAACTGGAAGACCTGGGCACCGGCCGACTCGCCGACATGGACGCCGCTGGCATCACCCTGCAAGTCCTCTCGCCGTCATCGCCGGGTACGCACCTGCAGGCGCCTGCAGACGCCATCGCGACGGCGCGCGATGCGAACGACCGGTTGGCCGAGGTCGTCACCGCCCACCCGACCCGCTTCGCCGGCTTCGCCGTCCTACCGATGCCCGATCCGGATGCGGCCGCCGCAGAGCTCGACCGGTGCGTGACGGCACTGGGCTTCAAAGGAGCGATGGTCCACGGCCACGTCGCGGGCACCTTCCTCGACGATCCCGCGTTCTCGCCTGTGTTCGCGTGTGCAGAGAACCTGGGAGTGCCCGTGTACCTGCATCCCACTCCGCCGACGCCAGCGGTCTTCGAGGCCTACTTCTCCAATCTCCCCGGCCGCACGGGTGAGGCGCTGGCCGGCGCGGCGTGGGGGTGGCATGCAGAGACCGGCCTCCACGCGTTGCGTCTCGTCCTCGGGGGCGTTTTCGATCGCTTCCCGAGGCTGACGGTGGTCATCGGGCACATGGGCGAGAACATCCCGTTCTCACTCGCCCGCGCCGACTCGGTGCTCTCACCGATGGCCACCCACCTGAAGCGCCGGGTGGCCGAGTATTTCCATGAGCACTTCTACGTCACGACGAGCGCCTACTTCACCCTCCCGCCGTTTCAGTGCGCCCTGGGGGTGTTCGGCATCGATCGGCTTCTCTTCTCGGTCGATTATCCGTTCTCTGACAACCTCGACGGGAGACGGTTCCTCGACAACGTGCCGCTCAGCCCCCACGATCTCGAGAAGCTGGCGCATGGAAACGCCGAGCAGTTGCTCGGACTCTGAATAGGCTTTCTAGAAGTTCGATAAGGAGAAACGATGCGAGACGCCGTCATCTGCGAGCCCGTGCGCACCCCCGTGGGGGGCTACGGCGGAGCGTTGCGCGACACCAGCGCCGCCGAGCTCGCGACGGTGGTGGTGAACGCAGTGATCCAACGAACCGGGATCCCGGCTGCCCGAGTGGACGAAGTGGTCCTGGGGCACTGCTACGCGAACGGAGAGACGCCGGCGATCGGGCGCATCGCCGCCCTCGACGCGGGGTTGCCCGTCGAGAGTGCCGGCATGCAGCTGGACCGCCGGTGCGGCTCCGGCCTCCAGGCGGTGGTGTACGCGGCGATGGAGGTCCAGACCGGCGCCGCGGACCTCGTGCTCGCCGGCGGGGTGGAGAGCATGAGCCAGGCCGAGTACTACACGACTGCCACGCGGTGGGGCGCGCGGGCCGGCAACGTGGAGCTGCTCGACCGTTTGGCGCGCGGCCGCGTCACGGCCGGAGGCGCCCGCCATCCGATCCCCGGGGGGATGATCGAGACGGCGGAAAACCTCCGCCGGGAGTACGGCATCAGCCGTCACGAGCAGGATGAGCTTGCACTCCGCTCCCACGAGCGCGCTGTCGCCGCGCAGAAGTCGGGCATCTTCGCCGAAGAGATCGTCCCGGTCCCCGTGCGCCGGGGCCGCGAGGAACTCGTCGTCGACACCGACGAGCATCCACGTGCCGATACGACCCTCGAAGCCTTGGCTGCGCTGCGCCCGATCTTGCAGCGCCAGGACCCTGAGGCGACCGTGACTGCCGGCAACGCGTCCGGGCAGAACGACGGCGCGGCGGCGTGCATCGTGACGCATCCCGACCTCGCTCGAGATCTTGGTTTGCGGCCGCTCGGCCGGCTCCTATCGTGGGGCGTGGCCGGCGTCGAACCAGAGCGAATGGGCATCGGGCCGGTGCCCGCCACCGCCAAGGCGCTCGGGCGCGCCGGGTTGTCGCTGAGCGACATGGACCTCATCGAGCTGAACGAGGCGTTCGCCGCACAGGTGCTCGCGGTCCTGCGCGAGTGGCGCCTTCCCGACGAGGCGCTCGACCGGCTGAACGTCCACGGATCTGGGATCTCCCTCGGCCACCCGATCGGTGCGACGGGATGCCGCATCCTCACCACCCTTCTGCGAGAGATGGACCGCCGCGAAGCCCGATTCGGGCTCGAGACCATGTGCATTGGCGGCGGCCAGGGGATCGCCGCGGTGTTCGAGCGGATGGAGTAAGCGAAGGGGGACCGCTGTCGGGGTGCGAACGGCTGGGTGGCGTGAGCGTGCAGCCTTGAGG
The DNA here is from genome assembly GCA_021810205.1 of Actinomycetes bacterium. GTDB lineage: Bacteria > Actinomycetota > Acidimicrobiia > Acidimicrobiales > RAAP-2 > JAJYVT01. Next base: position 60,648 of record JAJZJC010000001.1, read on the forward strand.
TGCGCCGACGATCCGCAGTCACCTTTCTGGCGCGGGCTGTCGCCGCAGCAGAGCACCACCCGGTGCGAGAGGCACCGCGGTGCTGACGGAGGCTCTGACCGGGGCTACACCAAGACCAGCGCAGGGTCGTCCGGCCGGGCTCTTGCAGATAGCTCCCGTCCCTCCACCACCGCTCGGTAGGACGCCTCGTAGCCCTCGACCATGCGGGCGTTGTCGAATAGCTCGGCACGGGCTCGGCAGCGCCGGCGGTCCAGCAGGGCGACGGCATCAATCGCCCGAACGAGCCCCTCTTCATCGTCAACGACGAACCCACTCTCACCGTCGGCGACGATCTCGGGAACGCTCCCGCGGCGAAGGGCGACGACCGGAGTCCCGCATGCCATCGCCTCCACCATCACGAGACCGAACGGCTCGTCCCACTGCACCGGGAAGAGGAGCGCCTCTGCCCCGGCGAGAAGCTCCCGCTTGGTGGCGGCGTCCGCCTCTCCCACGTACTCGACGCACCCTCCGAGTCGTGGCGCGACCGCGTCGGCGAAGTACGCCCGCTCGGCAGGCTCGTTGAGCTTGCCTGCGAGAAGAAGCCGGCGCCCAGCGACGCTGGCGGCATCGATCGCCAGGTGTGCACCTTTGTCGGGGCTGAAGCGGCCGAGGAAAAGCAGATAGCCCCCATCGCCCTTCCCCAGGGGGAACGAAGCGACGTCGATGCCGTTGTGCACGGTGGTGAGCCAGTTCACCTCGGGACGCAGCCGCCGCTGCGCCTGCGAGATGGCGACGACGTCGACAGAGTGGTCGAGGGCAACGAGGTAGTCACCGGCTTCGCCGCTCACCGGACCGTGCGCGGTCACGACCGTCGGGAGGGACCTGCCCCGGGCGAGAAGCGGTCCGGCGAGGGTGTGGTCGTGGACAAGATCGAGCTCCTCGCGCTCGAAGAGCGCGGCGGCTACGGCAGCGTGGAGCACCTCGGGCATCGGCTCGCCAAGGCGCGCAGAGGGAGGATCGGAGAAGACGGCGTGGAAGCGCTGCGCGGCCGTCTTGGGCTCCCCGGCGCCGACAAGCACCACGTGGTGGCCACGGGCGACGAGCCCATCTACGAGCCCGGCCACCATCGCTTCGATTCCGCCATAGCCCGATGGGGGAACGGCGTACCAGGGGGGCGCGACCATGCCAATGCGAAGGGGCCGCTCGGCGGCTGCCGGCGGTCGACCGTCAAGACTTCCTGGTGACACCGCCACCATTGCTTCCTTCCTTTCTGCCTTCCTTTCTCCTTCGAGTGACGTCGCTGGTTGCTTCCAGCGACGTCGTTCGCCGCGACGAAGGTCGTGGCCGTGCCAGCTCCCAGCGACTCGTCGAGCGCCTTGTCGCCTATCGACGCTTTCGAGCCGTCCGCAGCGCCTCTTCGAGCTCGACCACCCTGTCTTTCAGCTCGAAGACGTGACGGACTCCCGCGACGCTCACTCCGTCGCGCATGAGGGCACGCGCGTCGAGGAGGCGTCGGATGTCGGCCCTGCTGTACCGGCGGTGGTCTCCCCCACTGCGAGTGGGGCTCACCACCCCCATCGAGTCGAGGCGACGCAGGAATCCCGGCTGGACCCCCACGAGCTCGGACACCTGCCCCACGCTGAACATCGGCGCCTGCTCGTCGTCGAGAACGGCGTCCAGCTCGGCCATCTCAGCGCCGTCAGAGACGCCAAAGGCGCCGGCTCGGTCGCCTCCACGAGTCGTCCCCGCAGCTCTCACGTTCTCCCTCCGCTGGGTGTCCAAAGTTACGACTCCAATAGTAGCTATTCTGTCACTGTGATCGCACAGCGGTCGTCGGACATCCCGGACTCGACGGCGGGCCATCCCCTTGCACATAGCGACGCGCGCCAGCGGGCAGGCTCGGGCTTCGGCGCCGAGTCCTCAGAGCGGGGCGGCCAGATCCTCGTCGAAGGGACTTCGTTCTCCGTCAGCGGGCCCGGTGGCGACATGGACGGTCCGGCCGAGGGACTCTTCGTCCGTGACGCCAGGATCATCTCGCGCTGGCGCCTTCGCGTCGATGGAGCCCCGCTCGATCCGCTCGGCGGCTACACGGCGGAGCCGTTTGCAGGCACCTTCATGGCCCGCAGCCGCCTGCGAGACGGCCATGTCGAGCCGACCGTGCTCGTCGAGCGTCGTCGCTACGTCGCAAGCGGGATGCGAGAGGACCTCTGCGTGCACAACTACGGGAACGAGCCGGCAGGACTGACCCTCAGCCTCGAAGTTGGCGCGGACTTCGCCGACCTCTTCGCAGTGAAGGCGGGGCGATCAGCGGAGGCAGCGCCGGTCGCCGTCGTCGCCGGCGTCGAAGTCTGGTCGGCCTCGGCCCGCTACGGCCAGAACGAGAGGGCCGTGCACGTGCTCGCCCCTGGGGCCACCGTGGCAACCGACTCCCTCTTCTACAAAGTAGTGGTCCCGGCGCACGGCCAATGGCGAACGTCGATCGCCGTGGTGGCAGCGATAGACGGCGAAGAGATGCCCATGCGCTTCCCGCTCGGAGTGCCGGTCGACCAAGCGTCGCCGTCGCGCGAGATCGCCGAGCGGCATCGGACGAGCCCGACGCTCCGCTCGGACTCATTGCCCTTGACCCTGACGATCGCTCGTAGCAGGGAAGACCTGGCCGCCCTCCGCCTCTCGGACCCCGCGGAGCCAGGTCTCGACGTGGTCGCAGCAGGCGCGCCCTGGTTCATGGCACTCTTCGGGCGAGACTCGCTCGTCACGAGCTCGCTCGGTCTCGCCCTCGATCCCGACCTCGCCCTCGGCACGTTGCGCGCGCTCGCCCGCCATCAAGGAAGGGCCATCGACCCGATGAGCGAGGAGGAGCCAGGCCGCATCCTCCACGAGCTGCGGTTCGGCACCGACGTGTCGCTCGCCCTAGGCGGCGCTGAGCGCTATTTCGGCTCCGTCGACGCGACGCCCCTCTTCGTGATCGTGCTTGGGCAGCTCGCTCGCTGGGGGGCCGCCCCCGACGTCGTCGACGAGCTCTTGCCCGCCGCCGACGCGGCGCTCCGCTGGATCGAGGACTACGGCGACAAGGATGGCGACGGCTACGTCGAGTACCTACGCTCGACCGACCGCGGACTGCGGAACCAAGGATGGAAGGACTCGGCCGACGGCATCAACTATGCCGATGGCACCGTCGCCCACCCGCCCATCGCCCTCGTCGAGGTTCAGGCCTACGTCTACGCGGCCTACGCAGCGCGTGCGGAGCTCGCCCAGCGCCGCGGCGATGCCGAGAGCGCCTCCTACTGGAAAGAGCGTGCCATCTCGTTCAAACGCCGCTTCAACGAGGACTTCTGGCTCGCCGACCGAGGCTTCTTCGCCGTCGGCCTCGATGCGGAGAAGCGCCCGATCGACGCACTGGCGTCGAACATGGGCCACGCGCTTTGGGCAAACGCTGTCGAGCCCGAAAAGGCGACGCTCGTGGCAGAGCGCCTCCTGTCGCCCGAGCTATTCAGCGGCTACGGCATCCGCACGCTCGCGACCACCATGGGTGCCTACAACCCGGCGAGCTACCACAACGGCTCGGTGTGGCCTCACGACACGGCCCTGTGTGCAGCAGGCCTCCGTCGCTACGGCTTCGTGCGCCACGCTCAGCTGGTGGCGGTGGGCTTGCTCGAGGCGGCCGCCTACTTCTCGGGACGGCTACCCGAGCTCTTCTGCGGGTTCGGCAAGGAGGAGGTCCCTGGCCCCGTGCCCTATCCGGCTGCGGGCTCCCCCCAGGCGTGGGCGTCGGCCGCACCCGTTGGCGTCCTCAGCGCGCTCCTTGGCATCGACCCCGACGTCCCACAGCGGACTGTCCGGTTTGCACCCGCGCTCCCTTCCGAGTGGGGAGCCGTCGAGCTCGACGACATCCCGCTCGGCAGCGAGCGCCTGAGCGTCGTAGTGCGCGACGACGGTAGGTTCTCGTGGACCGGGGCACAAGGTCTTTCAGTTGCAGTCGACGAGAGCCGCGTGCTCGCGACCTCCTGACAACACACAAGAGGCGTTCGGGCGGGCGACCTTCACAGCCGCCCGCCCGAGGAGCGTTGCTGAGGTTCCTGCCGGGAAACCGCGGCAAGCACTACGAAACCGCGGCAAGCTCCTTCTGTCGGTCACCTGAGGTGATCTCCACCTTGCGAGGCTTCGCCGCCTCGTGGACGGGGATGGTGAGGGCGAGAACGCCGTCGCTGTAGCTGGCCTCGATGCGGTCGGCGTCAAGCGTGTCGCCGAGGAACAGCTGCCGGGTGAAGGTTCCCGACGGGCGCTCGGCGACGATCGTCTCTACGCCGTCTTGACCCACAGGGGACCGCTCAGCTTTCACCGTGAGGACGTTCTTCTCGACCGTGAGATCGATCGAGTCGCGGTCCACCCCTGGGAGGTCGAAGTGCACGAAGAACTGGTCGCCCTTTCTGAAGGCGTCCATCGGCATCACGCTCGGTCGGCCAGCGGCTCCGAAGACCTGCTGGGTCAGTCGATCGAGCTCACGAAAGGGATCGGTGCGCATCAGCATCTTGGCTCCTCCTTTCATCGAAAGAGCTGGCGCAGCACTGCCCAACTTGCATGCCCAACTTGCATGCCTCTCCTCACAGCGCCCTTGCGAGCGCTGTCTCGGTGACTATGATAGGCACAAGGAAGGAAATCTGTCAATCGTCACTTAGATCATCTGTGAAACGTTCGGCATGGGCTCCAACCGCACCAACGACTACTACACCCGCCTCGAGGTGGACCGGCGCGCCTCCCGTGACGATATCGTCGGCGCCTACCGGCGCCTCGTGATGGGTGTTCACCCCGACTCCCACCCAGAAGACCCCGACGCCGTCACCCGCTTCCGGGAGATCACCGAGGCCTATGAGGTCTTGGGCGATCCGAAGCGCCGCGCCGCCTACGACCGCCAACTTGGGCGTACTCGAATCGAGGTGCAGGTACACGACGTCTCGCGCGCTGACGCCAGCGGGATAGGAGGGGGCGCGCGTCGCCTCCACGAGGGCGCACCCGTCTATTTGGACACGTCGCGACCTCGGCGTCGCGGGGTCCCTCTGGGCGTCTGGCCGGCGGAGCACGAGCACGTCGGCGGACAGCCATACGAAGCTTCAACTCCAGACCGCTGGCTCTCCGAGGTCTCGGACCTCCTGCGCTGGATCACCGAGTCATGGTGGGAAATCTGATGGAGTGGCCCGAAACCAGCCACGGCGTCTTCGCTATCTCGGTCGCGGCCGAGCTGGCGGGTGTCCACCCCCAGACGCTGCGCATCTACGAGCGCGAAGGACTGGTCCAGCCAGCGCGCAGCGAGGGTGGCACCCGTCGCTACAGCGGCGAAGACGTCGAACGCCTGCGCCTCATCGCCGCGCTCACGGGGGACGGGCTCAACATCGCCGGGGTGAAAAAAGTCTTGGCCCTCCAACAAGAGCTCGCCAAGCTACGGGCCACGGTCGAGCACCTCGAGGAAGAGCTCGCACGAAGTCGCTCGAGGGCGCACACTCGGTAGGCCGAGATGTCGGGGCAAGAGCAAACCACAGCTTTCACCGAGGAACAACGAAGCGGTCTTCGCGCCCGCCAGGTCGACCAGGACCGAACCCTTTCAGCCATGCACCGCCTCGAGGCGGCCCTTGCCGATGCTGCCCCACGAAGAGAGGGACCCTGGCTCGACGCCGTCTTGGGCGCCCTCGGCGAGTTGCAGGCCGTTACCGCCGAGGAGATCGCCAACGCCGAGCGCCCCGACAGCCTCCTCTCCGATCTCTCCCGCAGCCAGCCGCGGATGCGCAACCGCGCCCGGGCCCTCCGCCTCCAGTACGTCAAGCTGCGCGAGACGATCTCGGGCCTTCGCCAAGAGCTCAGCGCACACGGTGACGACGTCGACTTCGCTGACGTCCGCCAGCGTCTCGGCTGGGTGCTCACCGCTCTCCGTCACCAACGAGCGAGGGAGTCCGACCTCATCTACGAGGCGTACTACGACGCCTTCAGGCTCGAGCTCCGCCACGCCGAGCCAGGGACCGGAACGCCATGAAAGCAATGCGGATTCAGTTTCGAACCACACCAAGGGCGTCGCGAGTTCTCGCGTTTTTCCTGATGAAAGGGCTTGCACGACGCGGTGTCAGTGGATATCAATTGCTCGTAGACGCACGTCCATCGACGGAGGAAGCAACCTCTTGAAGGAGGTTTCCGCCATGACCCGAGTTGCCATCGAGCGTGCTCCGCCTTAGGACTTCGGGGATGCCGGGTCACCGGCCAGAGAAGCTCTTCGGTCCCATCGCTTTGCGCCTTTCAGCCAGAAACGGCGAGAGGGAGTCGAGTGCAGCCGCAGGGAGGAGGTGAACGAACGTCGCCAGGAGGGTCCTGGCAGGGCGCTTCTCGGCTCCGTACCGCGTTTCTCCAACCACGCAGGGTGGGCGATGGCGTCTGAAGGGCGAAAACAACTGAATAATCGTTCGAAACGGGGACCCAGCGGGTCCCCGTTTCCTCTGTGGGCTCCTGACCGTTGCTCTACCGCTCCTGTGCCGCACTGGCCTCTTGCGCGATAGATCGACGATGGCGGATATCGGCGCGACAAATGACGGTCCACGCGCTGGCACTCACCGATCGGGAGTGCTAACAATTCGAATCAGCGGCAACGCCCTGTCGAAAAGGAGGACATCGAGCGCGGGAGGTTCCCGATGACGATCACGTCGCCACTCACCCCCTCGCAAGAGGCAGAGAGCCCGGTCGACGCGGCTGGCTCCAACATCGAAACCGAACCTGGAACCATCGACGTCAGCTGGTTGGACAACGCCCTGCGCGACGCACGGCGCCCAAGGCCGATGGCAGTCCGGGAGGCCGCCCGAAGACGCCCGTGGTGGAAGATCCTTGTTGCGGTGGTCGTCTTGTGCGCCTGTGGGGCGATCGGTGCGATCGTGAACGCTGCCGGCCCCGGCCCACGAGGACAGGCAAACGAGCATCGGGCCGCGCCGTCCGCCGTTCACCGCGAACCCGAGTCCGCTGGTCCGGCATACCCGAGCTCTTCGGCGTTCGTCAGTTGTCCGTTCTCACTGCTCTCGCATACAGCAGCTCGTGGCGGGACCGCCAACTCGCTCGACCCACTGTCGTGCACAGACACTTGGCCTGCGCTGACCCCCGTCTCGCCGCCCGCTGGGACGCAGACCCCCCACCCGAGGAGGCCCCGATGAACGGGGTCACCCTGTTGCTTGGGCTCGCAGCTGTGTCGACCTGCGTCGCTCTCGTCCGGGTGTTCGCCGGCATCACTCGAAGCAAACGAGAACCAAGGACCGAAAGACGGATCTCCGAGCCGCGCTCCCTCGTCACCGTGCTCCGCAGCAGCGCGGAGCTCGAGGCCGCGGTCGACCGTGCCCTCCGGTTCGAGGCCCCAGCCGGCGAACTGCTCCGACGACGAGTCGAGCGATATGCCGCCACCGCGAGTTCGCGCTCCGTGTCCGGTGCCGTCCTCGACTTCCCGACGTGGTCCGAACCGGGCGCGCAAAGCGATGCGGGCGCGGGCAGTGGCCGACGAAGCGCGTGAGCCCGCGGTCGCCCCAAGATGGGGCCGACTGGGGAGCCGACGATACGACGATGCCGAAGAGATCCTCGAGGCCCAGTGCAGCTGCCATCACCCCGACAATGGCCGCCACCTCGAGCGGGGTAAGAAGACCGGTTGCCACCAAGACGTCACCCACCACCTCGGCCATCCCTGCCGCGAGCGCGTAGGGACGGCCCGGGCCGAAGTCCGATCCCCTCGAACAAGCGGCCCGTTGCGGTGATACCGCCGCCGGAAGATCAGCCGAGCAGCATCTGGATCCCGTGCGCCGCAGCGACCAGGGCGACCGCCGGGCGCAGGATGAGGATGCCAAGTGCCATCTTCAACCTCCTTGTTGCCACGGTTCGGTCAATGCCGTGCGCCACGAACCACTACTCGGTGCTGCCAACCGGCACAACGGCGAGGGGCGCCTTCTTGTTCCCGGCGCGCCATCACTTTCGTTCCACGCGCCGCGCCATCTCATCGTGAGCGCCTTCATGACTCGGTGATAACGGCCGCTCCCGCGGCGGTACCACGACGTGCGAAACCGCGATACATTCGGGGCTTCGCTGGTTGAGCCTGCAGCCGGCCATGCCAGGGCGTGCTGTGCGCTCATCGAGAACGGCCATCGCAGGTTTTCACGCGCACAAGATCTCCGGTCTGTTGCTCGCGCGTATCGCGCGGGTACCGTCCGCACCTCGTCGCCCGCCCGCATTCTGTTCGGTTCAATTTCCTGCGGAGGAGGACGAACGCCTAGTGCACGACTCGAGCGATGAGTACAGCGATCTCCGGGGGACTGCGACAGGGCCCTCGCTCGTCCGTCGTCTCCGAGAGGAGCGCAACCGCTTCATCGAAGGCCTACGACGGATCGCGACGATCCAAGAGGCGCTGCGATGCTGCCTTCTCGAAGAGCAGTGTTCGCCCGCACACGACGCACCGGAGCGGCTCTTGGAACTGCTAGGTCGTGCGCAGATGGCCGCGACGGCGGTCGTCGATCTCGTAAACGAGCTCTTGTCGGCCCCGCCGGAGCTCTCGGCATGGATCGAGCACCACAACGGCGCCGCCCATCTCTTCCTCGTGGGCGAGCTCGACATCGCGACGAGGAGCCACATCCTCGCGGCGCTGGACTCCGTCGCGAAGGAGAACGTAAAGGAGGTCGTCGTGCACATGGACTTCCTCAAGTTCCTCGACTGTGCGGGTATCACCCCGCTTGTCACGCTGGCGAACGAACTGTCGGCGCACGGTGGCTCGGTTCGGGTCATCGGCGCGAGCCCACAGCAAAAGAAGATCCTTTCCTTGACGGCGATCGTCTTCGACGAGTGACACGATGCGGCGCGGCGCGGATCTGCAAGCAGGGAACTACATGCTGGCCCACGATTGGCCGGTGCGAGAAGGAACGTTCGGCCGCCGAATGGGGATAGCGTGATCGGCGACCCCCAGTCCGAACCGCTCCGTATCGCTTATCACGCGACGCCACTTACGGCCGTGCTCGACACCGTCGTTCGCTCAGCGGAGCTTCGCCTGCTCCCGCTCGTCCGGGGCACCGGCCTGGTCGTGCTGCGAACGGGATGGGGAGGCGAGCTTCGCGCGGCCACGGCCGGGGCGGAGCATCTCGAGCTCTTTCAGTCCGCCAGCGCGGGCGGCCCCGCGTTCGAGGCGATCGCCGACAAGCAGCCGGTCACCGTCCCGAACCTCGACGAAGAGCGGCGATGGCGTGAGCTCATGACGGCGGCACGACGGGCGCACATCACGGCGATCCTGGCCATCCCGCTGGATGCAGAGCCGGTTGGGGCAGCGATCACGTTCTACCTTGGAAGACGGCTGCGATCCGAGTTGCTCGAGGAGCTGCGCCCCGTGATCGACGACGCGAGCCTCGCCGTCGCCAACGCGGTGGCCTTTGCCCGCCACGAGCTCGTCGCCGCGCATTTGAAGGATGCCCTCGAGAGTCGAGATCTGATCGGCCAGGCGAAGGGCATGCTGATGGCGCGGCGCGCCATCAGCTCGGAGAAGGCCTTTGCCGTGCTGCGCGAGATGTCCCAGCGCACCAACCGCAAGCTCCGCGACGTTGCCCAAGACCTCATCGAGAACGGAGAGCTGCCATGAGCACCCCACAGCTCCAGACGCTCATGCGCGAGACGCTCGCCGGTGCGATGCAAGGCATGGGCCTCGACGCAGACAGCCTGTGGCGCGGCTACGTGGCGGTCGGTGGTTCAGAGCTTCCACGTGTCGTCGACGACTTGCTGGCCGGCCGGCAGACGTTGGAGCCCAACGAGTACGACTTCTTGGCCCAGGCGATCAACGACCACGCTGTCAGTCTCGGCCAGCGGAGCGTCGTCCCGTACTTCCACCAGCTCGGTGGTGACTGAACGCGTGAGCGAGCACGTCCTCACTTCAACAGATCGCCGGTATCGAACCCCAGGGAGATGTCCCTCTCGAGCACCTCACATGCCTGTTCGGCGAGCTTCGAGAACGCCGCGTTGGCCCGACCGGTCAGCGGCTCTCGAGCATCGGTTCTCACTCACACGTCTGCGCGCTACTCGCATCATGGACCGCTTCACCGTTCCCGACCCCAAGGTGGTCGCAGACGCGCACAGCATGAAGACCAACGGGCCGCATAGAGCACCTCGCCGAGCGCGTTCGCCGAGGCCGGGCTCAAGACCCAACGGCTACAGCTCGCATAGCTCGTGGACCAACGAGGGGGGTCCGGTCACGACGGACCTGTGTCCGTCAGTGCCACCTTGCACATGCTCGGGACGCCGCCATGCTCCCTCTTCACCCGTCGGAAGTGGATACGGAGCGCGCCTCCGTCAGCCTGGTCCAGCACACATCGATCACTCGTCCTGCGGGCCGCAGACTGCCGTGACGAGATCACCGACCGATCGCTCGGGATGACGTCCGCGCGCGACGCCGACCAGATAGGCGACGAGGGGCGCGTTCGTCCGGTCTCCACTGCCATGAGCCGCCTCCCTGGCGAGCCGGAGGATCGCGTCCACATCGCCCGCTTCAAGGTTAAACTCCACCGGGTTCTGCCCGGCAGCGTCCGCCAGACGCTGCCGGGCCATCTCGAGCCACGCGCCCTTCGACGCTGCTCCGGTTCCTGCCACGGTCATGCCCCTACGGCCTCCGCCAGCTCCGGTTCCGACACGGGACGAAGCGGCGGATGAAGGCCGACGCGCAGGAGCGAGAAGAAGACGAAGAAGTGCCCGCACAGGTCGGTTGCTGCCGCAATGGCGAGCGCAACGACGCTTCCAGTGGCGATCGACACCCCAACCAGGGCGAGCGTCCCGCCGATCCCGAGCCCGACGGCCACACCCAGGAACAGACGAGTCAATGGTCCCCGAGTGAGCAGTGAGACGGCCGCCTGCACCGCCGCCTGGCGAGCCTGGGCCGTAAAGATCACGAGGCCCACGAGCACAGCATTCAACGCGAGTAGTGCAATCTCCAGCCATTCGAGCTGTGCGTGCCTGGTGGCACCCAAGCCTGCCTCCACGACCAAGGTCAGCGTCGTGCCCCCGAGAAGTGCATAGAAGAGCGCGAGCACCGGCATGAGGTACGTGTCCCACAGCGGAGTCCCGCGGCTCGCCTTCAGGACGAACCCGTCGTAGACCATCACCACCACAGCCACGATCGCAGCGGCGACGCCGAAGCCGGCCGTCACACCGTGGGGAACGAAGGACGCCTGGAGATAGCGCGCGAGATAGACGACTCCGAACACGAGGAAGAGGCCCATCGCGATCAGGCCGCGAGAGATCCATGACGTCCGCCAGCGAACGATCACGCGCAGGAAACGCTCGGGTCGGCCGAGGTACAGCAGGTGAGCGGTGCTCTTCCCAACTCCGACGATCAGTAGGCCGATGCCGGCACCGAGGTAGAGCCCATTGAAATACGAGATGAGAAAGAGACCTGCTCCGACATTCCCGAGGAAGAATGCCGTCGTGATCAGCCACGACCACTCCCCCTGCCGTCGATACCCCATCGTGAATTGGTTACGACCAATGACCACCACGTTCGTCGCGGACATGAGCGGTTCCTTCTCTACTCGACGTAGTACACGGACGGGTTCGTGCCCATCTCGGGAAGCGGCTGCTTGCCGTTGCGCTTCCGGATCATGACGCTCGGCTTGCTGTCGGGGTCTTCGAGGTCACCGAAGACTCGTGCTTCGGTCGGGCACGTGACCACGCAGGCGGGCTCGAGACCCTTGTCGACGCGATGCACGCAAAAGGTGCACTTGGTGACAGTTCCTCCGATGAACCATTTCCATTTGGCATCTTCGTAGGCGGTACGCTCACCGTAGTAACCCGTCTTGAGGGCGCGCTTTCTCAAGAAGAAACGATTGTTATACGGGCAAGCCATCATGCACGCACGGCAACCGATGCACTTGTCACGGTCTATGAGGACAATCCCGTCATTTCGTTGGTGGCTGGCACCCGTCGGGCACACGGTCACACATGGTGCGTCCTGGCAATGATTGCAGAGGGCTGGCACATAGGTGATCTTCGTGTTCGGAAAGGTACCACGCTCCTCCGTGTAGACCCTTGCCCAGTAGTGGTCGGGTGGCGTTCCGTTCTCGGTTTTGCACGCGACCGTGCACGCGTTGCAGCCGATGCAGCGGGCAAGGTCGATCACCATCCCCCAACGCGTCATGCCACACCTTCCTTCACAAGCTTCCGAACTTGGACCCGCGCCACCGATTCGAGCGCACCGGAGAAGACGTCCGTGTACTCGAGCTCCGACGGCAACAAGGTGTTGAAGTGCGTCCCGAGTTTGCGCCCGTTACCGGTGATGGCGTTGGCGACTGCGACGACATCGGGGTGCAAGCCCTCGGTGAGCGCGGCAGTCCCTTCCACCCGACCGAAGCGGGAGACGATCTCGATCGGGTCGCCATCTGCCACGCCACAGCGCTGAGCCGTACGCGGATTCAGCAACACCCCCCGAGTCTGCGCCGCTCCTTTCGTCAGTTCGCTGATCACCGGGATCGACATGGTCTCGGCGAAGTTCGTCTCGGCGGTCTTGAAGGTGATCGCGTAGAGCGGGTAGTCCGGATTCTCGCCGTGGATCGGTCCGTCGCACCAAGCTGGAAGCGCCACATAGGCCGACGTGTCCCAATCGTAGCCCGTACCCTCGAATTGGGCTTTCAGTTGATCTCCCGCTGCCTTGATCGTCTCGTAGTAGAAGGGGATACGAAGCCCGTCGTAGGGGAGGTACGTCTCTGCGGCGTTGCGCTTGGTCACCATGTGTCCGTTGGCCCTGAACCACTCGAGATCGTGTGTGTCGTCATAGGCAGCACGGCACATCCGGTCGATGAGCTCCTCGTTCGAGTATTTTTGATCAGGCGCGAGAACCAGATCCTCACGCACGGTGAGGCCGAGAAGGAGACTCAAAAAGCCGTTCCAGACGTCGAGGAAGCCACACCGGTCCGCGATGTCGATCAGGATCTCCGTCGCGTCCCGGGTGTTGTAGATAGGCGGCACGACTGCCTGACGCAGTGCGAGACCCTTGACGACGGGTGGCTCGAGCGATACCGCCACCGTCGACTCGAGGTAGGTGTGATCGGGGAGAATCAGATCGGCCCACTCCGTCGTCGGATTCACCACGACGTCGATCGAGATGATGTATTCGAACTTCTCGAGCGCTCGTCGCACCTTGTCCGGTGCCGGCATGTTCCAGACCGGGTTGGAGTGGTAGGTGAGTAGGACCTCGGGCGTATAGTCGAGGCGATATCGTTCAGGATTCAAGATGGCGTCGACGGCGACGTGGCCGGCGTCCATCCCGAGCGGGAACCACTCCATCATCTGGAGACTGTCAGCGGGGAACTTGAACGGGACCGGCGGATGCAGGATGTGCGGCTGAGGCTTCAACATGCCGTGCTCCCCCGGCTCGATGAAGAATCCGCGGAGGTCGAGGGGAACTCCCAGGTGGCCTCCCGGCACGTCGATGTTGCCGAGGAGCGTGTTCACCATCTTCAACGCCATGGAGTCCTGGCCACCATCTTTGTGGGCGATAGCGCCGCGGTAGTAATTGACCGCTGCTGGCCGGTAGGGATACTCCTTGCCCTCGATCTCGATGGTCTCGCCGATCCGAGCAGCCTCGCCGAGCTCGTACGCCAATCGCCGCATCGTCGCCGCCGGCACCGTGCAGACTTCTTCCATCCGCTCGGGAGAGTGGGTTTCCAGGATGTCGACGAAGAGCTGGAACCCCGGGGCGCACGCCACGCCGTCGACGTCGTAGCGCCCTTCGAGTGCGAGCTCTGCGATGTCGGGATCGTCCCACTCCCGCGCCTTGCCTGCCACTGAGTCCCAGACCATCGCCTTGCCTTCGGGGCTCAAGACGTACGTGCCACCGGATCCGATGAGGTACGGCGCATTCGTACGTTGCCGCAAGAATTCAGCGTCGTAGAGCTTGTGCTCCAGGACCATGCTGTGCATGAGGCCGAGAGCGAACGCCCGGTCGGTGCCAGGGCGAATCGGCACCCACTCGTCGGCCTTCGCCGCCGCCGGCGACATGCGAGGTTCGACCGTAACGACGCGCATACCGTTCATGCGAGCATCTGCCATGCGTTTGGCTGACCCCGAGAGGTGAAGGTGGCTCGAGAAACCATCGCCCGCTCCGACCTGGAGCCAGTACTTGCAATGCTCGTAGTCGTTCACAGCGGCGAACGACGTGTCGGTGATCCCGTTGATCGGGTGGTACGCGGCTCCGCAATACTGACCCACGGTGCTGAAGAAATGGGGTGAGCCAAATGCAGCGGGCCACGCCCAGTTGAAGATGCGCTGAAAGTCCCCGCTCGCCACGACGAGCTTTCGCGGATCCGTCTCGCGGATCGGCTTCAGCCTCTTCTCCACGAGTTCCATCGCCTCGTCCCAGGAGATCTCCTTCCACCGCGGATCTTCCCCAGGCCCTTTCTTGGGGTTGGTTCGAACCATGGGAGCCTTCACGCGCTTGGGGTCATAGAGCCGAAGCATGCCGATGTTGCCCTTCGGGCAGAGCTTGCCGAGGTTGTCGGGGTTCGTCGGGTCACCTTCGATCTTGGTGACGATCCCGTTCTCGACGTGCACACGGATCCCGCACCCGTGCAAACACATCTTGCAGACGCTCTGGACCCACCGGTCCGAAGTCGACACACGTGCCTTCACTGTGCGCCTCCTGTTCCTTGGTCTAGGACTTCGATCGGTTGCACATGAGCACTTCGCGCCCCAAAGGTGCTGGTGCCACGATGGCTTTCATCCAAGACGGACCAAGCAATCCACCAGCACCGAAGCACAGCTGTCACCATGTCAAATGTAGTCTACGTATGCTTTCTTAGTCAACGTCCAGTCCACCATCAATCGTTGGGGCGCCCTTGGCGACGAGTCTCCTCGAGACCAACTGGGCTGCGCCCCGATCGCAGCGCCGGCCCCTTCCGATCCGGCGCACGCGTGGCGATTCAGGTATTCGCGGACGCTATTGCACATCAGCATGCGCTCAGGACTTCTGCTTGGTCTCTTTGCACCAGACCCCTCGCATCGACTGAAGCCAGGTACGGCGACCACGCCCCATGCGCTATTTCCGCACGCCGCGAGTTCAGTTGGCCTCCAATTTACCGAGAGCGGCAAGGACCTTCTCGGGCGTGATCGGAAGTTGCCTGATGCGAACGCCGATTGCATCGAAGACCGCGTTGGCGATCGCCGGCGCTGGAACGATCACGCAGGGTTCGGCAAGGCTCTTCGCTCCGAACGGCCCGGTGGGTTCGTTGGACTCGATGAAGATGCTTTCGATCCGACGAGGCATCTCGACCGCCGTAGGCATCTTGTAATCGAGAAAGTCCGGGGTCAAACAGGCACCGTTCTCGGGATCGAATTGAAGGCGCTCCATCAGCGCATATCCCATGCCCTGCTGGAAGCCACCTTCCACCTGGCCCTGGGCCCCCATTGGGTTGATCAGCTTCCCCAGGTCGTGGGCGAAGACCGCTCGCAGGATCACGACCTCGCCCGTCTCGGTATCGACCTCGACCTCCACGAACTGCGCGGTCGCCGGCGAGGGATTCGACGCCGGGGCCATACTCGACACTCCGATGATCGTGCCCTTCTCAGCGACCGTCGTGGGTTGCGGCCCAACCGCCGTCATCTGCACGAACGGTGATTCGGCGCGCTCGACGACCGCTCCCACTGAGATCCCGCCGCTCGGGGATCCCTTCACGGACACCCTACCTTCGCGGACCTCGAGATCCTGGGGATCTGCCTCGAGCATGGTGCCGGCCACCTCCAGCAGGCGCTCCTTCGCCGCTTCCGCCGCGCCCTTGACCGCATTTCCTGCGGAATACGTGACTCTACTTGCATGGCTTGGTGCGTCGAACGGTACCGTCTCGGTATCGGCACTTTGCGTGATATGCACCGCCTCTACCGAAATACCCAACTCCTCGGCAGCAATCTGGCGTAGCGTCGTATTCTGACCTGACCCCAGATCGATGGTGGCAACGGCCAGATCTGCCGTGCCGTCCCGATTGAGCTTCACAATTGCACCAGAATGCTCATAAATATCAGGGAACCCTAGGCATCCACTCACCCACATCGGTTGGCATGCCAACCCTACGCCTCGTTTCTTGGTGTTTTCAGTCCTGGTCCGATCTTCCCGGTTCACCCAGCCAAACTGTGCAGCCCCTCTTCGCAAACATTCTTCGAAGCGATAGCTCGACAACGTGAATTCCGGGTTGAACGGATGTGGGTCCCCTTCGGCACGCGAGTTTTTCAGGCGAAACTCGATGGGATCCATTCCTATCTTTTCGCAGATCTCATCGATTTGGGACTCAACAGCGAAAGCCCCCTGTGGTGCGCCGTAGCCACGGAAGCCGCCCCCGACCATATTGTTCGTATAGACGGTGTAACCCTCCCACGTCTGATTTTGACAGGGATAGGTGAGAAGAAAGCCAAAGAATCCATGTACATTGATGACCTCTGCTCCGTGCGTGGCATGAGCGCCCGTGTCAAGGATGCTCTTGCCATAACGCGCCGTAAAGATCCCGTCTTTCGTAACTCCGGTCTTGAGGTACACCTTGATCGGATGGCGCGCCGAACTTATGAAGTCCTCGTAGCGGGACTGTTCGATGCGCACAGGCCTTCCCGTCTTCATGCTGAGCAGCGCCGCGATCGGCTCGATGTAGCCCAGGTCGAGCTTGCCACCGAATCCGCCACCGATATAGGGAGGCTTCACAACCCTGACTCGGCTCTCGGGGATGTCCAGGACGAATGCAAGCTTCTCACGGAGCCCGAACAGATGCTGCATTGACGACTCCACCGTCACCCGGCCCCGTGAGTCGACGTCGACGACGCACACCCTCGGCTCCATGTAACACGTGTGCACACGCTGAGTCTCGTAGGTTCCTTCGAAGATGTAGTCGGCTTCGGCGAATCCCTGTTCCAGATCGCCGAATTCGAATTTCGGATGCGCGGCAATGTTGTTGGGCACCCCATCGTGGATCTGGGGGGCGTCATCTCTCATGGCCAGCTCTGGATCAAACACGACTGGCAACTCCTCATAGTCGACTTCTATGAGTTCGAGGGCGGCCTCGGCGATGGCTGGGGTCGTCGCGGCAACGGCTGCCAGGGGCTGTCCGACATAGCGAACCCGCTCACTCAACACCAGCATGTCCTGGACCATGCTCGCCGCTAGCGTTGGTACGAAGTACACGGGGGAGTAGGCCTTTTGTGGCGCGTCCTTCGGTAGCAGCACGGCCTTCACGCCGGGAAGCCGCTCTGCTCGAGCCGCGTCAATTCGCACGACGCGCGCGTGAGGATGGTGACTGCGGAGGATCTTCGCGTGCAGCATCCCCGGATATTTCACGTTCACTGGGTACCCCTGGCCACCGGCAACCTTCTCGTACGCGTCGTCCCGAAGCGCGCTCTTGCCGATGACGGCGGACTCGGTCATGCGTGCATCCTCTCTTTGCGTGGAGCTGTCAGCGGTTTCGTGCCACGTTCTGGACAGCATCGACGATCTTCTGGTATCCGGTACAGCGACAGAGGTTCCCAGCGATGCCGTGTCGAATCTCGTCGTCGTCGAGGTCCTCTCCATCTGCGAGAAGCTCGGTCGCGGTCATGATCATGCCGGGAGTGCAGTATCCGCATTGGACTGCTCCCGCTTCGACGAAGGCTGACTGCAGCGGGTTGAGCTGACCGTCCTCGGCCAGACCCTCGACCGTCGTCACAGCCGATCCCTCCGCCGAGAGCACGTAGACCATGCACGAGTAAACGGCTCTGCCGTCGAGCAGCACGGTGCAGCATCCACAGCCTCCTCCGTCACAGCCCCGTTTGGGCCCGACAAGGCCGAGATGGTCCCGCAGCACCTCGAGAAGCGAGTCGCGCGGCTCTGCAGCCACTTCGTGGACGTCACCGTTCACTTCAATGTTCACGATCTGCTTCATCATGGCTCCTTTGAATGCTCAGGGCACTCGGGCAAGCGCGGCGGTGAGCGCACGGCGAACCAACACTCCTGCAACAGCCTTGCGATAGCGGCCCGACGCGCGGTGATCAGAGAGCGGCTCGACGTCAGAAGCTGCCGCGTCACCTGCCGCTTCAAGGGTGTCCGTTCCGAGCGTTGCGCCCTGGAGCACGCCTTCTGCCGCGCGCGAGCGCCAGGGGCGATTCGCCACACCACCGCCGATCACTACTCGAGCATCCGTGCATCTTCCTGATGCGTCGACAGTGACACGTGCCGCGGCACTGACGATCGCCAGGTCGTTCGCGTTGGATGCGAACTTGACGAAGGCACTCGCTGATCCGGCAGGCATTCTCGGAAGTGTCACGGATACGATGAATTCGGTCTGTTGCAAGGAGTTTTCGAACAGTCCGAGGTAAAGCGCTTCGATGTCGATCTCCCGTATTCCGTTACTGCCGCGGGCACCGACGACCCCGTCGAGCGCCATGAACGCAACCGGAAGGTCGAAGAACGGAGATGCTGCAGCGACGCAGCCACCGACCGTAGCGGCGTTGCGCACCTGGAGGGGAAGATGTCTCGCTGCATCGTGGACCGCGCCGAGCCACCGCCCGTCCTCACTTGGGCCACGGGCGAGGGCAGCACATCGGGTTCTCGCACCCAAACGGACCCCAGCGGATGCGCTCTCGATTCCAACCAAGGCGAGATTTCGGAGGTCAATCAGTCTCACCCTGGCAAGCAGTCCTCGGACCGCGAGGCTATGAATGAACGTCCCACCCCCAAGTACCAGCGCCTCGTCGCCGAACTGCGCGAGGAGTTCGATGACCTCGTCGCTGTTCTCTGGCGTGAAGAATCCGTCCAGCTCCATGCCTACCTCACCGTTCCTGTCGACGACCCCAACCTGGCGAAGTCGGCCGTTCACCAGGGACTGCGTTAGCGCCAATCACCAGAGGTTCGGGGCGTTCCCGAGCCCCAGGCGACACTGCCCTCTTTCATGTGCATGTGCTCGAGAAGGTGTCTCCGTGACATGCGCTCTGTACCAGCGCCAGAACAGCACCCAAGTCTGCCGAGCGATTGCAGGATGACCTGGAGACGTCCATGGACAGGTTTCCGTCCTGGCCGGGCGGACTCATCGTGTGCAGGCACGCGAAGCGTGCCGCGGCGCTGCAGCGTGTGCATACGACCCCTCCTCGATTAGATATTATATATAACTAGTGCCTGTGTCAACATAGAGCTCTGAACTCCACGTAAGCCAACCCATCCGGCCGCCGACGCCGTGCTGGAACGCTCGTCTGTGAGTTGCCGGCATCCCTGCAAGAGGTTCCTGACTGACCGGCGGCCGCTTCGGTAGCGAGCTCGGTACTCCCCCCGGCGCGCCCGCCACTGGTTGTCGAACGGCTTTCGAAGCGGAGCGCCGACTCGGTGGGGGTCTTCGGCGAGCGCTCCGAAGATGAGCTCCACGCACGCCCAGGCCACGGCCTCGGGGAGACGTCCAGCAAGTTGACGGGCAGCGGTTCGGGCCACGACGACCCGAAAGCTCACTGCGGTGCCCGCCCGGCGCCTCTGGGGCGTGGGCGTCACCTGGTACGCGTGGCTCGAACAGCGGGACACGACGGCCCTAACTGTCGGCGCACCGCTCGTCGTCGCGACCGCGCTCCCGCAGGCACGGGCTCCTGCCAGCTGCGCCGCGGCTGCGCTTGTCGGCCTCCTCGTCGCCGGACTCGACAGCTTGCTGTTCCTC
>JAJZJC010000043.1 GCA_021810205.1 Actinomycetes bacterium
GGCGGTGGCTTGATGCCTTTGGCATCTGTCCGTGACAGCGGCACGGCTGGGTTACCAGTCGCCCGAGAGGCCCGGAGACGAGGTCTCAATGTCAGCGAGATGATTGCTGATAGTTTGGGGAACGGGTGTGGGTTCGCGCGGCGGGATCGCCGCGACGATCGGCGAACCGGCGACGAAGTAGACGCCCACCACGGCGAGCGCGAGCCCGAAGATCTCACCGAAGAGGGCCGCGCCGCTCAGGTTCAGCGACTCGTGGTAGACGCCGGCGCCGAACGCGATCCCGGTGATCGGCTCGAGCGCAGTCATGGCGGGCAGCGACGCGTCGAGAGGCGCGGCCTCGAAGGCGGACTGCGAGAGGAGCATGCCGACGATCGCGATCGACACCAGCGCGAAGGCGGGCCAGGTGACGACGACGGCCACAACGCCGTGCCCGAGAATGGCCATCGTGCGCTGCGTGAGCGCGTCCTGGAGCCCGAAGAGCATCCCGGCGCCAAGGGCGAGCATGGATGCCTGCTGGTACGCGGGCCGTCGCCGGCCGATGGAGACGACGACGGCGACGAGCACGATGACGGTACCCCCCGAGAGCACCCAGTTCGGCCACGGCAGGTCCGCGGTGTGGCCCCCATGCGGATCGCCGATGGCGATGAAGAGGGCGAGCCCGGTGATCAGCGCCGCGGCGCCGGCCCATTCCCGCCAGCCGATCCGGCGACGGTTCCACGCCGCGGCGAGCGGGAGCGCGAACAGCAGGTTCACGGCCATGACGGGCTCGACGAGGCCGATGGGCCCGGTACCGAGCGCCGCCGCTCCGAGAATCTGGCCACAGGCCTGGGCGCCCACCCCGCCGAGCCAGAGTGGCCGGCGCATGAGCCGCAGCAACAGGCGGAACGAGAGGCGCGCCCCCGGCGGCTCCTGGGCCGCGGCGTGCTGCTGGACTACGAAGCCGATCGCCAGGAACAGTGCCGCGCCGAGCGACAGGACGATCGTGGGTACCACCGCGGGCCCGGTACCCGATCGGCCCGGCTTGCACGCCCGAAGGGACGATGGGGCATGCAGCTCCGCGCGCCCCCGCGCCCCGTACCCGCGCCGACCGTCGACCCTGGGCGGTTCTCGCGCTCCCGCGCGGGCTTCGTCACCATGTCTCGACAGGTTGTTTGCCCTCGAGCGCACGCGAGAGCAGCTCGCCAAGCGCGTCGGGTCCCACTGCTCTCGGGTCGCGCGAGGTCGTGGCAGTCACCTGCTCGACGATCACCGCGACGTCCCCGGCGGCCATGCCGAGCTCACCGAGCGAACGAGGTCCGCCCATCGACACGACGCGTTGCCACAGCTCCTGGGCCGGTTGGGGGTGACCGATCGCGCGCACGGCGCGCGCACGGGCCTCGCCTCCCGGGAGGAGGTTGTACGCCATGACGTGTGGCAGGACGACGCAGTGCGTCTCGGCGTGCGCGAGGTTCAACGTGCCACCGAGCACATGACAGAGCTTGTGGTGTAGTCCCATGGTCGTCGACGCGAGCACCGTGGCGCACATCCACGCGGCTTCGAGGAGCTCGGTCCGCGCTCGGCGGTCGTCGGGATCCGCAACCACCGTCGGAAGAGCGGTCACGGCTTTGAAGATGCCCTCTTCGGCTACGGCTCGTCTGATCGGTGACGCATCAGGAGCGTAGAGACCTTCGATGCCGTGCGCGATCGCGTTCACGGCGCTCGCCACGGTGAACCGGGCAGGCAACGACATGGTGAGGTCGACGTCGTAGATGACCGTTCGTGGGCGTACCTCGGCCGATCTTCCGGTCGTCTTGACGCCGTCATGGGTCTCCCCCCAGATGGGCGTCATCTCGGACCCCGAATACGACGTCGGCACCGCAAGAATCGAGACCGCCGCGCGCCGGGCCACCGATTTGGCGAGGCCGATGGCCGACCCGCCCCCGACGGCGACGATGCCGTCGGCGCCGAGGTCGACGACCGTGCGGGCGGTGCGGTCCGCCAGCTCCGTCGGCACGTGCATCGTCGCATGAGGCAGCACGGCGACCGCTCGTTCGCCACAAGTGCCAGCCAGCGCCTGCGCTATGGCGTTCGAGCGTTGGCCGCTCGTCAGCACGACCCGTCGCACGCCCAGGCGGTCCAGCTCCTCTGCCACCCGCCATCGGGTGCCCGAGCCGAAGACGACCCTGTTGTCCACCTCGGTGTGGACGAACGCGTCGTGATCAGCCATGTGCCTCGGCGCCACGAAGTACCGGTCGCAGGACGAGTGTCACCTGCGTCCTCGCGAACGGCGTGGGCAGTCCGTAGCCCTCAGCGAGCGCGTGGTCGCGCTCCTCCGTCAGCTCGCAGACCAAGGAGGGGCGCACGGCGAAGACCGCGTCGGAGTCGAGATAGGGACTGCCCGGCATGAAGATGTGCGTCGTCAGTTCGCAGTACCCCGTGGCATCGACGAGGAAGTGGATGTGCGCCGGCCGCCAGGGATGCCGCCCGGCCGCTTGGAGAAGCCGTCCGACCGGGCCGTCGGTCGGTATCGGGTAGTGAGACGGGACGACGGTCACGCACTCGAACCTGCCCTCGTCGTCGGTCGTGAAGATGCCCCTGCCGTTGCCGGGCGCCTGAACACCTGGCTGCTGTACGTCGTAGAACCCTTCGTCGTTGCACTGCCAGACGTCGACCGTGGCACCCGCGAGCCGAGAGCCGTCGTCTCCCGAGACGGTGACCTCCAAGAGGAGCGGCGTGCCGGCGCGCAGGTCGCTCATGGCGCTGCGGTTGGCGCGGACCGGAGATTCGGTCATGTGGAACGGCCCGAGCACCGTGGGCAACGTGGGCGCGAGCCCGCCTGCGTCGGGTTCGGGCACGCCGACCCCGGCCAGCAGCTCCACGAGCATGGAGACGCCGAGCACGTCGCTCAAGAGCACGCACTCTTGTCGCTTGGCATCGCACTTCTGCCCGATCGCCGTGAGGAACTCCACCGCTTGGCTCCACTCTCTCCTCGTCAGGCCTACCTCGGTGACGAAGTCGTGCAGGTGCACGACGAGGGAGCGCAGCAGGGTGCGAAGGCGCTCGTCGTCGGTCGTGTCGAACGATGCGACCACCCGTTGGGTCAGGCTCGTGATCTCGTCGGACCGTCGCCTGGCTGCCGTCCCGTCGTCTGTTGCCACCATCTCGTGTTCCCTCCCCTGTCGCGCTGCGCCGGCGGGCTACCGGCGCCTTCACACCTGCGCATCGTGTCGAGTCTCGTCCGCTGGGCACGGCGCCGCCAAGCCGAGGGATCCCCTCGATGGCGGGTCGGCGGTAGGCATACTGCGATGATGGCATCGAGAGCCGCGGACGCCTCCGTCCCCCAAGAGACCGATGTCGTCGTCGTGGGCGGGGGCCCCACCGGGCTGGCCGCCATGGTCGAGATGGGCCGTCGCCGGGTGCACTGCCTGGTGGTGGAGCCGAGGCCCGATGTGACCGACACCCGGCCGCGTGCAAAGACCACCTCGATCCGGACCATGGAGCACTTCCGGCGCTGGGGACTGGCCCGCGCTCTGCGTTCCGCCGCGTTCCTGCCGGTCGAGTGGTCTCAAGACGTCGTCTTCTGCGTCAACCTCTTCGGACCCGAGGTCGCTCGGTTCACCGGCTGCTTCGGCATGTCGCCCGAGCGGTCCGACGTGTTCGCGGAGACGAGCCAGCAGGTGCCTCAGTTCGTGGTGGAAGGTGTCCTTCGAGAGGCGGTCGACGGGCTCGAGACCTGCCGGACCGCGTACGGGTGGCGGACGGAGGGGCTCACCGAACGCGACCACGACGTCGTGGTCGACCTTGCCGACGGCGCGGGGAACCGGCGGCAGGTCCGTGCTCGCTACGTGCTCGGCTGCGACGGTGCGTCGAGCGTCGTGCGGCGGGCCATCGGCGCCTCGTACCAGGGATCGGTCGAGACCCGCCACAACCTCACTGCGGTGTTCGACGCACCCGGGCTGGCCGAGCGCGTCCCGCACGGCCCGGCCATCCAGTACTGGGTCCTCCAGCCCGGTGCCTCGGCCTACATGGGTCGCCTCGACCTCCGCGACCGCTGGTGGATCGGCCTGATCGGCGTCGGGACCGATCTCGACGACGACCAGGTCGTCGCCCGCATCGCCGCGGCGGCCGGAGAGCCGGTGGAGGTGGAGCTCGTTGGTACCGACCCCTGGGTGGGGCGCACGCTGAACGCAGACCACTACGCCACCGACCGCGTGCTGCTCGCAGGCGACGCCGCCCATCTGAACCCGCCCTGGGGCGGCCACGGTTTCAACACCGGGATCGGCGACGCCGTGAACGCGGCGTGGAAGGTCGCCGCCGTACTGGCTGGGTGGGGTGGCGCGCATCTCGTCGAGAGCTATGCCGAAGAGCGTCGGCCGGTGGCCGAAGAGACGATCGCGATCGCCGGCCACCACGCCGGCCTGCTTTCCGCCGACTTCGCCGATCCCTTGCTTCTCGAGCGCTCCGCGCGGGGTACCGCGGCACGCCGGCGGGCTGGCGAGGAGATCCTGCGCTCCAAGCGCGACGAGTTCCACGCGCTCGGCCTGGTCCTCGGCTACCACTACGAGGGGTCGAGCATCATCGCGGGCGACGCCGCGCGCGACCACGCCGGCGCACCGTCGACGCGCGCCCGGCTCGATGTGTCCGAGTACCGTCCGTCGGCGGCGCCCGGCCATCGACTGCCGCACCGGTGGCTGGCAGACGACCTCTCGCTCTACGACCGCCTGGGCGAATGCTTCACCCTCCTGCGCACGGGCGAGGCGGACCCGGCACCCGTGATCGGCGCCGCGCGCGCTCGTCGGGTCCCGCTCGCAGTGCTCGATCTCCGAGAGCTCGGACTCGACTATGGGGCACCGCTCCTGCTCGTCCGTCCCGACCAGCACGTGGCATGGCGTGGGAAAGGCACGCCCGACGAGGCGATGGCCGTCGTCGACGTCGTGCGCGGGGCGAGACGGGGACCGCTGCGGTAGCCCGGGGTCGGGCACGTCAGGAAGCCGGGCGGCCGCTGTTGGCATGGCGCGCACGGCGCACAGCTCAGAACGAGATCTGCTCGCTCCAGCGGGCGGCGATCGCGGCATCGCCGAACACCTCGATGCCCGTCTCGTCGAGCGTCCGGCGATTCGTCGACCACAGCCACAGGTCGACCGCGCTCCCGCGCATGGCCACGTCGCCCTTGCCGTGCGCACGGGTGACGTCCAGTGCGCCGTCGGGCCCGAGGCGCACCAGCCACTCGCCCTCGCCGTCGGTGCGGTGCAGGTGCACCGACTCGCCGTTCCACGTGCCCGGCTGGCGCGACAGGTGACGCGCCAGCCCGAGGGTGAGGAACTCGTCGACGCCGTCCGCCGCCAGGGTCGTCTCGAGAGCGACGGGCACCCCTGCCGCCATGCCGACGTCCCACGCGTGCATCGCGGTCTCGAGGGCTTGGCGCCGGAACCAGAAGCGAGCGGTCCTCGGCATCCCGAACGTCCAGCAGCCCACGTCGGGGTCCACCTCGCCCAGGACGTAGAGGAGCCGCTCGGCTCCCGCCGCGGCCCACGGGAGGAGGGAGCCTTCTTGCCAGTCCTCTGGCGGAGCACTCCGTTCGGCCGAGGTGGGACGCTCGCCAGAGGCGGTCTCTGCGCCGCGCTCCACGGTATCGGCCGCCCACCGCCACACGACGCCGATGTGGGCGACGACGTCCGCGACGTCCCACTGCGGGCAGGCGCGCACCGGCTCGTCCAACGCGCCGCGCGCCGCGTCGAGCAGCATGCGGGAGTCTCGTGCGATGGCGTCGAGGTAGGCAACGGGCTCCATGCGCGCCGACACTAATGACTTGGGCGTCAGGCGCGTCAGCTCCGACGCACCTCAGGGTGCCGCAGCTGGCGCGTGCGCGCCGCGTGCGCGCCGCGTGCGGTGAGTACCCTCCTTCCCGATGAACTGGCCTTCCCGATGAACTGGCCTTCCCGATGAACTGGCTGGACGCGGTCATCGCCGTGGCGCTCCTGCTTTCCGCGCTCCACGGGCTGCGGGTCGGGGCCCTTGTCCAGGTGCTCTCTCTCGTCGGCTTCGCCGTCGGCGCGACGGTGGGCGCGCTCTTGACCGACGTGGTCGCGCCCTCGCTCCACGCCGCGACCACCAAGACGGCCGTTTCGATCGCGCTCGTGGTCGGCCTGGGGGTCGTCTTCGGCGTCCTCGGGCGCATCATCGGCGCGCACGGCAACCTGGCAGCGCGACGGCTACGGCTCGGACCCGTCGACAGCCTGCTCGGGGTCGGCGTCGCGCTCGTCGCCACGCTCTTCGTCGTGTGGCTGCTCGCCAACGAGCTCGTCGTGACGCCGTACACTTGGCTGAGCTCGGCCATCCAGGGGTCCGGCGTCGTGCACGCAGTCGACGACGTCATGCCACCGCTGCCCAATGTGTTCTCTCGCGTGCAGACCTTCCTCGGCACCGCGGGATTTCCGCCGGTGTTCTCCGAGCTCGAGCCGGTGCCGGCCCACGTCACAATGCCGAGCACGACAGAGGCCGATGCATTTGCCCGCAGCGCCGAGGCCTCGACCGTCAAGGTGCTCGGGCAGGCCTGCGGCTACGTCCAAGAGGGCTCGGCGTTCGTCGTCGGTCCGGGTGCCGTGGTGACCAATGCGCACGTGGTCGCCGGTGAGAGGGCCACCACCGTGGTGGTGGCCGGGCAGGTGTATCCGGCGACGACCGTCTATTTCGACCCGACATACGACCTCGCCATCCTCCGTACGGCAGCGCCGCTCGGCCCGGTGCTCACCATCGCAGCCTCCACAGCGCCGGCAGGGACCAAGGCTGCCGTCATCGGCTATCCCGAGAACGGGCCGCTCACCGTCGACCCCGCCGCGGTGGCCCAGGGACTCAGTGCCCAGGGCCGGAACATCTACGGCGAGGGCACAGTGACCCGTCAGGTGCTCGAGATCGACGCGAACGTCGAGCCCGGGAACTCCGGGGGCCCGCTCGTCGACGCCACAGGCCAGGTGATCGGCGTCGTCTTCTCGCGTTCGACCGTCTACCCTCACGTGGGCTATGCCCTCGCATCGCCCGGCGTCCGCCAGCGGGTGCTCGCGAACGAGGCGCGGACGGCAGCGGTGGGCACGGGCAACTGCACCAACGGTTGAGCCGCGCCGCCGACCGCGCCGACGACGAGGCACCGACCGCGCCGACGACCAGGTGTTCGATGGCGGGGGCGAAGTACCGCGCACGGGGGTCGCACGGTAAGAATGGCCGCCGTGCCACTTCGGATCGAGGACTACGCCGTGATCGGGGACCTCCACACGATGGCCCTTGTCGGCACCGACGGGTCCATCGACTGGCTCTGCCTCCCTCACTTCGACTCGGGCGCGTGCTTCGCCCGCCTGCTCGGCGACGAGTCCAACGGTTACTGGAAGATCGCCCCGGCGGGCGCACCGGGCGTCGTGACCGCGACGCGCCGGCGCTATCGCGGCGACACCTTGGTCCTCGAGACCGAGATGGACACGGCGGAGGGCACGATCCGGCTCGTCGACTGCATGCCGATCCGCGAGCAGCGCCCACAGGTGGTGCGGGTCGTCGAGGGCGTCCGCGGCACCGTACCGGTCCACATGGAGCTCGTCGTCCGTTTCGACTACGGCGAGTCGATCCCATGGGTGACCCGGCACGACCACCTGCTCACCGCGACCGTCGGGCCGAATGCGGTGTCGCTGTGGACCGGCGCGGAGACGCATGGCGAGCACCTCTCTACGATCTCCGACGTCACCGTGCGCGAAGGTGAACGCGTCACCTACTCGCTCACCTGGTTCCCTTCGCACGAGCAGCCGCCGCGCCCGGTCGACGCGAACTACGCCGTCGCGCTCACCGAGCAGTGGTGGGAGTCGTGGTCGTCTGCGTGCACCTACGAGGGACCGTACAAAGAGGCCGTCCTCCGGTCCCTCATCACCTTGAAGGCGCTCACGTACGAGCCGACCGGCGGCATCGTCGCCGCGGCGACCACCTCGCTGCCCGAGACCCTCGGTGGCGCGCGGAACTGGGACTACCGCTACTGCTGGTTGCGCGACGCCACGCTCACCCTCGAGTCGCTCATGCGGGGTGGCTATCACGCGGAGGCAATGGCTTGGCGTGACTGGCTCCTGCGGGCGACCGCCGGTGACGTCTCGAAGCTCCAGATCATGTACGGCGCCGCCGGCGAGCGCCGCCTCGACGAGTGGGAAGTCGACTGGCTCAGCGGCTACGAGTCCTCCTCTCCCGTGCGGATAGGGAACGCCGCGGCCGACCAGTACCAGCTCGACGTCTACGGAGAGGTGATGTCCGCCCTCTATTCGGCCAGCCGCTCCGACGGCGTGCACAGCCGGGCGATCTGGGACCTGCAGACCAAGCTCGTCGAGTTCCTCGAGGAGGGCTGGAAGGAGCCCGACGACGGGCTCTGGGAGGTCCGGGGGCCCCGGCGCCACTTCACCCACTCCAAGGTCATGGCCTGGGTCGCGGTCGATCGCGCCGTGCGCACGATGGAAGAGTGGCCCGACCTACGTGGCCCCCTGGACAAGTGGCGCAAGTTGCGTGACGACATCCACCAGGAGATCTGCGAGAAGGGCTTCGACCACAAGAAGCAAGCCTTCACCCAGTACTACGGGTCCGACCAGTTGGATGCGAGCCTGCTCATGATCCCACTCGTCGGCTTCCTCCCTGCCTCGGACCCCCGAGTGGTGAGCACGGTCGAGGCGATCGAGCGCGAGCTCGTCGACGACGGCTTCGTCTTGCGGTACCGCACTTCGGACGACGGCGCCGTCGACGGGTTGACCGGCCGGGAGGGGGCATTCCTGGCCTGCTCGTTCTGGCTCGCCGACTGTCTGCACATGATCGGGCGCGAAGACGACGCGACGGCGCTCTTCGAGCGCCTGCTGTCCCTGCGCAACGACGTCGGTCTGCTCGCCGAGGAGTACGACCAAGTGGCCGGCCGGCTCGTGGGGAACTTCCCCCAGGCGTTCTCGCACGTCTCGCTCGTGAACACCGCGTGCCGGCTCACCGGCCAGGATGCACTGACCTCGACGCCGTCGCTGGCCGATCGCGTGCGCGGGACCGCGCCCGGCGGGAGCGCGACGACCGCCCCGGGATCCGCCCGCTGGCGCGCGGGCGGGCTCGCCTTCCGGCGCAACAGCATCCGCCGGCGCGCGCAAGGTGGGCGCACGTCGGAGGACCAGACAGGGAACAAGAGGAAGGAGCGCGCATGAAGGCGCTGACCGTGGTGCCCCTGCAAAAGGGCTCCGCCGCCCTCTCCGACGTGGACGACCCGCCGGAGTCCGACGGTCCCGTCCTCGTCGAGACCCTCGGCGTGGGCATCTGCGGCACCGATGCCGAGATCCTCTCGGGCGCGTACGGCTGGGCGCCGCCGGGCCGTGAGCGTCTCATCCTCGGGCACGAGTCACTCGGGCGCGTGTTGGACGCGCCTGCGGGTGCGCCGGTGTCTGCCGGGGACCTCGTGGTCGGCATCGTGCGCCGACCGGACCCGGTGCCCTGCGGCAATTGCGCGGTCGGCGAGTGGGACTTCTGCCGCAACGGCAAGTACACCGAACGCGGCATCAAGGAGCACGACGGCTACCTTTCCGAGCGCTACCGCATCACCCCCGATTTCGTCGTGAAGGTGGACAGCTCGCTCGGCATCCTCGGCGTCCTGCTCGAGCCGACGAGCGTCGTAGCCAAGGCGTGGGAGCAGGTCGACAAGATCGGGCACCGCGCCCATTGGGAGCCGCGGACTGCCGTCATCACGGGCGCCGGCCCCATCGGGCTGCTCGCGGCGCTCATCGGGGTCCAGCGCGGCCTCGAGGTGCATGTCATCGACCAGATGACGGCGGGCAAGAAGCCCGATCTCGTGCGTGCGCTGGGCGCGCAGTACCACACCGGCGTGATCGCGGACGCGGTCGACGGGCCCGACGTCGTCATCGAGTGCACCGGCGTCTCGGCCCTGGTGCTGGACGCGATGGAGCATGTCGGCCCCGGCGGCGTCGTCTGCCTCACCGGGGTCTCTTCGGGCGGGCGGGAGATCTCCGTCGACGAGGGTCAGCTGAACCGCTCGATGGTGCTCGCCAACGAGGCGGTCGTCGGATCGGTCAACGCGAACCGGCGGCACTACGAGGCGGGAGCAGACGCGCTGGCGAAGGCGGACCGCAACTGGCTCGACCAGCTGGTCAGCCGCAAGGTGCCGCTCGATCGATGGCAGGAGGCGCTCCAGCGCACGCCCGACGACGTGAAGGTCGTGGTCGAGGTCTCCCAAGCATGAGCGGACCCACCTCACTCGGCGACGGCGCGCGCGGCCCCGCCGAGAACCCCGCCGCCGACGAGCTCGGCGGTCACGAGCACGGTACGGGGGGGCATCTCCACGGCCACCCGGGCGGCACAGGGGTTCGGGAGGTCGCCGATCCGGTGCGCATCGCGCCGGGGATCGTCCAGATCGACACGCTGCTCGGCGGCTGGTCGCGCATGACGGCCGGCTACCTCGTCGAGGGGACCGCGCCGGTGCTCGTGGAGACGGGCAGCCAGTCGTCGGTCCCCGTCCTGCTCGCCGCGCTGGACCAGCTCGGCCTTGGTCCCCGCGACCTCGCGGGCGTGGCAGTCACCCACATCCACCTCGACCATGCTGGCGGGGTTGGCGACGTGGCGCGGGCCTTCCCAGACGCGACGGTGTATGTGCACGAGAAGGGCGCCAGGCACCTCGCGGATCCGAGCCGTCTGGTCTCCTCCGCTGCCCGTGTGTACGGGGATCTGCTCGACACCCTCTACGGCAGGCTCGACCCGACGCCGCCCGAGCGCCTGCACGTGCTCGCCGACACAGAAGAGGTGCGTGTCGGGCCGGACAGGGTGCTCACCGCCGTCGACTCGCCTGGGCATGCCAAGCACCACCTCGGACTGCACGACTCGGTGAGTGGGATCCTCTTCGCCGGGGACGCCGTCGGCGTCCGGCTCCCCGACGCCGGCGTGCTGCGGCCGGCCACGCCGCCCCCCGACTTCGACCTCGACCAGGCGCTGCACTCGCTCGACAAGTTTGCCGCGCGGCATCCCTGTGGAATCGCCCTCGCCCACTACGGCCTGCTGGGGGATCCGCAGGTGCTCCTCGCCGAGGCGGAGGAGACGCTGCGTCAGTGGGCAGAGGTTGCCACGCAGGCATGGCACGAGGGCCGCGACATCGCCGAGGCGCTCGCGGCGCGCTTTTCGGTCGACACGAGCGAGGTCCCTGCCGAGCACCGGGACAAGCTCGAGATCCTGAACGGGTTCCACTCGAACGCGGACGGCTTCCGGCGATGGCTCGAGACGCGCAACGGCGCCGGGACCGATCCGGTCTCCGGCGCCGTTGATCGCTAATGCCACGCGGGATGCCGTGCGGCAGTTCCGTGCTCAGTCGATCCTGAGGCGCTTCCTGAGCTCCTCCTGACGGGTCTCGAACTCGTCGATGGAGATGCGCCCGTCGGCGAGGTCCTCGTGCAGGCGGGCGAACTGCGCGAGCAGCGCCGCCTGGTCCTCGGCGGGAGCGGGCGCCGCGTCTGCGGTGTCCGCCTGGTCGGCTCGGCGTGCGAGCCGGCTCTCCTGCTTGGCCCTCGCCTTGTCGCGCTTGGCCTGGTCGCGTTCGAGCTTTCCGACGGTGGTACGTGGACGTGCCATGGTCACCCCTTCTCTCTCGTTCTCCGAGCCTCGCGGCGTGCAGCCGACAAGGCTCCGACAGAGCGCGGGGGCGCTCAGATCACCCTGACGTTGCGCGCCTCGTCGCCCTTGCGCCCCGGGCCGATCTCGAACTCGACTTGCTGACCAGCCTCCAGGGTGCGGAAGCCTGACCCCTCGAGGTTCGAGTAGTGGACGAACACGTCTTCGCCGTCGGGACGCGACACGAATCCGTATCCCTTTTCGTTGTTGAAGAACTTCACGGTACCAACCGGCATTTTCTGTCTACTTTCTTCCTATTCTTCTTATTCTTCATTATTGCTTGTGCATGTCGAGGGAACGCTGAGGAGCCTGGTCTCGCGCTCGACCCAACGGGGGGGACGCGCGTGCGGGACGACTCGGTGTGATGCGCCGAGAGCGGCAGCTCCTGTCAGGTCCTAAGGCCCATTCCGAACAGGAACTCGAATCAGACCCCGCCAGCCTCGTGCCGGCTGCCGGTCGCGAGGACCGGCGCATGGAGCGTAGCAGGAGGCTCCAGGGGTGCTCGCGCGAGGTGTCCGAACCGCCCTGGCGGGTGCCGACCACCGCCGATGCCGGACGAGGGCCACGGCATCGACGGCGGCCGGCCGCTCCGTGAGCCATGCCCACGCCGAGCGGAGGCGGTGGGATTTGAACCCACGGTACCCAGGGGGTACAACGGTTTTCGAGACCGTCCGATTCGGCCGCTCTCGCACGCCTCCACCGCAGAGGTTAGTTCGTCACGCTCGGCGCTCGGCGAAGAAACCCTGGAGCATCGCGGCAGCCTCTGTCTCGAGGACCCCAGGGACGACCGCCACCTCGTGGTTCAGCCGCGGATCGCAGCACAGGTTGTAGAGGGACCCGCACGCGCCTGCCCGGGGATCGGCGGCCCCGAAGACGAGGCGGCCCACCCGCGCTGCGACGAGAGCCCCGGCGCACATCGGGCACGGTTCGAGCGTGACCGCCACCATTGCGCCGACGAGGCGCCAGCTCCCGAGGACCTCTGCCGCGGCGCGAAGCGCCAGGATCTCGGCGTGGGCCGTCGGGTCCGCCCTGCGCTCACGCTCGTTGTGCGCGGCGGCGACGACCCGACCCTCGTGCACGACGACCGCGCCCACTGGGACGTCGTCGTGGGCGACCGCCAGCCGCGCCTCTGCGAGGGCGAGGCGCATCGCGTCGAGGTCTGCGAGCTCCGTATCGCTCGCGCGCCGTGTCCTCTGGTCCGCCTCGGCCACCTTGCTCCTCCGCTCCTCACGCTCGGTTGCTCACCAGGCTGCGCCCTCGTGTGCCCAGGAACGCGCCGCGCCCACGCCGCGCCCACGCCGCGCCCACGCCGCGCCCCGCGTCGACGCTCGTGGAGCGGAGGGAGTGGGATTCGAACCCACGGGGGCCGGAGCCCCACGGCTTTTCAAGAGCCGCGCATTTGTCCGCTCTGCCATCCCTCCGGGTGGTGGCGCCACGGCACGCCCGTGCGCGGGAGCCCGGCGACGCGCCAGCGAGGCTAGCTGTCGGCGGAGCCGGCACGCTCCGATCGCGACCGCCCGCGCTGGCGGCCGCGGATCGCCGCGTCGAGGACCACCTTGCGCAGCCGCACGGTCTTGGGGGTCACCTCCACGCATTCGTCGTCGGCGATGAACTCGAGCGCCTGCTCGAGCGAGAACACCGTCGGCGGGGTCAACCGCTCGAGCTCCTCGGCGGTCGACGAGCGCACGTTCGTGAGCTTCTTCTCCTTGGTGGGGTTCACGTCCATGTCGTCGGCGCGCGAGCTTTCCCCGACGATCATTCCCTCGTAGACGTCCTGGGCGGGACCGACCAGCATCGAGCCGCGCTCTTGGAGGTTCATCAGCGCGTAGGTCGTGGTGACGCCGCGCCGATCGGCCACCATCGAGCCGTTGCGCCGCGTGCGCAGCTCGCCCTGCCACGGCGCCCAGCCGTCGAAGACGTGGTGCAGGACCCCGGTGCCTCGCGTCTCGGTCAGGAACTCGGTGCGGAAGCCGACGAGGCCGCGTGCCGGGACGCGGTAGTCGAGGCGCACCCAGCCGGTGCCGTGGTTCACCATCTCGAGCATCGACCCACGCCGCAGCGCGAGGAGCTGGGTCACCACGCCGAGGTAGTCCTCGGGGACGTCGATGGCCACGCGTTCCATCGGCTCGTGCACCGTTCCGTCGATCCGGCGCGTCACGACCTGGGGCTTGCCGACCGTGAGCTCGAACCCCTCGCGTCGCATCGTCTCGACGAGCACCGCGAGCTGCAGCTCGCCACGGCCTTGGACCTCCCAGGCATCGGGGCGCTCCGTCGGCGAGACCCGCAACGAGACGTTGCCGACCAGCTCGGTGTCGAGGCGGTTCTTCACCAGCCGCGCGGTGAGCTTCGTCCCGTCGGCACCGGCCAATGGCGACGTGTTGATGCCGATGGTCATGGTGAGGCTCGGCTCGTCCACGGTGATCGCCGGCAGCGCGACGGGATTGTCGGGGTCCGCGATGGTCTCGCCGATCGTCACCTCCGCGATGCCCGCGATCGCCGCGATATCCCCGGGGCCGGCTTCTTCCGCCGGGACCCGCTCGAGCGCCTCGGTGACGTACAGCTCGGCGATCTTGGCGCGCTCCACCATGCCGTTCAGGCGGCACCAGCTGACGAGCGCCCCTCGCCGCAGCGTGCCGTGCTTTATGCGGCAGATCGCGAGCCGCCCGACGTAGGGCGACGCGTCCAGGTTGCACACGAGCGCTTGGACCGGCGCGCCCGGGTCGTACACCGGTGCAGGGACGTGGTCGACGATAGCGCGGAAGAGGGGCTCGAGGTCCTTGCCGGTGGCGTGGCGCTCGGTCGTGACCCAGCCCGCCCGGGCGTTGGAGAAGAGGATCGGGAACTCGATCTGGTCCTCGTCGGCATCGAGGTCCAAGAAGAGCTCTTCCACCTCGTGGACGACCTCGTCGATGCGCGCGTCCGGGCGGTCGACCTTGTTCACCACGAGCACGACGGGCAGGCGGGCTTCGAGCGCCTTGCGGAGGACGAAGCGCGTCTGGGGGAGGGGGCCCTCCGACGCGTCCACCAGCAGCAGGATGCCGTCGACCATCGTGAGCCCCCGCTCGACCTCGCCACCGAAGTCCGCGTGGCCGGGCGTGTCGACGATATTGATCTTGACGCCGCCGAAGTGCACTGCCGTGTTCTTGGCGAGGATGGTGATGCCCTTCTCGCGCTCGAGGTCACCCGAGTCCAGGACGCGATCGACCACCTCTTGATGCGTGCCGAACGCACCGGTCTGCCGAAGCATGGCGTCGACCAGCGTCGTCTTGCCGTGGTCCACGTGCGCGACGATCGCCACGTTCCTGATGTCGTCTCGGGTGGTTGCCATGGGGAGCTGCCACCCTACCGGCGCCGGGGCCGCACCCGGCGCCGGGGCAGGCCCGCGCTGCGTGCAGGCTCAGCGAGCCGACGTGCCCAGCCCAGGGCCGCCCGCCCGCACCGCCGCTGCGTGTCCGGCCAGGGTGGCGACGGCGCAGAGCGCGGCGTCGTCGACGGGCACGATCCATGCCTTGCCCGCCTCCGGCCACCAGCCTGCCACGCGCGCCGGTACTTCCCCCGGTCCGTTGGCGAGCAGCTCGACGAGCGCGGAGAGGCAGAGCGCGAGACGGCTCTCGGCGGTCGGCTGACTCGCGAGCATCGAGAGGTGCACCCCACCGGCGCTCGAGATGCGCACGTCGGTTCGACCCCGCAGCGCCACGCGCAGGCGGTCGCCGCACACCCACCAACGGTCGGGCGGGCCGACGAGCGCTGCCGTCTCGACTCGTCCCCACTCGAGCGCCGACCACAGCTGCGTCGCCCACGTCGTCGCCTCGGCGCGCACCCCTACTCGCGCGGCCGGGGGCAGCGAGTCGAGCCAGTCGGCGCACGAGCCGGGCCGGCGTGTCCCCAGCGCGTCGGCGCCGCCTGCGCTCGCGACGACCGCGGCGACGCCTTCTGCGGGCGTGCCCGCCTGCTTCTCGAGGATCATGCGGAGCCCGGCGAGCCCGATCGTGCGCCGGGCGCGCCGGGCCGTCCATCTGAATGGTCTCGTGGTCCCGCTCACCGGACCTGCGTGCTGCGAGGACGTGCGACCGGCCGAGAGAAGCTGGTAGGCGCCGATCCGCATGCACGTGGTCGCGTCGCGCGAGCGGTGGCCCTGATCGGCGACCGAAACGGGGCCGGTGTGCGCCACCGCACCGGCGATCAGGTGCGCCAGTCGCTCGGCGAGGCGCGGCGCTGTGTCGAGGGCGGGGTACGGCGGCGACGCGCAGACGAGCGCGTCGGTGAGCGCCCGCGCACGTGGCAGGGTCAGCGGGCCAGGCGCGAGCGCGACCGTCGGGAGCGACGGAGTCATGCGCATCGGGGAGCCCCTGAGGTGGCGGCGAACACGCATGCTGACGTGCCCGCACCGGCGCTTTCTCGGGCGCCGAGCGCGGTGGCGACGTCGTCGACGGCGAGGGCAAGCAGGTCGTCGGTGACGTCGTCGCAGCACAGGTCGCCCGTCGCGGCGCAGTAGGTCGCGACCCGCAACGGCGGGGCACCGCTGCGCAAGGTCTCGGCGAGCGCGAGGAAACGGCGAACGCGCTGGTCGCCCTGGCTCGGTCCTGCCGCACGCACCTGCACCATGCACACCGAGGCGGTCTTGGCGGCTGGCCCGCCGAGCGCCAGGTCGGCAGACGCCGCGAGGACGACCCTGCCTCCGGCGAGCGGGACGCGCAGCTGCTCGCCGATGCGAGGAAGCCACGCCGGTGGGGGCGGGCACCACTGCTCGGCGATGGCGCCGGCGAACAGGGCGGCGTCGCGCCGCAGGATCGCGCGCCTGGCCGGGCGCACGTGGCGCAACCGGTCCGCGCCGGCCGCGTCCTGCTCGTCGACCGAGAGCACGGCGAGCGCGTCGTCGAGGGGGTGGCGGACCTCGTATCCCAAGACGACGAGGCAGAACAGCGCCCGTGCGACGGCGTCCCGTGCGGCGTCCAGGTCTCCGTCGACGCCGACCGACCCGGTGATGTTCGCCGCCGCGGCACCGGTGACGTGCAGCGCGCGGTCGTGCAGCGCGCGGTCGTGCGGCGCACGCTGTACCCATGGCGCCACCGCGTCCTCGAGCCACGCTCGGAGCCCGCCAGCGAGCCCGGCGTCCACGGCGGGGCGGGGCCGGCCCGGAGCCCGAAGGCGCGTGAGCAGGTCCACCCCCGCTGGGCTGCCTGGCCGGGCCGCGGCTGTCGGAGCTTCGGCGCGCCTGCGCATGGGGGGGCGCTCGACTGCACCAGACGCGCGCTCGGAGCAGGTGGTCCGTGACGCGCGGTCGGCGCCGGCGGAGCGGATGGAGGCTGCGGTCGCGCGTGGCACGGATCGAGTGTGCCCGCGGGGTGTGACGAGCGCCCGCGCGTCCCCTAGCCTCAGCGCGTGGCGACGTTGCCGGCCCACCTCATCTCCGCGGCGCTCGAGGCCGCGCCCCCCCGGCTGCTCGGAGCGGGCACGGCGTTCGACGCGGTCTTCGGCCTGTTCGTGGTGGCGTTCGTGGTGCTGGCGGTCGTCACCGTGCGATGGCGGTGAAGCGGGACCGCTCCGGGCGCGCCGAGTGGGCCCGTCGACAGGCGCCTGCACGCGACGTGCGCGCCGGCACGCCCCCGCCGCGCATGAACGGGCACGCCCCCGGTCCGAAGGGGTCGAAGGGCCCCCGTGGCGGCCAGGGCCCCCGTGGCGGCCAGGGTCCTCGAGGCGGCGGTCCGCGCGCCCGGTGAGCGCCGTGGAGCCGAGCCCGATCGGCACGGGTCGCGAGCCGTGGTGGGAGCGGGTCGCCCGCCGCGGGCGGGCGCGGCGGCAAGCGGGGGAGACCCACACCGCCTTCGTGCTCGCCGGCGGCGGCAACCGCGGCGCGGTGCAGGTGGGCATGCTCGCTGAGCTCGTCGACCGGGGTATCCGGGCCGACCGCGTCTACGGTGCGTCGGTCGGCGCGGTGAACGGCGCGGCCTACAGCGGCGACCCGACGCCGCGGGGGATCACACACCTAGAGACGGTCTGGCGCTCGCTGTCGGGGGACACGATCTTCCCGCGCACCCCCATCCACGGTCCCTGGACCTTCTTCCAGCAGCGCCCTGCGGTCCACTCGAACGTCGGGCTGCGCAAGCTGCTCGAAGACGGGCTCCGCTTCTCGCGCCTCGAGGACTCCAAGATCCCCTTCGAAGTGGTCGCCACCTCGCTCCAGGACGGGAGGGAGCGCTGGCTCACCGAGGGCCCGGCGATCGAGGCGATCCTTGCGTCGGCCGCGATCCCCGCGATCTTCCCCCCGGTCACCCTTGACGGCGACGTCCTCGTCGACGGCGGGGTGGTGGACAACGTGCCGATCAGCCGTGCCATCGAGCAGGGCGCCACGCGGATCTACGTGCTGCTCTGCGGACCGCTGCACTATCGCCCCCGTCCGCCGCGCCGTCCGATCGAGGCGGTGCTCACCGGGTTCTTCGTTGCCGTGCATGCCCGCTTCGTGCGGGAGCTCTCGAACCTGCCGCCCGACGTCGAGGTGTTCGTCTTCAGCGGTGGGGGCGATCCCGCAGGTGCCTACCGAGACTTCTCGAGCACCCCCGAGCTCATCGACGCCGGCCGTCAGGAGGTGGCTGCGGTACTCGATGAGTCACGATCGGCTGGTGGAATGGTCGCGAGATGACGCCCGCCTCCGCCCCCGAGCTCGACCCCTTCCATCCGGCGCTCGCCACGTGGTTCCGGCGCCGGTTCCCCGAGGGGCCCACCGAGCCGCAGGCCGCGGCGTGGCCGCGCATCCGCGAGGGGCTCGACGTGCTCGTGGCGTCACCCACGGGGACCGGCAAGACCCTCACCGGCTTCATGGTCGCGATCGACGCTGCGCTCCGCCGGCGCGCCGGGGCGGCGCCGGGGGAGCCAGACAGCCGAGGGCCGGGACCAGAGGTCCTCTACATCTCGCCGCTGCGCGCGCTCGCCGCAGACGTCCAGGAGAACCTGGCGGTGCCGCTCGACGGCGCCCGTCGAGCGGCCGAGGAGCTCGGGCTCGCCGTGCCGGCACTGACCGTCGCGGTGCGCACGGGTGACACGCCGCCCGCCGAGCGAGCCAGGATGCGTCGGCACCCGCCGGACCTCCTTGTCACCACCCCCGAGTCGCTGTACCTCTTGCTGACCGCGGCAGGGTCCCGGGAGATGTTGCGCCACGTGCGCACGGTGATCGTCGACGAGGTGCACACCTTGGCGCGCGACAAGCGCGGCGCCCATCTCGCGCTCAGCCTCGAGCGCCTCTCGCGCCTCGTCGCCGCAGACCGCCACCATGCCGGCGATGTCGTGGCCGGCGATGTCGTGGCCGGCGATGTCGTGGCCGGCGCCGGTGGTGCCATGTCCGACGACGCGGGCGCGCACCCCGGTGGGCACCGGCTCCAGCGCATCGGGCTGTCGGCGACCCAGCGGCCGCTTGAGACCGTGGCGCGGCTCCTGTCGGGCGCTTCGCGTCCGCTGCCCGTCATCGTCGACTGCGGGCACCGCCGGGACCTCGACGTCGCGATCGAGCTGCCGGCCGCCGAGCTCGAGGCCGTTGCCAGCCACCAGCAGTTCGCGGACGTGCTCGACAACATCGCTGCCCATGTGCGCCGGCATCGCACCACGCTCGTCTTCGTCAACACGCGCAAGATGGCAGAGCGCGTCGCGCACCAACTCGCGCAGCGTCTCGCCGAGACGCCCGAGGGGGAACCGGGCAGCCTCGCGGACGAAGAAGAGCTCACGGTGGCCGCGCACCATGGCAGCTTGTCGACCGCGCGACGCCGCAGCGTCGAGGCGCGCCTGCGCGCCGGTCAGCTGCGCGCGCTGGTGGCGACGGCGTCGCTCGAGCTCGGGATCGACGTCGGGCCCGTGGAGCTCGTCTGCCAGATCGGCTCGCCACGCGCGATCGGCACGTTCCTCCAGCGTGTGGGCCGTGCCAACCACCAGGTCGAGGGCACGCCGGCGGGACGCCTCTACCCCTTCACGCGCGACGAGCTCGTCGAGTGCACCGCGCTGCTCGCCGCGGTGCGCGAGGGGCGCCTCGACGCCGTCGAGTCTCCGGTCGCACCCCTCGACGTGCTCGCGCAGCAGTTGGTCGCCGAGGTCGCCGCTGCAGGGCAGTGCGACGTCGGCGCGCTCTACGAGCTCACGCGGGCGGCTGCTCCGTACGCGGCGCTCGAGCGTGAGGAGTTCGACCGAGTCGTCGACCTCGTCTCGTGGGGCATTGTGACCGGTCGGGGCCGGCGCGGTGCCTACCTGCACCATGACGTGGTCCATGCCACGCTGCGCGCACGGCGAGGGGCGCGCATGGCGGCGCTCACCTCGGGTGGCGCGATCCCCGAGACCGGTGACTACCGCGTCGTGCTCGACCCCGACGGCGTCACCGTCGGATCGGTGCACGAGGACTTCGCGGTCGAGGCGAACATCGGCGACGTCTTCCTCCTCGGTACGCACTCGTGGCGGGTGCGCCAGGTCGATGTGGGGACCGTGAGGGTCGTCGATGCCGGCGACGCCCCGCCGACCGTGCCCTTCTGGCTGGGCGAGGCCCCGGCGCGCACCGCCGAGCTGTCCGAGGCCGTGGGGCGGCTGCGGGCGACCGTCGACGCACTGCTCGCCGAGGGCGCCGCCGACGCCCTCGAGGTCGCGCGTCGCGCCGTCGCCGATGTCGCCGGGGTCGGCGAGGACGTGGCGGCACAGGTGGTCGACTATCTCGCCGCGGGACGGCGTGCGCTCGGCGTCCTACCGACGCACGAGTGCATCGTGATCGAGCGGTTCTTCGACGAGAGCGAGGGCATGCAGCTCGTCGTCCACGCGCCCTTCGGCGGGCGGGTGAACCGCGCGCTCGGACTCGCGCTGCGCAAGCGGTTCTGCGTCACCTTCGACTTCGAGCTCCAGGCCGCGGCAGACGACGACACGGTGTGCCTCTCACTCGGCCTCCAGCACAGCTTCTTGCTCTCCGACGTGCCATCGATGGTCAAGAGCCGCACCGCGCGAGACATCCTCGTCCAAGCGGTGCTGGCGCATCCGATGCTCCAGGCGCGATGGCGCTGGAACTGCAACCGTGCCCTTGTGCTGCCGCGCGCCCGAGGCGGCCAGCGACGCCCCATCCACCTCCAGCGCATGGAGGCCGACGACCTGCTCGCCGCAGCGTGGCCCGCGCTCGCGGCGTGCCAGGAGAACACGGCACCGGGGCCGATCCCGGTCCCCGACCATGTGCTCGTGCGCCAGACGGTGACCGACTGCCTCACCGAGGCGCTGGACGCGACAGGGCTCGTGGCGCTCTGTCGGGCGCTCGAGTCCGGGCGCATCGCCGCGCATGTCGTCGACTCCGCCGAGCCGTCGGTGCTCGCGCACGGGATCCTGACGGGCAGGCCCTACACGTTCCTCGACGGGGCGCCCTTGGAGGAGCGTCGCAGCCGCGCGGTACCGCTGCGCCGGGGGCTCGGCACGGGTGACGACGGGCTTCCCGTGCCCGCCGGAGAGCTCGCTCCGATCCATCCGGACGCGCTCGCCGAAGTGCTCGAGCAGATGCGTCCCCAGCCGCGCGACGAGCACGAATTGGCCGACCTGCTCCTCTCTGTGGTGCGCTGCCGGCCCGTTGCCGAGTGGCGACGGTGGTTCGAGATCCTCGAGGCCGACGGGCGGGCGGTGGTGGTCGACGGCGACTGGGCGGCGATCCAGTGCCGGGCGCAGGCCATGGCCCTGGGCACGGACGACGAGGCTGCCGCGGCGTGCATCCGGGGGCACCTCGACATCTGCGGTCCCGTCGACGTCGCGACGCTCGTCGCCGACGCGACGTTGCCACCGGGCCCGCTGCGCGGGGCGCCGATGTCCGAGGCGCGAGCGCGCACGGCGCTCGCGCGCCTCGAGGGATCGGGTGCCGCCTTCCGGCTGCCCAACGGACGGTGGTGCGTGCGCCACCTGCTCGTCCGCCTGTACCGGGCGAGCCGCTCGCAGCGCCGCCGGGCGGTCAGTGCGGCGAGCATCGGCGACTACTTGCGGATGCTCGTGCGCTGGCAACACCTGGCACCCGGCACCCGCGTCGAAGGCCGTGCCGGGCTGCTCGCGGTGATCGAACAGCTCCAGGGCATCGAGGCGCCGGCCGGCGATTGGGAGAGCGAGATCCTCGCTGCGCGTGTGGTCGGCTATGACCCGCACTGGCTCGACGAGCTCTGCTTGGGGGGGGAGGTCGCCTGGGGGCGGCTCACTGCGCGTCTCGACGAGCGACGGGGCGCTGCGGTGCCGTCGCCGGCTACGCCGCTTGCCCTCGTGGTGCGTGACGACCTCGAATGGCAGCTCACGGCAGTGCGCTCGAGCGACGGCCCACCGGACCCGGCAGCCGGCCCTGCCGCGGACCTGCTCGAGGTGTTGCGTGGCCGCGGCGCGTGCTTCCGCTCCGAGCTGGGATCTGCCGCCCGGCGGCTTCCCGTCGAGGTCGACGAGGGACTCTGGGACCTCGTCGCTCGGGGGCTCGTGACGGCCGACGCCTTCTCGGCGGTGCGGTCCTTGCTCTCGACCCGCCAGCGCTGGCGGGCCCGCCAGCGCCATCGCTCCGTCGGACGCGTCGGCCTCGCATCCCGGCGCGCCGCGGTGGGCTCGGGCGTCGGGGAGGGGCGCTGGTCGCTTTTGCCGGGGGCGTCAGGAACACGATCGCCGGGCGCAGGTGGTGAGAAGCACGACAGGCACGGGGGCGTCGGGGACGGGGATACCGGGGGCGCCAAAGGCGAGGAGCTCGCCGAGACCGTGGCCGGCCAGCTCCTTTTGCGCTGGGGCATTGTCGCCTGGGAGCTGTGGGCGCGTGAGCCCTACCGCGTGCCGTGGCGTGACGTCGTGCGCGCGTTGCGCCGCCTCGAGGCGCGCGGGCTGTGCCTGGGTGGCCGGTTCGTTGCCGGGCTGTCCGGGGAGCAGTACGCCCTCAGCGAGGCGGCGGAGCTGCTCTCGAGCGTCGCAGGCACGATCGACAGCACCGAGCTCTCCATCGCCGCGTCCGATCCGTTGAACCTGACGGGGCTGGTCGTGCCCGGGGCGCGCGTCCCCGCCGCGCGGCATCGCCGGCTCGCCTACCGCGACGGCGCGCTTTTGCCAGACGAGCTGACCGCTCACGGGCCGGTGGCGACCGACCGCAACGCCGGCTGAGCACGGCGCGCCAGACCAGCTCGGTGCCGGCGACGAGCTGGTCAGCCCCCGAGAAGCGCCCGCAGTGTGAGGAACCCCCCACTGGCGGTGCTCGTCGAGCCGGTCGTGCCGGTCGTGCCTGTCGTGGCGCTGCCGGTCGTGCCTGTCGTGGCGCTGCCGGTCGTGCCGGTCGTGCCGGTCGTGCCTGTCGTGGCGCTGCCGGTCGTGCCTGTCGTGGCGCTGGCGGTGCTCGTCGTGCCGGTCGTGCCTGACGTGGCGCTGGCGTTGCTCGTCGTGCCGGTCGTAGTGCCGAGCACTGTTCTTACAACCGAGGTCGCCGTTGTGAGCGTCGAGGTCGCCGTTGTGAGCGTCGAGGTCGCCGTTGTGAGCGTCGAGGTCGCCGCTGTCACGACGGCGCCCGCGGCACCGCCCACGGTGCCCGCCACCGCGCCGCCGACTGTGCTGCTCGCGGCGCCCGT